>JAKSDL010000100.1 GCA_022360105.1 Pseudomonadota bacterium
ATATCTAAAGAAACAGCGCTGGAAAAAATGGTCGAAAAGCTTTTGAGTTTGATTTTGGAAAACACCAGTTCTGTCAAAGGGTATTTTCTGGTGGAATGGGAGAACAATTTCAAGGTGTTTGCGCAAGCAGATAAGAACGATTCAATAAAGATAAGTCAGTTGTCTGTTTTACTGGAAGAATTTGAACCAATAGCTCACAGTGTGGTGTTTTATGTTATTCGAACTCGCAAAATTATTGTTCTGGACGACGCCAGTAAAGACAGCATGTTCTCATATAACAAATACATAAAAGAGAACAAACCGAAATCGATCCTTTGTTTGCCACTCATCAATCATGAAAAACTTCACGGCATCTTATATCTGGAAAATCCTTCATCAGCCAGGGCTTTTCCTCCCAAGTTGGTTGACAACCTGGAACTACTTGTTTCACAAGTCTCCATTGCGATCGAAAACGCTATGTTGCATAAGAACGTCACATCGCTTACAGAGCAGTTAGAGACATCAAAACGAAAATTGGAAAAAAGGATTCAGTTGCTTGAAATGGAAGTGCAAAAGCAAGACATCCTGAAAATTTAAAAAAAGCTATTGCGACAGGTTTCCAATGAATTGATTTAGTGGTTCCTGCGATAACTTGCCATCTTTGCGAAACATTTCCATCGATTTTTTGCCAACATCAAACCAGAAAATCTTGCCTTGCTCAACTAATTCATTCAATTTATTGAAATCGTTGCCGGGTTGCCAGTCTTTGTAGGCATTAAAAAGAGAGGGAAATAATTCCTTTCTCATATCTGAATAACCGGCGAAGAACATATGAATGGAAGGTATTCTCTGTTCTGCGAGCAAAAAGGGAAGTGTAGTCATACAATCAGCTGCCAGATCACGCACAGCTCGGAGCAATATTTCCGTCTTCGAATAGGCAAATTCAAGGATCATTTCTGCCCAGGTCGGACCAAACTCCTTGTCTAAAATCCCTTCGCCGATTTCATGCTGGATTATTACTGGCAGTTCGAAATTGGTAATGTCCTCAATTGCTTCACTTGGACAATTTTTAAAATCATAATAGCTTAATGCTCTGCCCAAGGTATTTTCACGCATACTAAAACTCCATTCGTCATATCTGGACCAATAGAGGTGCTTTAAAGCTTCTTGTCTTATGATTATCTTGTCGTCCCTAAAAAAAGCAGGCGTACCAAACAATCCACGAGAGTGTTCTTTACCGGCGAGAAAAACAGAAAATCCGTTCTGTTTGTCCTCATGGTCCAGTTCTGCGAGGAAAAACAAGGGAATTCCTCCGTAACCCAGTCCGCCGCTATAAATCAATCCTTCCGGATTAAGCTGATCGTTGATACTGTCGGAATCAAAAGGTTTGTATGTGTGGCCATTGAGGGCAATATTCTGCAGAGCATTGCCTGAAATTTGATCCCAGTGTTCTTCTGTATTTGCAATCCAATTGTGAATATCATCATTGTTGAGATCCTGATGCAACGGTATCTGTTTATGCCATCTGAAATAGTCCCTCATCCTCAGAAGGTAGATGCATAATCCATAGTTTTGACCATGCTCAGCATCAATAATGTCGCAATTGTGCTGTACAGTCCTTTTTAAGTTTTCGATATCTATCATATTAAGCTCTTAGCGCAAGTCATTTAAATCACAGAATCTGACTGCAATTATACAGGAGTGTCTGCGCTTTGAATATGATAAGCTTTACAACGATTAAATGAAATTGGCTGAGTAAACGCAAGGAAGACGCTGGACGCAACAGTTGGGTAGGATTGATCTAACTTGCTGAAGAATGTATCGAATTGATGCCAGGAAAGATGTGGCATCCCCAAGGGGATTCGAACCCCTGTCGCCGCCGTGAAAGGGCGGTGTCCTAGGCCGACTAGACGATGGGGACACCTCTGTGAATGGTGAGCCGGAAGGGGATCGAACCCTTGACCACCTGGTTAAAAGCCAGGTGCTCTACCGACTGAGCTACCGACCCGTCTCTCGTAGAGATTATTCAGTAAGCATATAGGTGAATGCCGATGCTGTCAATTAAAAATGATTTCTTCCAATTATTTTTTTCAAATGGCATTATAAATCACTGCTATTTAATGCCTTTTTTTAATCTTTTGAGCGAGAGAGAATCTCAGGAATTGATTTAGATTAATAGTTGGTGCCTTACTTTAACTAAAAATAGTTTTTCCTGTTGCTCTCAAATCTTCCGCCGCCCGGACCACTCTGGCTGCCATTTCCTCTTCAGCTTTTTTGCTATAGCCCCGGGGATCGTAAAACTTCTTGTTTCCTACCTCACCATCCACTTTGATCACTGCGTCGTAGTTTTTGAGCATATGATCAGCAATGGGGCGGGTGTACGCATATTGAGTATCGGTATCAACATTCATCTTAATTACGCCATAATCCAGCGTTTCATGAATATCGCTAAGCTCGGACCCTGAACCGCCATGGAAAACCAGATCCATCATAGCCTTTTCACCATAGGCTGCCTTTACGGCATTTTGGCCTTCAGACAAAATTTTGGGCTTAAGTTTCACATTTCCGGGTTTATACACACCATGGACATTGCCGAAAGTCGCCGCCAGCATGAATCTTCCGTTAGAAACCTTAGATAGCTGCTCATAAACATAAACCATATCTTCTGGTGTTGTGTATAATTTCTCGGAAGGTACATCCTCACGGTTCAAGCCGTCCTCTTCTCCGCCCACAACTCCGGCTTCAACTTCCAGGATTATTTCCAGTTCTGCGCATTCCTGCAGGAGGGGAACGGCAACTTTCATATTTTCTTCCAAGGACAGGTCTGATCCGTCAAACATATGGGAATTGAAAAGATTAGGCAGACCTTGAGCGCGTCTTCTGCGAGTTTCTTCCATCAGAGGCTTCACGAAGGTATCTAGTTTTGCTTGAAGACAATGATCCGTATGCAAGGCGACATAGATTCCATAGTGTTCTGCCACCAAATGAACATGTTGTGCCAGGGTGATAGCCCCTACAGCCATATTTTTTACATCCAAGCCGGATGCAAATTCGCCTCCTCCGGTTGAGACTTGAATAATGCCATCACACTTGGCTTGGGCGAGTCCCTTTAATACGGCATTAGCTGTTACTACTGAACTGATGTTGATAGCGGGAAAGGCAAAATGGTTCTCAAGTGCAGTATCCAGCATTTTACAATAAGTTTGATAGTCTGCAACGGGCATAGTTTGCTCCTTTATGAGGTGGGTTGGAATTGATGTATATGGTGGAAGAAGTATACATCTAAATTGGTAAACAAAGTAGCTGTCAACTAAAGTTTTATACATCTGGTTATTTTAGAATAATAGAGCCTATTATAATGACATTTTATTTTTTTGGTATAGCAAATCTAACAACTTGCTTCAGCAATTAAATTGCCCGAGTGATCCAGATTTAATAGGATGAAACACTTTGGACGTCATTATTTCCCACAATTCACTAATATAATCATGGCTATAAAAACAGATCAGCTTTCACAACTACGCCCTTTAGAGAAACGACAAGTCCTGAGAGAAGCACTATCCTATATTCAGGGCTTTCAGCAGAAAATCGTCGTAATTAAATACGGCGGAGCGGCCATGGTACAGGAACCGTTTAAGATTTCATTTGCCAAGGACATCGTTTTACTCCGTTCCCTGGGAATGTATCCCGTTGTCGTGCATGGAGGGGGCCCTGAAGTCACACAGGCAATTAAGCAATACGGTTTGGAAAGCAAATTTATCGATGGTTTAAGGATTACTGATGTTTTAAGTCTTAAAATATCGGAAATGGTTTTGTCCGGGACCGTAAACAAGGAGATTGTTGCGCATATCAATGCTCAAAACGGGATGGGAGTTGGGTTGAGCGGGAAAGATGGTCAGTTGATTGTCGCAAAAAAAATGGAACATCCGGAAGCGGACCTTGGTTATGTTGGTGAAATTGAATCGGTAAACCCGGAACTTGTGACGACCCTGATTGAGAAGGGATACATACCTGTTATTTCGCCTATCGGAATGGGTAAAGATGGTAATACCTACAATATCAATGCAGACACTGCCGCTTCTCATATAGCTGTTGCCCTGGAAGCTCAAAAAACTATCTTTCTCACAGATGTGAAAGGAATTATGAACGGTGATCAATTGATTTCAGAAATCGACAAGCAGGATGTGAATGGTCTGATTGACGACGGAATTATTTCCGGCGGGATGGTCCCCAAAGTGAGGGGAATGCTGCATGCGCTGGCACACGGCGTGAAAAGTGTGCACATTATCTGCGGGATGGATCATCATGCCGTAATATCTGAGCTCTTCACTGACAAGGGAACAGGCACCATGATTATTTGATCATTCCATTTTAGCCGCCTGCAAAAGGCAGAAAACAAAAAACTTCATCACCGTCTTGCAAACGCTCCCTGGCACTGACTTTATTACCGTTTATTAAGAACGATACAGGTTGATCTTGTGGTAATTCAATTTGCTTCAACACGTTTTTTAGCCTGGCTCCTTCCACTGTCTCCAGTGTAATTCCAGTTTCAGGATTGTACCCTGCAATTTTGTCTAATCCGGCCAACAGTTTAATATTTATTGAAATTTTATTCTTCTTTTTGAAAAGGGAGAGAAACATCATAGTATTGTTAAGCGGATGATCGAATAATGTGGACCAAATAATTAGTACTCTAAGTATCTGTGCTACGCAACCAGTTCAGAAGTGAACAGCGTCTGCATCCCTCGTAAAAGCAAGTGCAGCTGTCATCGTGAATTTGTATTAATCCCTGGCCGTATCCCAAACTGTTTTTCATTCTATAAGTGTCATTGCCAATAAACAACCGATTTTCCATAAATCGGATTTTTCTATTTTTTCCTTCGCTTGGTAAAATCAATAACAACCGGAACAAGATTTTTTCTAATTCCTTTTCATGATGAATTCTTGACCAGGCAAGAAAAAAAGGAATTATGCTATTGACGAAGACGACTAGTTGTTTCTGTCTGCCAATAAAACGTGAGTGCAGCTGAGGATTTGTTTTCCCTAATGGGGGATTGAAATAGGAGAATGGATCCCAGCTAGGTTGCGGAAACATTTTATCAAGTGCCCTTAGAAATCTTGATTTGCCCTTTTTGGAATGAATGTCTGTTTTGCATCTTTTCAAAAACCTTAACCATGATCCAAGTAGCCCTTTAAACCGAACGGATTGAAGATGATAATGCAATCCAACTAACCTTCTGACAGGGTTATTGTATGGCCTGTAAGGTACCTGGGAATTCGTTTTGCTGGTTTGCCTCTTTTCACCGAGTTGTCTCCAGTGCTGGTCCAAGCCCAGCCATTCCCTTCTTAAATCTTCATGCATTTGATTGATGTCAGCTTTGTCAAAAACTCTTAGATACCCAAACCAACGACTAAGGATTTCTTTTCTATTTTGGCGCTGAGGCGTAATAAAATAGCTTCTTAGATATGAATAAGGATAAATCTGGGATATTGCTTCCATTTGTTCTGCATGAGCACCGTATCCAAGGGACTTGCAGATACTACTGAACAGTATATCTTCGGCAAGAGTCTGGTCACCCTTTTTCAAAATTTTCATAAATTTTTGTGATTTCGTGATTAATCTTGCCTCTGCTGCCTGCTGGATAATAGATTTTAACCTTTTAAAGGATCTATCATTCAATGACAATCCGCAGGCACCAGGCAGTTCTCCTTCGTTCAAATTGGTTTTCGAGGAAAGTGATTTCCAGAAACCAGTAAGGAAATCAGACTTCAGACACAACGAAGGAATGGTTTGTCCAAAGGTGTTCATTGCGGACAATTTGGACTTGTTAAGAAAAACGTGCAGGATAACTTTGTTATACGAATTATTCGTGTGATGGGAATGCTGATGCCAGGCTGATTCGTCGATGTGCAATTCAACGTCGCCAAAGTAACTGGTATTGCCAATGATAATACGGCTTTCCTTAAAATCCGGCCCCCAACTGTCATTGAACCAACCGGGAAAAATGACTTTTAAGGACTGTCCGTTTGTCGTAAAAAGGTTTTCTTTTTCAAAAACGTTGGATTTCCATAGAAATTGTAACCAGAGTTCATTGATCTTGAATCTGAAGTCCGAATTGATCAAATGGTTAGAAGATATCATTTTTGCATTTTCAGAGTTTGAGTAAAAATATAATATTAAAACAATACCCGACGCAGACTGCTGCCATTGTTGGTAATTAAATTGTTGACTTGCTGTTTACTTGTCGATAGGCAGTCTAAAAACAACAGGTTCTGAATTTATCGGCCGAGGATTCGAATGCTTAGTAACAAACTCACTATTTTATTCATTCCACAAAAAGACGGACATGTTTTCAGATTTGAAATGTCGTCTTTTTTTCTACAAGCCAGTGCACTTATCCTGTTAGTTTTTATCGTAATATCAACACTAATTTCAATTGACTATTTTAGAACAAAAGGCTTAAGCGAAGACCAAAGCAAATTGGAGCGGGCTTTGATGTTGCAAAATGTCAAAATCCAGGAAATTAACAATCAACTCCTGAAAACACATGAGAACCTGGAAAGTCTCGAAGAATTTGACAGAAAACTTCGTCTAATCAGTGGCTTGCAGGAGTCTTCAACGAGAATTCGCTATATTGGAAATTCAAACAATCTGGTCGGGATAGAAAACGGATCAGAATTTCAAGATCTGAAAATTTTGGACAAGGTGAAAAGTCTGGATTTAAATACCAAACTTCGCGAAATCAGCTTTTTTCAGCTTGGTGCCTATCTTCAGGAGCGCAAGGATAGATTGGCAAGGACACCGTCAATCGCCCCAACCAGGGGACATATTTCTTCACGTTTTGGAAAACGACATGATCCTTTTACCGGTAAAATAAAAATGCATAACGGTTTGGATTTCTCAAACAGGCAATATACGCCAATTTATGCCCCTGCTGACGGGACTGTAGTGAATACTTTTAAGAATGGGAGTTTTGGGGAGTTTCTGGTGATCGATCATGGGTATAGCATAACGACCAGATACGGTCATTTGGCAAAATATGAAGTTCAGGTGGGACAACGTGTAAAAAGAGGCGATCTAATTGCCCGAATAGGGAATACAGGACGTAGTACAGCTCCACATTTGCACTATGAAGTTCTGGTCAACGATCAATATGTAAACCCCGAAAAATATTTATTGGAATAATATCCAAATCAGTCGTTATCGAGCCAGTGCAATTTGACTGGTTTTTCTGCCATTTACCATTCCTGGACAATCCGACTTTTGTCCTGTGACGGTCCTAATCTTGAACCGACTTTCTCCTTTCCTGCGAATACCAATCAAAACCAGCTTCTTGTTTCTTGCATCCATCTTGTCTCCTTTGATTAAGTGAACAACTGTATTCTTATTTACCAGGGGAACATCTGTCAAGAAAAAAGTGAACAAAAGTTTACGGCATCAACAGTCAAATTTGCTTGATTCTATTTTCTCTCTGCCTCCATTTTAAAAATTGAACGATCAAAATCAAAAATGCCCAGTAGGACAGCATTGAATAAGGTGTCCAGTCATAGTGGATGTCGATTAGAAACAAATTGTTGACTGTGTCATTAACAGTAAGCAGTTTTTCCCAGCACTTTCCTATAAGGTGAACGACTGTATAAAGCTGGTATTCACCAGATGAAAATCCGAAATAAAAGGTGAACAGATTGAAGCCCAAAACGATCAGCGAGATAGGTAGAAAAATCAAACTTGTAAAAGTGATGTGAACAAGATTGTTCAATGGAACGAGCAAAGACCTCTGTTCAACGAGTTGTTGAACAACCGGCATTGTAAACAGCAATAACCAGAGGCTGATAACAACTGTGGAAAATGACGGTTTGAATATTTTTTGAATGTATGAATCTGCACGATTGGGAATCGGTAACAAGGGCAAAAGTATCAAGATTCCGGTAACCGAAAGAAAGGATAATTGGAAGGATAGCTGTCCGATCACCGCATGATTTTCCATTAGTACGATCAGCGCCACGGCCAGTAAAATTAACCAAATCGGCTGCCAATAAAAAACATGTTTGACTAGCAGCCACCAAATTAGCATCAATACTGCCCTCTTTGCGGATATCGGCATTCCTATCATGTTCAGGAAAAGAACAATCAATACAATACAGGCTATGTCACCTGCCAACACCCCATAACCTTTAATCACCCATTTATTAGGAAAAGCAACCATCTTATGCAACACAAAGCTTAACCAAAGGAACAAGATCCCAATATGCATGCCGGAAATAGCAAATATATGGAAAACACCAAGGCGTTTAAACACTGCTTTCCATTCGTTCGAAAGATTAGAACGGTCGGCAGTCAGCAGAGCTTTAAATACAGCAAGAGAAAAACCATCCAGGTAGTATTCAGCCTTTGCCTGAATGAAAATCAACAAAGAACTTCGCATCAGTGTTTTTTCCTGAGAAGTTCGGTTATAAATTCGAAATTGTTTTGTCGGGGTGCCGGTTATGCCAAATACACCTGTTTTCTTGATATGCAACGATTTCATTTCCAAGGTATCTCCAGGCCTGTAAGACACCTTTGTCTGACGAGTGGCCTGACGTAAATCCAATCGGATCGTGGGAACCCTGCTTTTTAGTCTGCCACAAAACAGTGAACATTTGATTAAATCGATATGTTCTTTGTTATCATGGCTGTCACTTTTTACGACTCCAATGACAGTATCGGTTTCCCCCGTACATACATCCGGGAACTGGCCTAACGAACTGATCCAAGGAAAATTGAACAGCAATAACAAAATAAGAATTATTGCAGACGCTGCTCTCCAATCCGTTATGAAAATTCCTAAAAGACAAAGCAATGTTTGGCTAAACACAATAATCAACCACCAGGATGATAATTGTGAAAAATATAGAAAGCAGATGAGTAGTTGACAAATCAGGAAGAACAGAGGGCTTCGAATTCGTGCTGACGGAAAGATTTGAATTATGATTGGAAAGCGTGAACTAAGGTAACCATTTGCTTTTGATAGATTTGAATTTTCTAAATTCATTTTGGCAGATAAGGAAGCAAATGTTTTCAAGTAGCGTGGAGGCTCCTTTGGAGGAATACTTTAATTGAACATCGCATTTGGAAATAAAAATCACCAAATTTTCCAGTTCTTTTGTTGTAAAGTTTTGAACTTGTTTTATCAACTGTTTCCCGATCCATTGGTTAATTCCCAGGTTATCGATGATTATCTTTTCCGGTAATCCCTGTTCGCTCATCCAGGATATCTTCAAGGCTTTGCGAAACTGGGCTGCTATCAATGCGAAAATGCTGATGTAGTCTGCTGAGTGTGTGTTAAGTAGGGTTTCCAGACATTCCAGAGCCTCTTTAAGATCTTTTTTAAGCAATGAATCAGTTATTCTAAAGACAGTAAAACTTTTGGATTGGCTTACTGACCGTATTAATACTTCCGGTAGCACATTCTGATCCTGTGGCAAGAGCACGGTGAGTTTGTCCAGCTCCATATCCAGATTTCCATAGTCAGATCCAGCTATTTCTATCATTAAGTCAGCTGCAGTGCGATCCAGTGTTAGGTGTTTTTTTTGAGCTCGTTCCATGACCCAGGTAACGGGGCGAAAATCATCATAAGCGACAGTCTTTTTTGTCTGGTTTGCGTGAGTTTTGATGAGGGAATAGATTTTTTGATTGATTTCCCTGGTGTTTTTGATATCTGCTGTGATCACCAGTTCTACCTGGGGTGGTGGAGACGCTAAATAGTCACAGAGCAGGGCAACAAAGTCATCGCTGACGCTGGCATTTAACGTGGAGTCTGCCGCAGCATCCACAAATTCAAGGTCGCAATTAAGCTTTTGAGATAAAAGCTCTTTGATCGATAATTGCTGGAACTTTGAGCTTTTTTGCTGGAACACGATTCTGTTTTTCCAGGTTTCATCTAAGACAATGCGATGGGTATTTCCTGTTTCAACAGAAATGGATTGTGCTATCTGTCTGCCATTGATTCTGTAATGGGACTGCGGCGGAGTGACCAAAGTATCCGCATCCACCCATTCAACATTACCGTCTATTTTAACTTTGACCAGGTTGATTCTCTCAAGTTCTTTGGATAGCGGTTCTTTTCCCTTTTTTTTGAGAACCAGGCTTTGAAGATTCTTGAGATGAACAAGAATGACGGGAGAGAAAAAGGACACAGTCTCACATGTGCTTTTAAAATCGCTAATTGAATTTCGATTTTGGTTTTGATCTTTTGAGAAAAAGTCTTCAATATCAAAAGTGAAAACAGCCTCTTTTCTATTATCTTCGGGAAGCAGCTTGTTAACGAGTTTTTCAACTTCTTCTTCAATTTCAAATGGCTGATTGCCATAGATAAAATGAACATGTTTCATATAAGATCAGCACCAGTGGTCTTAAAACGTTGCGAAACAACTTTCAAAGATTAGAACTCAGCTTTTATTGCGAGTCTTGAATGAACGACGAAATAGATATTGACGATGATTTTTTAAATGTCAGATTTGATCCTAAATTCAAGCAGATATTCAAAGAAAAAATCGATGCCCTGCAAGGGGAATTTATTGCGGAAGATTATCTGCTGCCAGTCCGATTTAACGGATCGTACTCAGATAAAACCCAAAAATACCTCAATACAATGGTCGGTCGAGTTACCAAGTCTGCCGGTCTTAATGGGCTTCGATTGAGAAAAGCTGATCCGGAAATTGTCTTTTATACGGAAAAAGCCTGGAAAAAAAATAACAATGACGCCTTGAATTTACCAGCATCAACTATTAACTGGCAAGGAAACAAACCCATAATTCAAGTCATTACACCGGCCAAGATCGACTCGTCAGAAACAATTATAAAAACAGTCAGGCTGCTTTTCTCCAAATTGTTTGGAACCTTATTTTTTGGAGAGACTGCTTTATCCAGAAAACCTTATTTTGTTGAAACCGATTCGTCATCAGAGTTTGATTATGATGTCAGGGAAAAAATACATTTCTGCCGGATGTTGGATCAATATCCACAGCCCATTTTGGATCAGATCAAAAACCTGGCTTTGAACAAAAAACTGAGCAAGGAAAAGCAGATAGAGTCCGGTAAAAATGAATTCTACAGACTATTGGAGAATGACCCGGAAAATCAAAATTCACACTGTTTAGACATATTAAACACAGTTTTTTCGACACAGTTTGAATTAGCGGCAACTGACTCCCGGGCATTTTTCAAAAACATTTCGTCCAAGGTATTTGATAATCTACCAAAACTTGGTTTGGTGCTTCCTCATGAATTAAAGTATTTCAACTCTTTAAAAGACAGGATGCAATGGGAACTGTTCGATGGCATTGCAGAAAAGGCTCAATATCTCAAAGGGTGTATAGAAGACCTTATTGATTGTTCCGAATATTTGAAAAGCCTGAAATTAGATGAGGTGGAAGATTTCTCGACTTCTGACTACTGGATGAACGTTCTCAATAATAGAATTGTATATTTAAAACGAAAAGGATTGGTGAAACTGTTTTTGATTGAGGATTCACAGTTAACCATTAATCAAAAAAAAGACATGCTTGAGTTTCCTCTATGGGTATGGCGCCAGCGGCTTTTCGAAAACTATCCCAAGACAGTTCCATCTGACAATATCCTGCAAAACATTGCCAACCAGTATAAAAACTCGCTTTATCAAAAAATCCTTGAAACCTCCTTCAGAGCTGTCAATAGTATGAAGCTGTTGCAGCGTCACAAAAGAAAAGAATTTGCCGCTAGTCCCGATTATAAAAGGTTTAACTCTTTGTTGGCGGGTATCAAAGTCCGACTCCCGATCCTGGAAGACATTCTTCATACATCTCGAGTTGCGCCGCAAATGATCAGGGTAGAAAAGCTCGACGTGGATTCCCTTACCAAAGCATCGAAGCAATTTGAACAAGGATGGTCCTATTTCATTTCATTTGCCTTAATCCACCAGTTTTATTTAAGCCGGGATTCTATCACTAATGACAAAGCAACAAGGTTTTTAAAAATCATCAAGCAACACCTGGAAGGCAAACTGGAAAGCAAATTATCCCTGCAGATATCATATCTCTTGTTGCTGTTATATATAAATAATCATTACAAACTGGATGTGTTAATCGATTTTGTTGTGGTTGGCTCTGATACCTTTGATTTTTTTGTGATAAATCGGAATAAAATTCAATATCAAAATATGACAATAGTTGACGTCATAAAGAACTATTCAAAGAGTCTGTCTATAGATAACTAGCGAAGATGAGTAATCGCTTTTATTTAGACTGATTTAGAGAGGAATAACCAGGAGTAGCTGACCGGAAGCAATGGTAATTTTGGGGTGTTGCGATTGGGTGACATTGGACATGCTGCAATAATCACCAAAATGAAGGTTTTCTTTTTTCAAGTCATAAAGGAATCCCTCCATTCGGACGCCCTTTGCATCACCAAAGATTGGGATAAGGGAAATTGTGGTGCCTGGATCTTCATTTAAAACTATTGATTCCTCTATAAGCATTGCCTTTTCAGTGTCGGAAAAACAAGTGATAACAATTCCCGGTTTGTGATGCTTCTTAAGCAGCCCAATATTGTATAATGAGTGATCCAGTCTTTTACCAAACCCACCAACAAGCGTAATATCAAAATACTCGTTCTCAATGCAGTAATCAAAAGCTTTTTCTCCATCAGTAGTCTCCTGGTCATCGATTTTTTTTATCCCGGCATTGGGAAAAGACTTCTTTGTTTCTGCCGTAATCGAATCAAGATCGCCGATAATCAGATCAGGTTCCAGTTTGTATGCAGCCATTGCTTTTGCTGCTCCATCTGCACAAACAATTATGTCATTTGCCGTCATCAGCTTTTGTAGCAGTGACTTTCCGGGGATCTCTCCATTAAGAATAATCAGGGCTTTTGACAGACGTGTCATCTTTTCAGTTTTTATCGAAAATCGCTATTATTGATAATGACGTGGCACTCTTGATGAAATATTGCAGACCACCTCGTAATTGATTGTATTGATCCAGGAGGCCATTTCTGTAGCGGAGATGTATTCCTGACCTTGCCGTCCTATCAATACGACTTCATCATATAGGGAGACATTTTCTATTTCTGTAACATCGATCATAAGCATATCCATACAGACTCTGCCGACGATGGGGGCTCTTTGACCTTTTACCAGCACCATGCCTTTATTTGATAGAAGCCTTGAGTATCCATCCGCATATCCAACGCACACGGTTGCAATTGTAGATTTTTTTTGGGTGTGGAAGGTTCGGTTGTAACTGATTGGATACCCTTTAGGATAATCTTGAAGATGGGCAATGGCTGTCTTCCAGGTAATGGCTTCTTTGAGGTCAAGTTTTTGGGATATATGATCTGACGTTGGCTGACCATACATGCTGATACCCAGACGGTATAAATTGGAAACTCCATCGTCAATAGTGGAAGTTCCCGCAGAATTTGCGACATGAATCCATTTTACATCTGTAAATTGTTTCAGCTGTTCTACTCTCTTTTTAAAGATTCCAATTTGTTTATTTGTAAAATCAGTAACTTGTTCATCAGCTGAGGATAGATGCGAAAACACGCCTTCGATTTCAATATTTGGAAATACTCCCAGCTTTTCAAGAAAAATCGAAAGCTGATTTTCTGCAAACCCAAGCCTTCCCATGCCTGTTTCCAACTTAAGATGCACTCCAATACACCTCTTTTGCTTGGTTGCAAATTCGTTTAATAACACCGCTTGATTTAAAGAATAGAGACTTGGTGTGATATCGTGTTCTAAAAAGGCAGGAATTGCTTCCGGATACCAGCCACCCATCAGAAGAATGGGAAGATTGAATCCTGCCTTACGGAGTTGGATGGCTTCCTCGGCAGAAGAGACACCTGCCCAGGTAACGCCTTGTTCAATGGCGGTTTTTAAAACAGGGGTGGCACCATGACCATATCCGTTGGCCTTGACAACAGCCATCAGGTTTTTGTTTGAACCGATGATGTTTTGGTGTTGCTTTATGTTATGTAGAATGGCGTTCAGGTTGATAACTGCTTGTGTTTTGCGATATTGCATGAGAAGAGGATAGGATCGATCAAAAAAATGTATATAAACAAGGTATTAACTCTTACATTCCAAGGTAAAATACTCTTTTTCAAGTATAACACCGACGTAATCCACAGTTACCGGAATTGGCGGTGTCAATTTTTTCAGCCTAATACGGGCGCGTTGTATTTGAGGAAATCGCCGAAGTTCTTCAAGAATGTTTTGAGCAGCCGTTTCCAAAAGTTTAAATGTTTTACCAATAAATAGTTCTTTGACCAATTCGATAACATTCCAATAAGAGAGTACATTTTTTAAATGATCATCTCCAAGATTTTTGGGTTTTAAAACTGTTAACAGCAAATCAATTTTAAATTCCTGCCCCAGTTTGTTCTCTTCCGGAAATACCCCGTGATAGGCAAAAAGTCTTAACCCGCTAATATCAATATCGTAAACCGCTTGTTCGTTTTTCATGATTCATTTTGGTGATTGAGAATGAAGCTGTCCGGTGATTATCCTGCGCTGATATTCAATAGGTAGATCAAGTTAAATTAAAATACTAACTTCTTCAACCGCGATTTTTGCCTAATCTATCGGTTTTAATTTTTTGACCTTACTCAGAAGTTCTGCAGCAAAAGGGGCTTTAGGCTTGATGGAATCTTCGTTGGATTTGGCAATCTTGCTCTCCAGATATTGCGTACGAATGCGGGTAAAATCAACACCTTTCCCGGAATTTGGCTTTATCTGTTTTAAATAGTTGTAAAACGATTTGTCTGCAATTTCCGATATTAAACTAATGTTGTTTGGTGTCACTCCACAGGCAAAGGTGGTGTTATCAACGTCCAGGACCACAATTTTCTGTTTTGGACTGATATGATATGAGGTGACCATTTTAATAGCATGACCGCCCTTTTTGAAACTGAAGCGAGTGACAAAAAACTTATTGTAGACCCATAAAATACCATAAAAAAAGATCAAAATCGCTGCAACTGCAAGCAACATTTTGATGATATTTACGGTTATATTGTTGTCCGGCAACATATCGTCTGATAGCTCAAGCGGAGTCGCTTTGGGATTACTTTTTCCGGCTGGAAGAAAAATGCTGCTATCATCAGGGATATCGACGGGTTCCATTGATTTGTCGATGAATATATCCAACAATGGTCCGTCAACTGTTGACGAGACCTTGCCAATAGCCTGAAATTCTTGATTGGCGAATTGAATCTCCAGAATCGAACTGCTTCCCTCCTTGTACAGTCTGGTGATGCGAATAAAACGATCGTTTACGTGTGTTGTTTCTATGGATTTTTGGTAGTTGGTATAGGGCAGTGTGATTCTGACCAAACCCGGGTCAAAATGCTGGCTGGTCGTTTCAGTGAACGGTTTTTCAAATCGTAATCGGATTTTTTCCTGTTTTTCCGAGGAATCGATATCGATTGATGTAATTAAGCTGGTTTTAGAATCTGAGGGATATAGATTGGAAGTAAGACAGAAAAGGAGCAGATAAACCAAAAGAAAAACACGTTTGCGGAGCATATTAATTTTCTTGAAGCTTAAGTAGACGCTCACTTTCTTCTATGATTTCAGTAAGTTTGATTCCAAATTTTTCGTTTTGCACTACTATTTCGCCTTTTGCTACCAACTTATCATTGATCAGAACGTGGAGAGGCGAGCCGACCTTTTTCTTTAATTCGATGATAGAACCTAAATCAACATTGAGAAGATCTTTGATTAAAAGAGATGTTCGTCCCACTTCTACTGTCATCCTAAGTGGAACATTCAGTAGAAAATCTATATCAACATCTTCGGGTAACTCTTCCTTGACGGTTTCTTGAACTGCCACCGCTGCTTCAGCAGGTTTTGATTCCTCTGCTTCTTTAATGAGCATTTCTCGATTTTGTTGCAGTTCCCCTTCAACATCGGACCAATCGATGTCGTCCATGCCGTCAAGGCTCGAGAAATCTAATTCACCTGAATCTGCCATAGTCGAGTTGCGTTAAAGTTATACTAGCTTTTGGTTAGCCCTAGTGTATCGAAATCTTCACCTTAGAAAAAGGAGTTTTCGCTAATTTAGAATAAATTCCGTAAACAAAATCTTCTTCACCGGGGTTGCATCATGAGATTCTGAATCGTCGATGAACTCCTGGGTAAAAAGGCTGTTGATTTTTTTGAAAATCTCTCTTTTAAGCAGGGCTTTACCGGAGGATGTCCTTAAGTCTTCACTGGTAAGGTTGCCCAATAGTGAGATAATCATATCGTCGATGATCGGTTCCCGGGACATCAGATATACTAGTGCGTCAGGATCCTCCAAGGCCGCCACCATCTGGATGGTAAGAAAATTTCTCCCATCTCTCAGGTTTACAACATATTTTTTAGCGGGTGTATAAATAGGATCTGTCAGCTTGGTGATATCCTTCTCTGTAGATGCTGAAATGTCTTGATCTATCTGCTCTTGTGATGGTTGCTCGCCTGTGCCGGATGCGTCATCTTCCGAGGTAAAAAAAAGAAAATACAAAGCTCCACCAACACCAATGAGAAGCAGTAACAATAAAACAATGATAATTAGAAATTTTTTGCCACCACCACCTTCTTCACCATCTTCTTCAGCCATTGAGCCTCCGCTGTCAAAGTTCATTTTGGATGCTTTTGCCATGATACAGCACCAAAAACACTAATCGATTAATATTATCTTTAAACTTGCAATTTCAAACGGTAACCTGTGAATTGAAACCAATTTTTTCTACTCAAATTGGTGTTACGGGAAAAATGCAAAAGGTAAGCCGTCTTTATTGAGGTACTATTTTCAAGCTGTCAGCCTGTTTCAGCTGGAATGTTTTGGTTGGGCTAAAAGAATAAAGCAGATCGGATCCGCTTCCAAAACAATTTCTTTTTTATTTTGTCAATAGTACTCAAGACAGTTTTCCTACCTTCTTCGATACACATATCAATTTTCGAAAAATCCGCCCAATGCATATCGCTCAAATCAACATTGATTGCAACATCAGCTTTCTCCAACCCAATTTCCTTCAAGTATTCTCTTGAACCTTCAGCTGCTCTTAAGGTAACCTCGAAGCCGTTCAGTTCCTTTTGTTCCTGGTCCATACCAGGGGCAACATCAACGGCAATAACGAACTTTGCTCCTAACTTTTTAGCAATACTCACAGGAATAGGATTGATCCAGGAACCATCAACAAAGGTATCCTCGCCGGAGTGAACCGGGGGGAAAATTCCAGGAATGGCACAACTGGCCATTACCTTTTCGATGATTTCGCCTGAAGTGGAAACTTCTTCTTTTGCATTTCGAAGATTCATGGAGATAAGTCCCAATTTAATGGGGCAATCTTCAATATTTCCTGGAGGGAGAATTTGCTCCATATTGGATCGGTAGGTTTTTTCAGAGATAAAAGAATTCTGTCTGATGGAAACGGCAAAAAACAAACCCGTTTGCACTACCTTTTTAAGAGAACCGAAATAGGAATTTGGTTCCAGGGAGCTTTCCTTGATTAGGTCCAGTCTTGTTCTGTCAAAATCAGGCGATCCGATGTATTCACTGATGTTTTTGATAGCTGTATCAATATCCGGATTAGCACCGTAAATGGCGCCTATCATAGCGCCAATACTGGTACCGGAAATGATGTCGATAGGTATGTTTGATTCAACCAGTGCTTTGATAACTCCAAGGTGAGCCAGTCCCCTGGCTGCACCTCCTCCCAATGCCAGTCCTACCTTGAAGCCCATTTGATTTTTGAAAAAGGTTGATATGAATGGTTTTTTAATTCATAATTCTACGAAACTGTTTTTCTAACTGCAATATTTAATTCACCAAGCTGAGTCTTGTCCACAGGCGAAGGTGCTTCTGTCAATAAACATGCCGCCTGCTGGGTTTTTGGAAAAGCGATGACGTCCCTGATTGATTCGGTGTCGGCAAGAAACATCATTATTCTGTCAAATCCAAAAGCCAATCCACCATGGGGCGGGGCACCTTGCTCCAGGGCATCAGTGAAAAACCCGAATTTTGTTCTGGTCTCTTCTTCAGAAAGATCCAGCAATTTAAATACCCGCTCCTGAATATCCTTTTGATGTATTCTGATACTGCCGCCTCCCAGCTCAACACCGTTCAGAACCAGATCAAATGCGACAGACTTTATTTTAAAAGGATCTTCATGTTCCCATCTGTCCAGGTCTTCCGAATTGGGCATGGTAAACGGATGGTGAGAAGAAGTATAGCTTTTTGTTTCTTCGTCGTAATCGAACAGAGGAAATTCAGTGACCCAGACAAACCTGAATTCGTTGTTATCAATTAACCCTGTTTTACGTGCAATTTCCTTTCTTAGATTGCCCAGGGAGTCGTGAACAATTTTCGTCTGATCCGCTCCAAAAAGAATCAAATCACCAACCTTTGCCCCCGTCCTTTTGTTAATCTCCATAATTTCCTCCTCTGTAAAGAATTTGGAGATGGGGGACTGCCATCCTTCTTCTTTCATCTTTACGTAAGCAAGACCCTTAGCACGATAAATCTTCACAAACTCGGTAAGATCATCCAGTTCCTTCCTGGACATTTTATCCCCGCCGGGAACCATCATGGCTTTCACGATTCCGCCGTTTTCGATAGCTCCGGAGAATACCTTAAAATTACAATTTGCAGCGACATCGCTCAGATCAATCAAAGGCAGATCAAAGCGTAAATCAGGGGCATCACTTCCGTATTTTTCTACGGCTTCGGTGTAAGTCATGCGTTGAATGGGCAATTGAACATCATAACCTATTACTTCTTTGAACAGGTTACCGACCATCTGTTCCATCAAATCCAATATCTCTTCCTGGTTGGTAAAGGAGAGCTCGATATCGATTTGGGTGAACTCAGGCTGTCTGTTACCTCTTAAATCTTCATCCCTGAAACATTTTACGATTTGAAAATATCTGTCATAACCGCTAACCATCAACATCTGTTTAAATAACTGAGGCGATTGAGGAAGCGCAAAAAACTTTCCGGGATTTACGCGAGAGGGTACAAGAAAATCTCGGGCACCTTCAGGTGTGGATTTAGTTAATACAGGCGTTTCTATTTCAAAAAAGCCATTATCAAAGAAAAAGTTTCTTACTACCTGGGCTGCCTTGGAGCGCATCATTAGGATTTTCTGCATGGCAGGTTTACGTAGATCCAGTGTTCTGAATTTCAACCTGGTCTTTTCACCAACTTCTTGCTGTTCATCCGAAATTTGGAAAGGAAGCAGAGAACAGGTATTCAATATCTTCAGTTCTTTTACATGAAGCTCAACTTCTCCGGTTACCATTTTTGGATTAATAGTTTCCGGATCACGTTTGGCAATGACTCCTTTTACGGCTATCACAAACTCAGATCTGAGTTTGTCGGCTTTTTCAAACGAATCTGTATCATGCTGAGTTGCGAATACTACCTGGGAGTAACCGGAATAGTCTCTTAAGTCACAAAATATAACACCGCCATGGTCTCTTCTATTGTTTATCCATCCCATCAAAATATGTTCACTTCCAATATCACTGGATCTAAGGTCTCCACACATTTTTGTTCGTTGCCAGTTTACTATTTGATCAAGCTCCATGGTTTATCAGTCCTTTTCTGTTGTTAAAATGTGATTGATTACAATAATGAATTGCTTTTGATGGGAATTGAAAGCAGGATTTTTTTTCAGAATCAGAAGTCAGCCCAACGACTTTCCGTTCTAAGTATAACCTAACTGAGACTTCCCAGCTGGTATTCCGCTGGAAGATGGTCCAATTTCCTAAATGCTTTTTTCCAACCGTTAGTTTGCATTATTGTACATAATGATGCAATTTGCATTGATTTGTTTTTCGTATTCGCATCAATGTGATCCAAAAATAGCGGCACCTAACATCGAAAATATAAAAGGCTGAAGTTGACTGAGCAGTCGTTATCTGTCGTTAGGTAGGCTGGACGTTGCTGTTAGATTGGCTAACCGCTGGAAACACGGTAATTTAATTTCGGGAAACAGGTTTTTTAATACCTATTTCCCAATTATTATCAAGTATTGACGAACTCCTACTCGTAGAAGCTTTTCAGCATTCTTGATCGTGTTGGATGTCGAAGCTTTCTTAATGCTTTGGCCTCGATTTGACGAATTCTTTCACGTGTCACATCAAAATCCTGACCAACCTCTTCCAGGGTGTGGTCTTTTTTCTCATCGATTCCAAACCGCATTTTTAATACTTTTTCTTCCCTTGGGGTCAAGGTTCCCAGGACCTTTCTGGTTACGTCCGCCAGGTAAGTATTTACAACCGATTCACTGGGAAGAACGGCTGTTGCGTCCGGAATAAAATCTCCAAGATGGGAATCATCCTCATCACCGATTGGTGTTTCCAGTGAGATAGGCTCCTTGGCTATTTTCAAGACTTTGCGTACCTTTTCTACGGGCAGATCCATTTTAACGCTAATTTCTTCAGGTGAAGGTTCTCGTCCAAATTCCTGTACAAGGTGTCTTGAGGTCCTAATCAGTTTATTGATTGTTTCAATCATATGAACAGGGATTCGGATCGTTCTTGCCTGATCTGCAATAGCCCTGGTTATGGCCTGTCTAATCCACCAGGTGGCATAGGTTGAAAACTTGTATCCTCTTCGATATTCAAACTTATCAACAGCCTTCATCAAACCGATGTTACCCTCTTGAATCAGATCCAGAAATTGCAGGCCGCGGTTGGTGTATTTTTTCGCGATACTGATAACCAATCGCAGGTTAGCTTCAACCAACATGCTTTTAGCGTTACTTACTTTGCGTTCCGCACCCTTCAATCTTTTGATTTCTGAACGGAATTTATCGAGTTTAACATCTGTTTGGTGGATCATCTTATCAATTCGACGCCCTCCGGCCTGAACTTTTTCCAAAATTCGACGAGCAACCCTGAAGCTATGCTTGGTGAGCTTTTTGAGTTGCACTTCCACCATTTCACATTTGTCTTGATTGTTTTCATCCCACTCATCAACTAGGCCTGAAACCTGGGCTACAGGAGCATGCAAGTCGCGCTGGTATCTGGAAAGCTGGGTAAATGTTAAGTCGATTTTATCGTTGTGGTGCAGCATGACACGAAACATGGTGTCGATCTGCTTGGTATTGAAGTTGATACTGCGTAGCGATTTCAAAAGCAGGAACTTGGCTTCTTCGTATTCAGCTTCGTATTCACGTTTTTTCTTCTGATCTTTGATACTATCCAGTTTTACACTAAACTTGTTTCTATCTTCAAAGTGTTTTTTTGCTGTTTTCAGTTTTACTAATACTTGATCAGCTGCTTGGGATTCTTCTTCGATCACTTGATCATCTTCATCAATTCCGGAAACGATATCCCGAGCCCTTGCTTTACCGTTCTTTAATTTCTTACCCAAATCAAACAGATAGTTGATAATCAGCTCAGACCGCAAAAGAATATCGAGCATTTCGTGCTGACCTTTTTCAATCATTTTTGCGATCTCGACCTCACCTTCTCTGGTCAGAAGTTTGATCGATCCCATCTCTCGCAAATACATACGAACAGGGTCATCTGAATTTTGATCTGTTGAGACAGTTTTGGCTTTGGTTTCTTTAGCGGATTCTTTCAGTTCTTCTTCATCGAACTCTTCATCATCCGATTCGCCATTTTCCTCAAGTTCATCGACGATGCTGCCGTCATCTTCCAGATCATCATCGGATAACACAAACTTCTCCTCGTCGGCATCAGCAGGAGGAGCAAAATCATCATCTTCATCTACTTTTTTATCCGCTGTCGTAGGGGATGTTTCAGCTTCACCATCATCATCGGATTTAGCTGAAGTTTCAGCTTTCAAACTGGAGCTGAGGGCGTCGTCGAAGTCTTTGCCTTCGTCTGGATCACTTTCAGCTACGATTTCTTCTTCCTGCTCTTCGAGTTTGACTTTCTTTTTGCTTGATTTAGCTGCTTTTTTCTCTTTAACCGATGCCTCTTTTTTATCTGCCCCACGTTTTTTTGTGGAGTCTACGATTTCGATATTTTTATCGGCCAGGTAATCGTAAAGAGCGTTCAGAACTTTTTCTGTCGGTTCTCCAGGAAATATGCTTTTAATTTCAATATCGGTTACAAACCCTTTGGTTTTCCCTTTTGCTGTAAGATCTTTAATGATTTTTTCGATCTCTTTTTGGGTGAATTTCCTGGTTTTCGCCGCTTTGACGCTTTTTTCTTTTTTAGTGGTTTTTGAGACCTTTTCGATTTTTTCTTTCAAGTTTTTCTTTCTCATGGTCTTCATCCTTAGGATTACAGAGACGATTAAGTTTTTTATTCAAAACTATCTCAAATAAGTATATCAGAAATTTTAGCGAATCTGCAGTATAAATTTCTGATTAAACCGGACTTTTATCCTTAAGTTAAGGATTGTTTTTTTTTCGATTTTCAGCCAAACGTTCCACAGCACTTTTTTCAGCACCGGAAGGAAACAGTTTTAACTTTTTGATATCATAACTTCTGCGTTTTTTCTTCAAACGTTCAATTAAAATGTTTAATGCTAATTCAGAGAAACTGCTGATAGATTGTTCGTGATTGATCTTTAAATTCTCCATCTCTTGAGTGCTGGGTCTGGGTTGACTTGGTCCTTTGTACTCAGTCCCAAAATGCAAGAGGTGCATTAATAATTCATTAAACTCAATAAATTGATCCGGAAAAGATTTAGCCTCCAGTGTTTTAAACTCTTCATCACTTAACTGCAAAAATCGCGCATAAACATGCGAAAGTTTTTGATGAATAAACTCTTCGGGCTTAACTTTTTCCCTGGCAAGCGTGATCGCTTGAACATGATTCATCAGATACTGTAGAAACTGAATCTCGTGTAAGTACTCTTTATCAAATTTAAAAAGAGTTGTTTCCTCTTGGATGGTGGTTTGATTAGTTTTCTTCGTATCTGATTTGCTAATCAGCTGTTGAATATTTTTCTTGCTGATTTTAGTAAGCTCGACAACCTTGTTTAAAAACAGCTCTCGTTTGGTTGTCGATTTAATAAACTGCTCGTAACTCAGTATCTCTTTAATGAGATTTTCGCTTTGGCTAACCCCTTTAAATTGGTTTGTGATAATTGATATAATAAATTCAAAATCATAGGCAGCTTTTTCCACCAGGTTGCTAAAGTCCTGATTGGTGTATTTCTTAAAATAGTCGTCGGGGTCCAACCCTTCGGGTAGAACGACGACCTTGCTGTCAAGGCCATTCTCAATAAAAAGTCTGGCGGAACGATCTGCAGCTTTTATGCCTGCTTTATCACCATCAAACAACAGAATAACCTCTTCTGCGCCACATATTTTGAGATTGTTGATGTGCTCCCCGGTGACCGCAGTTCCACATGTGGCTATCGATTCCTGCCAGCCCTGCTCATGCAATCTGATTACATCCAAATACCCTTCCACCAGTATTGCCCTGCGTTTTCTGCGAATATCGTTGACAGCTTTGTCAATTCCGTAAAAAACGTAACTTTTTTTGTAAAGATCTGTTTCCGGAGGATTGAGATATTTTGGCTCATCATCCCCTATGCTTCTTCCGGCAAAACCCAGTAAACGCCCTCTTTTATCCCTGATTGGGAAAATCAGCCGGTTTCGCATGCGATCATAGGTGTTTCCCTTATCTCCCTTTTTAATTAATCCCGCATTTTCCTGGATCTCAATGGATATCGATTTTTTTGATAAGTACTGACTTAAGTTCTGCCAGCCTGGTGCCACATACCCAAGTTGGAAAGCTGAAACCAAGTCATTGGAAATTCCTCTTTCTGAGAGATATTTTTTTATCTCACTGGCTTCGGAAGCACTTTGAAGATTACCCTTAAAAAAATTGAAACTGTGGTTCAAGCACTGGTCAATATTTGATTTTACCGGCTTGAATTCAGTTTGATTGCTTGACTGCTCAAGCCTTATTCCACCTCTTTTTGCTAAAAATCTAACCGCTTCAACAAATTGAAGATTTTCAATGCTCATTACGAAACGGATTGAATCTCCGGATTCTCCGCAGCCATAGCATTTAAAATTTTGATAAGAGGGTGAAACGGTAAATGAAGGGGTTTTTTCCTGGTGAAAGGGACATAGTCCTAAGAAATTTTTGCCGGATGGCTTTAAAAGAACGTAGTCGTTTATAAGTTGAACAATATCATTGGCTTTTAGAATCTGTTCTTTCTGCTCTTGAGAGATAAAGCCTGATCTTGTGGACATAATCTCTTATCGCTTTATTCAGATCTAAAAATAGAAAATCGGATTCTAGCCGATAAATAGCTGGCCGTTTCTATTTTTGCTATGATCCGGTAACAAATCTAGCTGTGCGCTACGTTCGTACAATAATTCTATCGATCTTCTTCCTTCAACTCCCAGATCTTTGGAATAGTCATTTACGTATAAACTAATATGATCGGCAATGACTTGATCTTCCATTTCCTGTGCGTTTTCTTTGATAAACGCCCTGGCCGATTCCGGATGTTTTTCGGCATAGTTGATCGATTCCCTGATTAGTGATTGAATGCGAACCTGGTCTTTCTTATCAACTTTGTTAGAGATGATAATCCCTCCAAGGGGAATCAGGGAATTTGTTGTATCTTCCCACCATTGCCCGAGATCCAACAGGCAATTCAAATCGAATGTTTGGTAAGTAAATCTCGACTCATGTATGATAACACCTGCATCCACAGTGCCATCGATTATCGCGGGAATGATCTTGTCAAAAGGCATTTGCTTAAACTTAAAATCGCCTGGAACAGCCATTTGAAAAAGAAGGCTGGCTGTTGTTAATTCCCCTGGCAGTGCAATAGCCCCTTTTGTTGGTATATGTTGTGACTTTCCGATTAACATGGGTCCGCATCCTTTACCTAATGCCCCGCCACTGGAAAGTAGTTTGTAATTATCTAGAACGTGAAACCAAGCATGGGTTGAGATTTTGGTGATATCCAGTTCAGCGTTTAACGCCATCTGGTTGAGTGTCTCCACATCTTCGATGTGAACCTTGAAACGGAGATCTTCACCTATTTTTTGATGAATTAACGCGTCAAAGATATAAGTGTCGTTCGGACATGGAGAAAAGCCCAGCGAGAATTCACGCATTGATATTATTTTATCAATTCCGAAATAAAATTAAGCGTCAGCCAACGCTTTATTTAACATAATGGTGATTTTTGATTTATTTCTAGAAGCTGTATTCTTTGGTACAACACCCTTGGTGTTTGCCTTATCAATCACTTTATGAATTGACGGCAACATGTTTTTTGCCTCCTCAAGCTTCTTTTCTGTAATCAATTCAACAAATTTTTTGATCTCTGTTTTATAACTTGATTTTAGCGCTCTATTGCGGAGGCGTCTTTTAATGTTCTGTCGAGCTCTTTTTGCTGCGGATTTATGATTTGCCATAGTTACCCTGATAGTCTCTTTGATAGTTTAATTATCAAAATGCATTTTCAACGTGTTCCAAAGAAAATTGACCGTCATGCTGGAACACGATGCCAATGACATCAAAACGAGGTTGTTTAGTTCTTATATTGTTTCGTTCCAAATATGCCTTCCCCAGGTATCGGATCCTGTTGCATTTTGCCTTGGTCATGGAAATAAACGGACTGACAGCAGGGTTTGATTCCTTTCGTGACTTAACTTCAACAAAAACCAAGTATTCATCTTTTTCAGCAATTATATCAATTTCACCTTGCTTTATTCTCTCGTTACAAGCTTCAATCCGGTAACCTTTTTTCTCAAGGTGTGAGACGGCAATTTCTTCCCCTCTACGTCCTAATTGCAACCGATTTTTGTTTGGCGGCATACCTGTTTGTTATTTTGTAAACAGCTTTTCCTTAATCCTGGCTGCTTTACCAAATCTTCCACGCAGATAGTAAAGTTTTGCACGCCGGATTCGTCCTTTTTTGACTACTTTTATATCTTCAATGCGAGGTGAGTGCAGTGGAAAAATCCGTTCCACGCCGTACCCTTGGCTGACTTTTCGTACGGTAAAAGTCGCCTTTAGGTTCTTTTCACCGAAATGTTTAGCGATGACTACACCTTCGAAAGGCTGAACTCTTTCCTTTTCTCCTTCCTTAATCTTGTAGTTCACACGCACAGTGCTGCCGATATCAAAAGCAGGTACTTCCCTTAGTTGCTGCTTTTCAATTGCTTCAATGATATTACTCATTTTTTGACTCCAACAATACGTTTGACAATTGAACAATAATAATTTGAATGCGATTCTGACGCAGGGGATCAGCCAGTTTATCAAATATCAGAAGACTCTGATCTTTGCAGGTAGCGCTCATAAAGATCACTACGTTTCATTCTGGTTTTTCGTTCCGCGTCTTTCAGTCGCCACTTTTCAATCTCTTGGTGATTTCCGGATGTCAAAACATCCGGAACTCTGATCCCATTAAACTCGATTGGTCGCGTATATTGCGAATACTCCAGCAAGTCCTGACTAAACGATTCGTGAGTTAAGGACTCCTGATTCCCGATAACACCGGGGATTAATCTTGCTACTGATTCAACGATGGCCATGGCAGCAATTTCACCACCCATCATCACGAAATCTCCCAGACTGATTTCTTCATCAACCAAGGATCGGATTCGTTCATCAAATCCTTCAAACCGTCCGCATACAAGTGCTATTGGTTTCTCTTTTTTGCTTAATTCAATAGCTTTCTGTTGATTGAAGCTTTGACCCTGGGGTGAAATCAGAATCTTATGTACGGATGCTTTTTTATCCAATGCCGTCAATGATTCGAAAATTGGCTCAGGCCTTAAAACCATTCCAGCACCACCACCATAAGGAGGTGCATCTACTTTGTTGTGTTTTCCGATTCCGTTTTCACGAAAATCGACAAGTTCGACAATCAGTTTTTTATCGTTGATCGCTTTTCCAATCAACCCTTCGGACAAAAACGAAGCAAACATGTCCGGATAAACGGTCAGTACATGAAAACAAACTGATAAAGGCTCCGGTGTTGTCAATTTATTTTGGCTTTCGTTTATTTAGATCTCTCAACTCAGGAATCAGGTTGATCACCACTTTTTCTGAAGGAATGATTTCAACAAGGATTTCATCAGAAGTCGGAAACAAGAAACTGTCTTCATCTGACTTTACTTCACAAACGCCCTGTGTGCCTGCTTCAAAATAGTTGGTAATTACCCCAAGATACTGATTGTCTGTAGAATAAACTTTGCAGTCCATCAAATCGTGGATATAGAACTCATCATCGTCCAAAGGACGAATATTCGCCTCATCGGTATAAATTCCAGCTCCTTTATAGGCTAACGCTGTGGTCATATCCTTGATTTCATCGAACTTCAATAGCCAGTATTTTTTTACCTCTCTGGCGTCTATTAATGAAACTTGCTCTTTAACGCCGTTTTTTCGAATGAGGATCAACTGCTCAAGATCGTAAAAAATCTCCGGATCGTCTGTTAAAGCCATTACTTTAACTTCCCCTTTGACTCCATGGGAGGTCACGATAGCACCGATTTGAATGATGCCTTCCAGATCCATTATCCAAGATTCGGTTTACTCAGCCTTTTCTTCCCCGGCACTTGCTTCTGCTTCAGGTGCAGCTTCTTCTTTCTCTTCAGCTTTGGCTTCTACTTTTTCTTCTTCTTTTTTTGCTTTTTCCTTAGGCGTGAAAGTCAGTTTAAGATCAAACCCTTCCTTGATAAGAAGCTTGGTCACTGATTCAGATGCTGAAGCGCCCGTGGCAAGCCATTTTTCAACGCTTTCCTTATTGACTTCCAATTGCTTTGTCAGAGGATTGTAGGTCCCCAGTTTTTCTAAAAATCTACCATCGCGCTTAAATCGCTTGTCAGCTGCTACGATTCTGTAGAAAGGCTTTTTCTTTGCTCCGGCTCTGGCAAGTCGAATTCGTACCACTATTATTTCTCCGAGTTGATGTTAAATTGAATACGATTAAAAGGGACCCATGTTTCCGCCGGGTCCCATCATGTTTTGAAGAGCTCTCATCGATTTTTTTCCTTGGCCCATAGAAGAGAACTTCTTCATCATTTTATTCATCTGGGCAAACTGTTTTAAAAGGCGATTGACATCACTAACGTTCGTGCCGCTTCCTTTTGAAATTCTGACTTTTCTTGAACCGTTGATGATGCTCGGTTTCTCCCTCTCCTTGGGAGTCATGGACGAAATAATGGCATCTATTTTTACCAATGATTTGTCATCTACTTCAGCTCCGGTAGGAATTTTATTTCCCAGGCCCGGAATCATTCCCAAGATGTCTTTCATCGAACCCATCTTGCGAATTTGTCTTAGTTGATCCTGAAAATCAGAAAGAGTGAAGGTATTTTTTCTAATCTTTTCTTCAAGTCTTTCAGCTTTTTCCTGGTCAATATGTTCCTGGGCTTTTTCGATCAGCCCGACCATATCACCCATTCCCAGGATTCTGGAAGCAATCCGATCCGGTACAAAGGGTTCAAGATCCTTGATTTTCTCACCAATACCGATGAATTTCACCGGTTGCCCGGTGATTGCTCTAATTGAGAGAGCTGCACCACCCCTGGCGTCACCATCCATTTTGGTAAGGATGAATCCGGTCAATGCCAGTCTGTTATGAAACGCTTTGGCCACATTGACTGCATCCTGCCCTGTCATAGCATCAGCTACAAACAGAACCTCGCTGAGAGCAACATTGTTCTTGATTTCATCAAGTTCCTGCATCAGCACGTCATCGATCTGTAATCGCCCGGCAGTATCCAGAATCAGGTAGTTGGCCAGCTTGCTTTCTGCTTCTTTTTGAGCTTCCTTGGCAATATTAAGCGGCTTCATGCCCACATTGCTATCAAAGCAAGGGACATCAATGTCTTTCGCCAACACTTTTAGCTGATCAATAGCAGCCGGTCGATAAACGTCAGCTGAAGCCAGCAGCACCTTTTTACCATCTTTTTTCAGCCTGTTTGCCAGCTTGGCTACAGTAGTTGTTTTACCACTTCCTTGAAGCCCTACAACCATCACAATGGTCAGTTGATTGTTGATCTGCTTGATTCCGTGGTTCTCTGCCCCCATCATCTCAATCAGTTCATCATTCACAATCTTGATGAACTGCTGTCCCGGGCTGAGAGATTTCATTACCTCTGCCCCAAGCGCCCTTGATTTAACCGATTTCAAGAAGGCGTTGACAACCCGATAGTTAACATCAGCTTCCAGCAAGGCAAATTTGACTTCTTTTAGTGAGGCTGCAATATTGCTCTCTGAAAGAACGCCTTTATTGGTTAGCTTCTTAAATGTTTGATTGAGTTTTTCGGTTAGATTTTCAAACATTTTGGTGGTCGCCCAGCTGGAAAATTAATCTTTTTCTTCGTCAAAAGCACAATTGTTAATGCTAGCCTCAAAAAATGTTCCTGTCAATCCTAGGGAACTATCGCCAAAAAACTTCCAATAAATTGTTTTTATTAAGGAAAGTAATTGTGAAAAATGTTAGGTATTCTCAATCCAGCTCAAATTATGTCGAGAGAACAGTGACGAGTTTTTTATTAATTTCACTATTGCTGATTGTTACTGCCTGTGGTTTTCAGCTGAATAGAAATAAGCTGCAACTTCTTAATCAGGCTCAATCCATATCAATATCAGAAATAGTAAATAAAAGTTTTGTTCCTCGTCTGGATATTAACCTTAAAGCACTATTGATTGAGACATTTAACTCAAATTTAGTGTCAATCAAACCGATTAATCAGGCAGATTTGGTTCTAAATCTGGTTATAAACACCTATGAATTGAAACAAAGTGAATATGCTCTGGATGAAACAGGGCAGACTTATGAATTTCAATTCAGCCTAAACGGAGAACTCTCTGTCTTTGATAATCGAACGGAGCGCTACATTTTAAGGCAGGAGGCTTTAAAAGGCAGTTATTCTGTTACCACTCAATCTGCAGATTTAAGCAGTTCGGAGGTGGAAGAAGCTCGTGAAGATCTTCTTGAAGCTTTAAGCGAAACAATCGCATCAAAGCTTGGCGATGACTTCTAATCTACCAAAGTTTCGGCTTCATCAATAAGCATAACCGGGATACCTTCACGTATCGGATACTTTAGTTTGCAGGCAGGGCATATCAATCCGTCTTGCTGTTCTGTCAAATTCAAATCACCTTTGCATTTCGGACAGGCAAGGATTTCAAGTAGTTTTTCATTCAATTCCATTTTAATTTCCTGCTTTTCAAAAATTCAAATAGTTACTTCGGATACTTTTTGGTTGACTGTCAAAATAGGTTTTCAAACCCCTGATGGATTTGTCAAAAGGGTTAGTCATTGTTTCGTCTGCTTCTGTAATATTCGATTTGCTGATTGGTGGAACCATCGTGAGAAAGCTTATCAGGTGCATTTTTTGGTAATTCTTTGAGTATATTGCTTGCCAATTGTTTGCCAAGCTCAACTCCCCATTGATCAAAGGAGTAAATGTTCCACAGGACTCCTTGCACAAACACCTTGTGTTCATAAAAAGAAATCAGGGCTCCCAGGGTCTCCGGGGATAATTTTTCGGCAAGGTAACAGCTAGAAGGGCGATTTCCTTCGAAAATCCTGAACGGAATCTGCTCCGGATTTACTTGCTCTGCTTTTAACTGAGATTCATTTTTCCCAAAAGCCAACGCTTCCTGCTGGGCGAAAAAATTAGCCATCAACTTATCGTGGTGATCGCCAAGCCGATTCAAAGGATTGACAAATCCGATGAAGTCGCAAGGAATCATTTTGGTTCCCTGGTGAATCAATTGATAAAAGGCGTGCTGTCCGTTTGTACCCGGCTCTCCCCAAATGATTGGACCTGTTTGATAGTTGGCAGGTACTCCCTGGCGATCAACTCCTTTTCCATTGCTTTCCATGTCTGTTTGCTGCAGATAAGCAGGCAATCGGTGGAGATATTGATCATAAGGTAATATGGCTTGGGTTTCCGACCCGTAAAAATTATTATACCAAAATCCTATTAACCCCATTATTACAGGGATATTTGATTTCAGCTCTTTTTCTTTAAAATGGGTGTCTGCTTTGAAAAATCCCATTCTCAATGCCCTGAAATTCTCAGGTCCCAATGCTATCATCAGAGAAAGCCCAATAGCCGAAGTTAAGGAATATCTGCCACCAACCCAGTCCCAAAATTCGAACATATTGTCCGCATCAATGCCAAATGCCCGAACTGCTTCAAGGTTCGTCGAAAGGGCTACAAAATGGTGACGTATTGCCTCCTGTTCCTTTAGATTTTTTAATATCCAGTTTTTGGCACTTTCGGCATTGGTCATTGTCTCTTGGGTAGTAAATGTCTTCGAGGCGATAATAAAAAGGGTTTCTTCAGGATTAAGGTCATGAAGCTGCTCTGTCAGGTGGGTTCCGTCTATATTCGAAACATATCGAATGGTTAAGGATCTTTCCGAATAGTATTTTAAAGCCTCGTAAACCATCACAGGACCCAGATCTGAGCCTCCAATACCGATGTTGATGATATGTTTGATCTTTTTCCCGCTATGCCCTTTCCATTTTCCGGAACGGATTTTTTTTGCCAACCCTTCCATTCTCACAACTACGGAGTTTACCTCATCCATAACATCCTTCCCATCCAGTAACAAAGGATACCCGGAAAGGTTGCGGAGTGCGACATGCAGTACGGATCGATTCTCCGTTCGATTGATTTTCTCACCTGCGAACATGGCAGCAATTTCATTGCCCACTTGTCGTTGTTCTGCGTAATTGATCAAAAGCTGCATCGTTTCTTGGGTTACCAGGTTTTTGGAAAAATCCACAAACCAGCCGCAATCATTTAATGTTAGTTGTTTAGCTCGATTCTTATCGTCCTGGAAAAGTGTTTTTAATGTCTGGTTCTTTACCTGTTTGAAATGGTCTTCCAGATCTTTCCATTCCTTAATATTGCAGATGCTCATGTCTTCCTGTTGATAAATGGTTGAAAATGGTAGTGAAGATTTCTGACCTAGTGTTGATGAAAAGTTTGGTTCCTACTCAATCAAAATGATTTTAATGATGAATTATTCCAAGTAGTCGTCCAGGGTTTAAAATAATCGTTTTATCAAAGCAAATTATTTGAATATTTCAGTAAATCCGGATGAGTAGTTTTTAGTCTGATAACAGATAGAGACGATTTTGTTTTGCAAGTTAAACCATTGAAAATTTTAATAGTAACTATGTTTTGACAGGTAAAAACGTTGTAAATACCGCATAAAGATTTAGGGTAAATGTCGTCATTTCAGCGTTAATACAGAGTAAAAAAGCAATTGCTTTTTCAATATCATTGGCATAAAAGGAAAACAGGTCAATAAGAAATCTACGCTGTTAACCATGTTTTATTAGGCTTATGAACTTTTTTGATATTGTCTTCAGCATTGTCGTTCTGGTATTTGTTGTCATAAGTTCTTCCAGAGGTGCCCTTCGCGAGATTATTTCTACCTTTAGCATCGTTTTTGGTTACTACGCTGCAGAGAGATTTCACCAGAAATACATGAGCATTACCCTCAATTACCTCAGCAACAACTCGCAGGCTAAAATAGTCACTTATTTTGCGATTTTCGCCATAGTCATTCTAGCCGGCTTTTTGCTTTCGACCTTAATTAAGGCATTGATCTCCTTTAAAAGACCAACTGTTTTCAGCCGCACTATCGGTGGGCTCTTAGGGTTAACAAAGGGAATGCTTGTCTGTCTTTTGGTTTTCTTTATTGTAGAAGGTTACATTCCCTCTTATCTTGACGACCTCTATAATTCGTTTTACGCGCCCTGGTTGCAAAACATCAGGGGCTTTATTAATGGTATCAACTTTGCTTTAATAGATTCCATTAATATTGTTTAAACGATACCCTCATTGGTAAAGCCACCAGTTTACTAAGTCCAATAATTTCCATGCTACCTTAGCAGACTGGTTGCTGATTTCCCATTTAAAATATTTAGAAGAAAGCAGATTGAGACACCTTCTATTAATAGCAATTGGCCTGCTCTCATTTTTCTGGTCAGGATGTCAAATCTTTGGTTCTGCAGAAAGCCTTGCCTCCGATACGACTGCAGATGAAGACCCGGACCAGCTGAAGATACAGAAGATCTATATCCAGAGCTTTACTGGACAGAACATTAAAGAAGTTCAAGAAGTCTTTTTTGAGACCGCCGCAGAACAAAATCTCTTTACCTTCGTTGAACTGCTGCCGGATGATTATACTGATTTAAAAATCATGCGGCTCAATGTGACAGATTTTTCTGCCTGGGAAACCAACGAAAAACTCGACTTGAATTTGAAAAGTGGAGGCAATGCTCCAAATGTGCCTGGGCAGGTGCTGAGAAGAAATGCCTTGGTGAGTTTCAGAGTCTCTCTCTATGAAGCTGAAACCGGAAAACTGTTACTCAGAAAACCTTATTCACGGCCGTTTCAGCAAATTTATGTCGGCCAAGACGAAATAGAGAAAATGCCCGACAAATCGTTGGAGTTGAAAAGACTGGCCAAAGTATTGGTCTACAACCTTTTGACAGATTTTTACCAGGCGAAGGTCGAACCTTTGGAAATGGCATTGGAAATCGGGTATGGCTGGGATTGGATTTCAAGGATCATCTATAATTTTGGAAGCAGCAGGATAAAAAAAGGAAATCGGTTTGCCGATATTGGAGAATACGACAAGGCTATCTGGTTATGGCAACTGGTGTTATTTGAGCCTGAAGATGATGAACCGCTGGATATTTATAAAAAAAATAGGGCTAGCGCCTACTATAATCTAGGCGTCGTACATCATAAGCTGGGAGACATGCTAAAAGCCGCCGAAATGTTTTCCATGGCGAACAGAATGGTTCAAGATCTAAAATACGCGCAAGCCTGGGGGAATATGATGCAAGCCTGGCTGACAGCACAAAAAGGAACAGAAGATGAAGTCAACGAACTCTCGCCACAGAAAGCAGAACCGGTTGATAAACAGGAAGTTGTCGACATGCAATTCGAAGAGCTGGAAGAAGAGCCGGTGAGTGAAGCGGAAATTATAAAAAGCATGGAACGGAATAAGCAGCTTTTACTGAAAGCAAGGGAATTGTGGCCGCTGGAGCCTGCTCTTAAGTTTGCTCAACCACCTGGAATGACTCCTGAATCAGAGATCCCGTCAGACTCTCCTCAAACCGTTGATGACCTTGTTGCCGATGATCAGGAAAATGGTCTTATTAAACCAATGGATATGGAAGTCCCCCTGCTGGAAGATGATCTTATCAAACAAGTTCCGGAGTCGCCGACTGAGGAGCAATGAGTTATCTTTTAACCACAAGGCCAAATCGATACTGTGCGTTAGTTAAATTGAGGTAAATTAGTTAGACAAATCGTTTATCAATCTTGTTAAAATGGCAACCATCAAGCACAAAAAATATCCAAAAATTATAAAAAGGATTGGTATGAAGAGCGCCATAATATTTTTGATCACATTGTTTTTTTTAAGCCCAATCACAGGTTTTGCAGGTGTTGTTGGCAAGGGTAGTGCCCAGATTTTTAACAATAATGAAGGATCAGCTCGCAACCAGGCTTTGAACAATGCATTAAGAGATGCCGTAAAACAAGGTGTAGGGTTGTTTATCGATTCGCAAACCGAAGTAAAAAACTGGGCTGTCATAAGAGATGAGATATACGCAAGTGCGCGTGGCTTTGTAACGGAATACAAGGTGCTAAGGGATGAACAAACCGGTGGTGTTTGGCATATTGAAATTGATGCAGAAGTTTCCTCAGCAGACATCAAATCAAAACTCAGCGAACTCAGGATTCTGCATCAAAAAATGGGTAACAAACGATTGATGATTATTTATCGTCCGACACATCCTGACGCGCTCAAGAAAACTCATAGTGCCGTTTCATCTGCTACAACTGCTTTGCAGGCGTCTTTATTGAAATCCGGTTTTCGGGTCTTTGACGCAAAATCCTTGGGTCACGTTATCGATGGAATTACTCAACGAGGGGCCCCAACAGAAGAATGGGTAAAAATTGCCGATCAACAGCAGGTAGATATTCTTTTGGAATTTGAGTTGATCGCAGGAGAGAAAAAACCGTTTTCCTCGTCTGCTTTTTCAGCGGCCAAAGTCAGTATCCAGGCCAGAAGCTATGATGTATCTACGGGACGATTAATGGCTAGTGTAGGAACAACCCAAAAACAGATGACTAATGCACGACGGGGAAGTTTTGACTGGAACAATGCTTTATCCAGAGCAGGTAACCGTGCCGGAAATGCTGCTGCAGATGTTATTATGCGGGATATCGTCAGCTATTACGAATCAGTAGGAGAAATTGGAAATGCCTTCCTTTTGGTATTCACCGATTTTACTGAGGACGAAGAATTTCAGATTCTGGAGATTCTAGAGAATCTTGAGGGGTACCAATCGATGACAGAATTGGAAAACATCCCCCTTCGATTGAGAGTGGAATACTTTTCTTCTATGGAAAAATCCCGCATGAGACGAAAGCTTTATCTGGCCTGCAGAGAAAAAGGCATCCGCCTTAAAACAAAAGAACTGGCCGGTAACCGTTTGATCTTTGCCAAACCTTAGTATCCCTATGGTTTTGACCGCTGTTGAGAAACAGATTGTAACAATTTTTCTTTAATGATCTGAAGTTGTTTGTAGTTTTCTTTTCGCATCTCCAACAATTCCTCTCTTAACGCAAGCGATTGTGACGAGAGAGGATCGTTCTTCATGATACCAAGTTGTTCCGCAATCTTTTTCTCTTTTTCCCTCAGTTCTTTTAAGAGCTGATACAATTGTTTTTCATTTGCCTGATCGGTTTGCTGTTGACGCAGCTTGTCGTTAAGTAGTTTTAACTTAGCCCTGACCAGTACATAATTAAATTGCGCGTCTTCATCTGCGATAAATGAAGTGTCTGTATACTTGGACTGCTGCCTGTCCTGATCAATAATCGTGCGATAATGCAGCAGACTTTGTTCGAGCAACTCAATCGATTCCGTTAGATCTTCACTATTCTCAGATAGCCTAAAATAGCTGTTACCCAGGTTATAGTGAACAATTTTTCTTTGATCAGCCCCTAACTTTCCCGAGTTAACCAATTCTTTCAAAAGATCAGCGGCCTTTTGGTAGTTGTTCTGCCTATAGTGCACTACGGCAAGATTGTATTTTGAAAGACCTTCATCCGGATGATCATTCAGTATCTCTTCCAGAGCGACCAGATTTTCTTTTGGAGAATCCGGCTCCGCTTTGAAACCAAGCAACTTCCAGGTATTTTGTCCGCCAAACCAGATTGCGATACATATGATTAAGAGATTGATTCCTATAGTGAGTGAGATAGCCTTTTTGCTCATCGTACCTGCTGTTGATAGTAAGCTCATGTGTTTATATCTGTGCGTGATTGGATCATTATGTGTTCAAGGCGATTAACCGGTCAACCAGGTTTTCTACACCGCTGCAGGACTGCATAACACAACTAAAGCCTCTTATCATATGAAATAGCAATGTTGCAGGGTAATTTTAAGTAGTATTCGGTTATTTGTTCCAGCATGGGTGATTTCTTATTTTAAGATAATTGATCTGAACAAAAAAAAAGGTCAATGAATCCTGGACAAAATGATTTTTATTTCTTGCCTAATGTCACTTATCAAGAGGTCCAGCACTGTTTTTATTCGGAAAAATTCATTTCCAAAGCGATATACCTAACCCTTAATATTTTTAAATGTGAAAAAATCTGATTTTATTCGGATTTTTCATCTTCTGTCAGAAACTCCTGTCAAGACAAACCGCTGGTTTCTCGAAATCCTCTGTTTAAAAAGGACAAGGCTTAGGTTTTTGTTTAACTGGTTGATATTATGTACTATAAAGATAAAAACCTTCTTACCCCACTAACAACAGGTATTGGGACAGATTTGGCCATGCAACCGAAAAAGTGAAAAAAAAGAGTAAATTTGGGACGAAAGTCTTGACATTGTTTTGTTTTAGAGCCTAACTGGATTTAACGTTGTCAGGGAAAACAGCTTTATTTTTTTCCATCAATGTTATTCAACTAATTTCCGGAAACTGAATTCAACAGGAGTAATTTATGAACAAGGCAGAACTGATTGCAAAAGTTGCAGACAAGGCTGACGTTAGCAAGGCACAAGCTGAAAAATTATTGAATGCTACTCTTTCCAGTATTAATGAAGGTTTAACTAGTGATGGTAATTTGACCTTGGTAGGCTTCGGAACTTTTTCCGTAGTTAAAAGAGCTGCTAGAAAAGGAAGAAATCCTCAAACAGGTAAGACAATCAAAATTCCTGCTAAAAACGTAGTAAAATTCAAGCCAGGTAAAAACCTTAAGGATGCAGTAAACTAGTTTAAACCATTGCATTTACCCAGTTAAACATACCCAAACGTATTCAGTTTTGGGTATATTAACTGGCTTCAAAATTCCCTCTCTCCTCGCTTCCCGGAATGTAGTCAAACTTTAAAACCTTGCAACAAAAGCCAGTGATGTTCCGGAAGATGTAAACGCACGGTCCTCCCCGTCTTCGGTTTTGATTGTAATTTGTTCATAGTGGTAACCGGGAACGATTACAATATTGGCGGATATAGCTATTTTCAGCCCCAGACTTACAAAAGGTCCATATCCGGTTCCCGAGGTCTTCCCAACTTCGCTTCCCGGGTATTCAAAATCATATTCATATTTTTGAACCGAAAGACCGGCTCCGACATATGGAGACAAGTCAGTATCATTGTCAGAATTTACATCAAAATCATAACTCCAGCGAACACCTCCTGTTAAAGTTGAGTTACTGGATTTCAAGTCATAGCTTTCACCGTTTTCCGTGTGAGTTCCACTGGCGCTACCATTGCTTAATCTTAAAAAATATGACCATTGTTCGGAAAAATGGCTCATATATGAAACGGCCAATTGACTTCCGCTGAGAGTGTCGTCTCCATCTGTTTTTTGGTAAGCTCCGTACGAAATACTTGTAACCGAACGATACGTTTCTTCTGAAAACACCTGGCTATGAAAAGTCAGTATTAAACCTGCGATCAGGGTAAATTGTGTGATCAGTTTTTTATTCATATTACTCATTTGCTGTTTTTTATTAGTCGCAATTTTATATTATATAAACCTATTCAAATCCTTCCGGGTATTCGTCTTCAGAAATTCCCAGACGATTGGCGATTTTCGGGGACAAAAGGGCGAAATTAGCTTCAGCTTTAACGCATTCACGCCCATTTTTGTCTAGTATCAAACCTTCCACTACAACTTCCCTTTCATTATTTTTCTTCTTGATTCGACCGATGGCTTTTACGCAATCTCCGACCAAAACGGATTTCAGAAACGTCACATTCAGATTTTTAGTCATAACCAGCTTCCGCAGGAAGTGAATAGCTGTCCAACTCATTATCTCGTCCAGAATTGTCGTCAATACACCTCCATGAACGAGATTGTTCCAGCCGCAAAGATGTTTTGGTACAATCACTTCAGATACGACAGTTTCTTTTCCTGCTTTGAATGTCATTTTTAGACCGACTGGATTTTCAGTGCTGCAACCAAAACATGCGCCGTTAAAACGGTTGGGTATAGGCTCCAAAATTTCATTAGACATTGAATTTACCGGGTATAATCTGGATATTGTTCACTCAACTAAGCTGAGTTGTCTCAAGTATGTCTAGTATAAATACAGGAATCTATCAAAATGGTGCAACCGGTACCTGCTTCTAGTAAAGAATAAGGGTGCAATTCTACTTCAAACAAAAGAAGAGCAGTCTTTCGTGTGCATTTCTGTCTGATATGAGTTCCTGTTAGATTTTGAATATGCTATGTTTCTTTTTGATTTTGGTATCATAGATTGGCTCAGATGATGTAGTTTTTGATTGTGAGTTTGTTTTAAATTAACGGCCAGGCAACAGATTATAAACGGAGTGACAGATGGGAGAATTAATGAATCAGCTGCCCCCTGAAATTCAGATACATATCAAGGGTATTACTAAGTCGGCAGGATTAGCAGATGATGAAGAATCATACGAGAAGATGGCAAAAGGGTGGTTGGACAAAAAGAAGATTTTTGAAGAGCAGATTGCAGACCAAGATATGATTGAAATTGAGTCATTAGGAGTCGAAGATTCTAAAGGGGCGGTTGCCTTGACCTATTCAGGCTCCCTGGTATTAATAGGCCCCCTGGTGGATGGGTATCGAAAAGCTGCTTATAACAGCATTGGGATCAGAAAAAACGTACCGGATTCCATGGTGCAAGAAAACTCGAAATTATCTTCCGAGGTCGCAATTAACAGCCCGATAGAATTCGAAGTGGGACCTGTAAAAAGCACGTCTTCGATATTTAAAATTGCAGTTTGTAAGGATGATTTGGATGCTATTGAGCAGGAAGAGAAAATATCAGAAGTGACAGTTGTTATGACCAATGAATTTGTCAACGTGAACAAAGACCTGATTCCGGTCTAGCAAAACCAAAAAGATTGCCCATATTTATTGAATTCAAAAACTTAATCAAGTGCAATAATAACCCACAGTTATGCCTACACAACCTACGCAAATCGGAAAGTACAAAGTGATTTCCCAAATCGGGAAAGGAGGTATGGGAGCTGTTTATAAAGCTGTTCATCCTACACTTAAAAGGACCGTTATCATCAAAAAACTGACATTGACCGGGAGTCAGGATTTTATTGAGCGATTCAGACGGGAAGCTCAGTTGATGATGGAGTTCACCAACGAAAAGATTGTAAGGGTTTACGACCACTTTAAAGCCGGAGATGCGTATCATATTGTGATGGAGTATGTGGACGGTATTACTCTGGAGGATTTGATAGAGTCGAGGCGTTTTTTAGCGGAAGAAGCAGCCCTGCTTATTTTTTCCGAAATTTGCCAGGCCTTGAAATACGCCCATGACAGAAACGTCATTCACAGGGATATCAAACCTGCCAATATCCTTATTTCCAAATCCGGGGTTGTTAAACTTGTTGATTTTGGAGTGTCAACCAGTCTGGATGCCAGTGATGAAGACGGATTGACCAAAGCAGGTATGACAATAGGAACCCCCTCCTACTTAGCACCTGAACAAATATCCAATGCAAAAAACAGGGATAAACGTTCCGATATCTATTCCTTGGGGGTGATGCTTTATGAAATGGTCATCGGGAAAAAACCTTTTCGTGGAGGTTTTAACCCCGAAGTCATTGCGATGATCGAAAAAGGGAAATACCTGGCGCCACGAAAAATCAATCCGAAAATAAAACCGTTTATTCAAAGAATTATAAAAAAAGCTATGCACCACAAGGTGAATAGACGTTATCAGGATCTTGGATTGGTAGTTAAAAAGGTCTCCCGTTATCTAAAACGCTATAAGTCGGATGAGCAGATTCAGCAAACCATAAAGACATACCTGGAAGGAAAAGAAGATCCGTTTCAAAAGAAGAAAAGTATGGTGGGGGGAATGGTTGGAAAGCTGGCAATGGCTGGTCTGATCATCTCAATTGTAGTTTGCTCAGCGAGCTTGGGGGTTTTCTGGGGGACCAAGAAAGGGCTGCACTACGAGTGGTTCTATGCTGACGAGTACGGAGCTGTCCAACTGTTGGTAAAGATTCGAAAAAGCTATAAATCAGAGAATGATAGCTATGTAAACGCGTCTTTGTTTAAGGAAGAAAACAACACCTTAAGCCTGGTGAAAGACACAAAATTTGAATTCAAAGCTGTTAAAGAACTGGAAAGCAATGCATACTACACCTTGATGTCTCAAAAGGTTTATTTGCCGCAAAATGTCTATAAACTTGTCTTGTATGCCGAAAACGAACAATATCGTGAGAATTTTTTTCTTTTTCCCCGATCCATTCAAAAAGATCTTTTAAGTACAAGCGAATCCCTCAAAATTTCTTTCACTGTTGACAGATCGCTGCCTTCATTGCCTGTTCATGCAGATTATTCGGTGTATACCATTCACACCAATGAATCTATCACAACTCAAGCGGAGGTTTCGGTGTTGAGTCGTTCGGAATGGAAGACTTGGTCGGATTTTGCAGCTAAGAGCAAGAAAAATCCGGGATTCATGTCGGGTAAACGGTATCGTATCAGATTCAAGCATCCCGATTTTTATACCAGATATTACAATTTGACGATTCGTCCGGAACAAACCAAAGTATCTGTCAAAATAAAAATGATACCGGTTCCGGCGACCATCTTTTTAAGTTCAAATTTAAAAGGTACCAAGCTGCTAATAAATGATTCTGAATATTATGTTGATGGAGGGCGTAATCGAATAATTAAAAAGCTACCGGTATTATCGGGATCAAAACAAAAAATACTGCTATCACCGGGTGACTACTATTTAACTGCGGAATCAGGAAAGTTTTTGTTTGGAGCAGAGCCTTCCAAGGAAACTCTCCGTGTAAAATCCGGAGAACAGATTCATCTGGCAGTCAATGAAACACCTGAGAATAAGAATCTACAATTTAAATTCCAATAGTTTAGGAGAAAGCATGTCAACGCTTATTAGAAAGCTTGTTTTTGGATGTATTGGATTGTTGGGGGGACTCGCTGCATGGCCTCTTGCAGAGCTTTTGCTGATGATACAATCGGGATTTTCTTCGTTTTTGGTATTTACCATCAGTCTTGGTGCCGTTTTTGGTGCAATCATGGGAGCTTTTCTGGGAAGCAGCGAAGGAATTACCTTGTCGATAAAGCCCAAGATCATTCCGGGAATGATAACAGGCTCGTTGGTTGGAGTTCTGGGAGGTATTGTTGGATTTCTAATCGGACAGGGAATATTAGCTGTAACGAGTGAGATTGTCTTCCATTCCAATAAATCCCTCAGAGCCATCGGTATTCCTGTCTCACGCATTGTCAGCTGGACATTTCTCGGCATGTTTATAGGTATGGTGGAAGGTGTTCGGGCTGTATCCTGGTCTAAAATAAGGGTTGGTATCTTAGGAGGAATTGTAGGCGGCGCCCTGGGCGGGCTAACAATGGAGTTTTTAAACGCACAGTTCTCCGGAATGCTTTTCTCCCGTCTGGCTGGAATGATGGTTTTTGGATTCTTAATCGGCCTCTTCTACGGATTGTTTGAGAAAGGATTATCAAATGGGGTTCTCAGGTTGTTAAACGGACAGTTAAAAGGCAAAGAATATCTGCTGGTTCAACGCAAAATTAAGATTGGTACCTCACCCAAGGCAGATATCCAACTTTTAGATTATAGAGATGTGGCTGACATGCATGCTCAGCTGGTCGTTAAAAGAGATGTGGTAAACATCAGTCAGGAAACGGATAACCATCGAATTTTAGTCAATGAAGAGAAGGTTGAAGAACACACACTTAAGTTTGAGGATGTGCTGCAAATTGGTACAGCAAAATTTCTTTTTTTCTACAAATAAGGGAGTAAGCAATGACAAAAAGATACCAACTAATTCCAGCAATCCTGTTCATCTTAATTGCACCATTGGTTTTTGCGGACTCAATAAGAATCTCCCAGGTTGACTCCGGTGACTTGCTGCTCAATCAAGAAGTAAAGCTATACCTTAGTGTTACCGATGACAGAGGAAATCCTATTTCGGGATTAAGACAGGATAATTTTGACATACTGGAATCCTCAGATGGCATGTTATTCAAGCCAGTTGAAGAAATAACAGGGTTTCAGGCAGGTATCAATGATGCAGGAGGAGTCAATTTCTTATTGTTAATTGATAATTCGGAAAGCATGTATTGGACTTTGGAGGGCCGAAAAACCAAATCTGAGGCCAGAAGAAGAATGACCATTGCCAAAAAGGCGGTCACGTCATTCATTAATAGTATCAAAAATCCGAATGATACGGTTGGGGTGGCAGTATATAATTCATATTACAAGCTATTGGCCGCCCCAAGCAATCAGATTGGCATGGTCGAGCAGCAGCTTGATGCCATCGAAAGACCACAAGGGGATGCAATTTATACTGAAATTTATGCAAGTCTCTCCCTGGCCATCGAAGAACTGGGGATAACCAAAGGCAGAAAGGCTGTGATCATTCTTTCGGATGGGGTTAACAATCCGGCTTACCCGCACACAAACAAGATCAACGAGCAATTTGGAGCAAAATTTACCCCC
>JAKSDL010000240.1 GCA_022360105.1 Pseudomonadota bacterium
AAAAAGAAGTAATTGGGGTGAAATAGGTTATAGGCAGAATGGTTTAAATCGAAGATTTGATTTGATGTAATGTAGGAATGGCACGGTTTTTGTCGAAAAAAAGGGTTAAATTTTACACAAAAGTAATATAAAAATGGGGATTTTATGATATGATTATTTTATTATGTTAAAATATTTGTATTTTTGTTAATTTATAAACAAATTCTAAACACTTTATAAACAATATTTAAACAATAATACTATATGATTGTTTAAACCATAAAAACAGGGGGAGTGATGCAATGAAAAAGAGAAAATGGTGTGCATTCACTTTGATATTGGTATTTGTTTTAACCGCTATCCATGTGAACGGGGAAAGCACCAATACAATGAGCAAATGGGCTGAAAAAGAGGTAAAAACTGCTATTGACAATGATTTGGTTCCCAAGGAGCTACAGGATAATTATCTTTTGTATATTACACGCAGCCAATATGTTTTATTGGCCTTAAGAATCCACGCATTGTCCGGAAAAAACATCACAATGGAAAATACGCAGCCTTTTTCTGATGTAGCCGGCCACAAACACGAACAAGAAATCGTAAAAGCTTATCATGCAGGTATTGTCTACGGATATGATGACGGCACATTCAGACCGGACCAGTTCATTAAACGGGAGGAAATTGCTGCATTGATTGTCAGTTTGCTAAAGCAAATTATGCCTCAAAAAGAAATCGTTGTCAATCAGGATTACCACTATGACGATGGTAATGAAATAGGCACATGGGCCAAGCTTTTTGTTGACTTTTGTTATGAAAATAATATTTTGGCAGGGGTGGGTAATAATCAGATCGACCCAAGAGGAAATGCTACCATAGAGCAGTCAATTGCATTGTTATACCGGCTTGCCAATAATGAAAAGCTGCTTGAAACCGACGTTTATGGAACCATCAAGCTGTCCAGGCATTCAGGTCAAGATGGGGAAAATAAAGGCCCGAATACATACGTCATCAAACAATTTATTCATCACTATGATGAAAGCACCTTAGATATCATTTATGACCTATCCCAGGATGAAAACATAGACGTTGTCGGCATGCGGGAGCAAAGTGCAACCATTGCAATTCA
>JAKSDL010000629.1 GCA_022360105.1 Pseudomonadota bacterium
TACAACCATTATGTGGAAAAACAGATTAAACCAATAATCGAAACCATTGCCCCCTTTTGCAATGTTGACATACATGCCGCTTTGACCGGTCAACAGCGACTGTTTTAAGGCACCAGGGCAAAGGATCGTCTAATAATAGATCTTGACTATGACTGAAACGAGTGGTTCTAATATCTCTTTAAGTCATTGCCAATTATGTATTCTTGATTGAGAAATTAGGATAATATGCCAGCCTTGGTTGGATAAGCCTTAATTAAGACAAATCCTGATTAATCCTGGAACGAACGGTAGGGCGGCCCTATGTCAATGTCATTTAGAAATGATCGGCGGCCACGTAGGGCCGCCCTACCGTTTGTGCTCGGAATCAATTAAGGTTTTGATAGTTTGTTCATCTTGACCAATCAATATTGGACCCTACGTGGCTGTGAATGGGGGACATTACAGACGATATTTACAACAGGTAAAAACATGAAATCACTTCTTGAACATTTAACATTCTTAATACTGATTTGCCTGACATTATTCGGCTGTACCGCCAAAAGCAATATGACTCAGCTATTCGTCGATGGTCAGGAACGCATTCAACTTCATCATCAGATTCATGACGTTAAAGGAAAAGAGGAGATTGTCAGGCAGGGATACAATCATCCCGTTCAAATGACAGTGGAAGACCTGACAGCGCTGCTTAACGAAATCAGCATTAATAAGTTTGAACTAATCGGTTGGGGTGAAGCTCATGCACTTTTCTATCAGGAGGAAATATCAAAGCTGGCGCCGCGTTTGGTGGATGCGTTCAGACAAGCCTCCAGCGATCAATGGATCTATTTTTCCATTACTGCAGAAAAACCGGCTTTATTCAACGATACTTTGCGCATTACCGACGGCATCTGTTTTATAAAAGATAATAAGTTAAACTTTGTATTCAGCAACCTTAATATCGAAATCGCCGGGCAAAATACGATCGGTGCACCGAAAAGCAAGAATGACTTCAAAAAAGGCGATCCTCGTACTTTAACTCCCAGTCAAACCTATCGCTTTGTTTTTCAGCCGGAAAAACCCTATCAAAAGCCTCCTGTGATAGAAGGCGATCAGTGGCTTTCGGATGAGCAAACCCAGTGGCTCGTGTTTACCCTGGATGCGGCTGATGTATCGCCGGTTGTTGCTGAATCTACTCCAGCCGCTGAACCAGATGAAAAATCAAGTATCAAAGAGCGTCTAAAAAAGCTCAAAGAACTCCGCCAACACGATCTGATTACCGACAAAGAATACGAAGCCAAACGCAAACAGATCTTGAAAGAGTTGTAAGCAAGGAAAGCTAACCGGTTCAATTTTGTAGAACCTCCTCAAGTTTGGACTGATACCTGCGGGCCTCCTGCTGTCGGTGCCACATCGTTGCATAATGTCCGCCCAGCTCCAGCAAATCCTCATGCTTGCCTCGTTCGGCTATTGTTCCATCTTTTAATACCAGTATTTCATCCGCATCAATGATGGTAGACAGGCGATGGGCGACCACCAATGTGGTTTTGTTCTCTGACACTTCACGCAGGGAATCCTGAATTTCATTTTCAGTCTGGGAATCCAAAGCAGAAGTTGCTTCATCAAAAATCAGGATTTTAGGATTTTTCAATATGGTTCGAGCAATAGCAACTCTTTGTTTTTCTCCTCCCGACAATTTCAATCCCCTTTCACCCACACGGCTTTCATATCGTTCAGGCAGGGAATGGATGAATTCTTCAATTTTAGCGAGCTTGGCAGCTCTTTCTATCTGTTCATCATCAGCACCAGGGTTTCCGTATTGAATATTGTAGTGAATGGTATCATTGAACAAGACAGTATCCTGAGGGACGATGCCAATCGCTTTGCGCAATGAATCCATGGTGACAGAACGGATATCCTGGCCATCAATTACGATTTGTCCGGAGCTGACATCGTAAAATCGAAACAGAAGTCTTGAAATGGTTGATTTTCCTTCCCCACTGGACCCGACAATCGCAACTGTTTTTCCGGGTGGAACCACAAAGTTGATTGATTTAAGGATCTCCCGCTCTTCAGTATAATGAAAACCGACTTCTTTGAATTCGATAGCCCCCTCTGTGGCTAACAACGGTTTTGCGTCAGGACTGTCTTTAATTTGAGGATCAACCTGCTGAAGTTCGAACATCTTATCCATATCCGTTAAGCTTTGTTTGATTTGACGGTAGACAAAACCCAGGAAATTCAAAGGCAAATAAAGCTGAATCAGAAAGGTATTGACCATCACAAAATCACCAATGGTGTAAATTCCGGAAACAACTCCTGATCCGGCCATAACCATGATCGTCATCAAGCCGATTCCTATCACGGCTGCCTGACCTATATTCAGCAGCGATAAGGTGGTAATGTTTTTAACGGCTGCTTTTTCGTAGCCGGCCAGTGCTCTATCATATCGCCGGTATTCATGGTCTTCATTGTTAAAGTACTTAACGGTCTCATAATTCAATAGACTGTCTATAGCACGTGTATTGGCGGTAGAATCCTTCTCATTCATCATTCGTCGATATTTTAATCGCCACTCTGTGAACCAAAGCGTAAACGCAATATAAATACTGATTGTTAAAAATACGGTAACTGCAAACCAGATATCAAACTTGATAAAAAAAATAACGGTAACGATAAGAATTTCCAAGAGAGTAGGGAGAATATTGAACATCATGAAATTCAACACGAACTGTATTCCACCCGTTCCTCGTTCAATGACCCTGGATAACCCGCCTGTTTGTCGATCCAGATGAAAGGACAGGGATAACCCGTGAAGATGCTTGAACGTTTTTAATCCAATGGTTCTCTGGGCATGCTGCGATACTTTTGCAAAGATGAAGTCTCTCAATTCACCCAGGGATTGGTAGAGGATTCGGGCAAAACCATAAGCTATGATCAACACCAAAGGAAGGGATAGCAAGGCTTTTTCAACTGACAAGGCATCTACAGCCTGCTTGTATAAAAAAGGAACATACACATTGATCACCTTTGCGGACACCAGCATTAAAATAGCAAATATTACCCTGGCTTTTAGATCAATTCGTTTTTTAGGCCATAGGTAAACTGCTAAGGTCAGCAAGGTTTTGAACTGGTTTCTGTTGCGAACATCCTGGTTGGCATCAAATATGGTTGCGTCTGACACGATCGGTTTCCTATTCGGGGTTTATATCATTTTTCAATGGATTACAAAATGTTACTTTTACCATTTAGTTTAACAACACACCTGTCACTTTAACCATCTCAAAGTTCGTTCCCCATATTTAGACTTAAGGTTAATCGTTTAAGGTATAATCCGGAGGGGATGTCACAGCGGTGGTCGGTGTTGTTAAACACTGGGTATGAAACCAAATACCACTTGAGCCATGTGGAAACGATACTGATATCCCGACTTAATTTGACAAGCTTTGGTACAATAGGTATTAAAATTAGATACTCAAGTCTGTAAGCCCTGGCTAATATGACTCAAAATGAAGCTTATGAATATGTATCGATGCACTTATATGGACTGCTGGTACGTATATGACCCTAAGGTTGGTGAACCAGGTTTGGGAATTGAGCCCGGAACTTCTTTTGAAAATCTTCCTGTAGATTGGGTCTGCCCTGACTGCGGAGCGACTAAAGATTACTTTGAAGTCACGGAACAATAGTTTTGAGAACGAACTTATCCTGCATTCCTTACAATTCGTCAGATGTGATCGCCATTGCAACAAATGTGATCACTTAGGATTCGCTTTAACGCCCGTTTGAAGCAATGTCATCAAAACATTATTAGAATCAGCGCTAATCCTACTATTCCCCAAATTCCCGTATAATAGCCAAAAAGAAGGGTGTTTTTGATATTTTCCGAGAGTCTTAATTGATATATTGTCATGGCTTTTTCCCCCTATTGGTCATTTTTATAACTGGTCTGACCAGATTCTAAAAGATAGTTGTTATGCTGTCAAGTTTTGTGTTGAATAGAAGATTTGAATGGTATAGAGTTCAAATTTGCGTCCATTTGCTATCAAAGCATATTTTATCATTGACTGTTGGTCGGACCAACAACTTTGGAGAAAATATTGGAAGGTTTATTTGAAGAAGTCCAGGTTGAAAAAATTACTGATAAAATCGTTGATCAATTGGAAAACCTGATCAATCAGGGAAAACTTGCTCCCGGCAACAGACTCCCGAGTGAGCGGCAACTGATCGATATGCTGGGAGTCGGCAGGTCTTCGCTGAGGGAAGCTTTGAACAAGCTTGAAACCATGGGCTATGTGGAGATTAAAAAAAGGAAAGGTATTTTTGTAAAATCGATCGATTCAACGTTCCGACTTGATCCCATGAAGCGAATGATGGAGGAGAATAAAAACAAAATTGTTCAATTGTACGAAATTCGCAGCGATCTTGAACAAGCGTCTGCGGGAGCGGCTGCGCTGGAAAGAAATGCACAGGATCTTGAGGATATCCAGGCTTGTTTGGACAATTTTGAAACCAAAACAAAAGAAGTAAAATTTAAATGGGAGCTTGATCAAGCCTTCCACTGTGCCATTGCCAGGGCATCCCATAATTTTTTTCGCATCCACGTTATCATGAGCATTTTTGATTTTTCCAAGGAGTTCATCAAACCCATCATTGAAGGATTCGCCGGTTATGAAGAGAATTCCGCAACGATAGCAACCCATCATGTGGCTATTTTCAAGGCAATCAAAGAGAAAAATGCAGATGGTGCCAGAAAAAAAATGAAAGAACATCTTGATTGGACCAATCAACGACTTGTTGACCATTTTCAATCGCTTGTTGACGCATCAGTAACTTAAGAAATCGAAATGATAAAAAAATAGCTCTGAATATCCAAAAACATGTCATGAACCTAAAACAATTTTTCAGTTGATCTGCCTATTGATGTGGGTTAATTGTAAACACGACAAACCAATGTCAGAACCTTTTATGAATCGGACTGGAAAAATCAGCCCTCAAACTCACCATCAGTCAATGTCCAAAATAAATACATTGAATACATAAATTTTATTGTTGCCAATCCAGAATACCTGAGTCTTCCATAATACATAATACGCTTCGTATTCAGGAATTTTGTGATCTTTTTTAACATCAACATTTTCTATTTGATTTCAATATTGATACTGCAAAGGGGAGTCAAAATGAAAAATTAAATGTTAACAAAGGGCTGCAATGAACCACTAGCTGACCTTCGGCGAGGTCAAATATCCAAATTCCTGGCAAATCCTTTTTAGCGCCAAAACCGTGCAGGCGGCCGTTTATGCAGGGCGTTGGACATAAGCAAAATCATATGTAAAACTAGAGTTATCATCTGCTGATAACTCTAGTTTTACACCCTGATCATAAATCAAAACAAACATATGATTCAATTAGGTCTTGAGACATTGCTATCGCTAGATGGAGAGATATTCCCCATGAGCAATGGATACTGGACTAAATTTGAAGTAAAAAAAGTGACTCCCAATGAACACATACCTCATGGTATAAAATACTCGTTAACTCTGCATGATCGTTACAATAAACGAATAATCGGCTATGACAATGCCCATGCAATTAAACCCAAAAGAAAGAAATTTGGGGCAAAAAGGCTTGTATGGGATCACAAGCATAATAAAAGCATTATTAAAAACTATGAATTTGAGTCAGCACAACAGCTTTTACAAGACTTTTGGAAAGATGTTAATGATATTTTGGAAAGTTAAAAAAGAGGAACAATGGCAACTAAAGTAATGAAAGTCGGTATTATCTCAAAGCAGGATTATATAAAAAGGACAATTGCTATTGCAAATGGGGAGTATAAGCCAAGAAAAGATGAACCAAAGATCTGGTTTGATTCGATAAAATCAATGGCTCAAGTTCTTGGTAATGAGAACCAGGAACTATTAAGACTCATAATTAATTATAAACCTCACTCCCTGTCTGAGCTTGAGCGTATTAGCAAAAGAAAAAAATCTAACTTATCCAGGACATTAAAAACTTTAGAAAAATATGGAATTGTGGAACTGACAAAAAATCAAGGAAAACTTGTTCCAAAAGTCATAGCTACTGACTTTAGGGTGGAATTTGGCTTACACTACAGTTCTCCAGTACCTACCTAAAAAATGTCCGACAAAAATGCATACACCCGAATTTACCTCCCGCTTCATTCTCTTCGCTCACTGCATTCCGGGTAAAGCGGGCGAGGCAGTCGTTAGGCCATGATTAATGTTAAGCTTTGGAGTTAATGTTTATGTACCAACCAGCCAATGATCCAAATGATCTTGAAAAATATTTTATAGAACGTGCTAATGCAGGTGATGTTGAAGGCCTGGTTGCTCTTTATGAACCGGATGCCGTATTAGTCGATGATAACGGTGAAATTTCAAAAGGGCTGAATCAAATTCGAAAGTTCTTTGTCGACTTTTTGGCCAGTCGTCCTCAGTTTGAACCTAGCAACCAATCAGCAGCTGTATGTAGTGGAGATATCGCACTAACCTCATCTACCAATTTTAGCAATGGTGACGTCACCGCTGAGATCGCCAGGCGCCAACCAGATGGTAGTTGGCTTTGGGTTGTGGACCAGTTTTCAATTGGAATCAAAAAATAGGTTTACAGCCTAACAAAAAAATACAGCGGACAGCAAACGCCCTCTATATGGCTTTTCCCAATGCTCCGGTTAAAACATGTACGTAAGACAACCACCGGTACGGCTGCCAGTGATTTGCGTCTTATGTGTTCTCAATAAACGTGTGCGCCCAATGAATAGATTGAAGATAGAAAGATACTATCCAAAACACCCTCTACTGCGAAAGACAATAAAGTATTTTTGGGTACAAAAAAGCAGCCGGCCGCTCATTTTGAATCACAAGTTGTTGCCTGTTAATAATATCGACATTGTTCTCAATTTTTCTGCGCCAACGGTTTACAAATATGATGGTGTAAAAACAACAGTACCAAGATTTTCTTTTAACGGGATAAGAAAGCAATATTGCACTCTGCGGCAAACAGGACCGGTTCATTCAATCGGTATTTCATTTTTACCTCACGGCCTGTATCCTCTCCTGAAAACTCCATTGTCAGAATTTGAGGATAAAACTGTTGATTTACAAACCGCCATCTCTGAATTCAGCTCAAAGCTTGAAATTGAGCTTTATCCAGTTAGAAAGACCATAGAAACTCTTGCAATTTTAGAAGATTGTTTGGTTGAGTTCATCAACCCGGAGTTGATTCTTGATACGTCTCTACAAAATCTATTTCGGATGCTGGCTTCAGGGTTGGAAAACAATAGTGATCTTACAACGTTTTGTGAGCACCATGGAATTCATCAGAAAAAGCTTGAACGGATATTTAATCAGTATGTAGGAGTCAGCCCCAAACGATTTTTTAGAATCAGTAGATTCAATTCAATGGTCAATCAGATTATTGATAAAAAATATGACGATTTTACGACGTTGGCTCACGCAAGATCCTTTTACGATCAGTCACATTTTATCAAAGAATTCAAACGCTTTTCGGGGAGTTCTCCTTCTTTGTTCGTAAAAGAGAAACAGTCGATAAAAGAGATGATGTCGATTTTTTACAAGCCATATTAACAGCCATTTGTGCAATTTGGGTCTTTTACCTTTTATAATGGCGACTTTAATATGGAGCAAAAAATGACAAAAAGAACGATTAATCCCTGGACTTGGCAAGAAAAATTTGGTTTTGTGCAAGCAAATGAGTTTTCAAATTTCAAGCGTGTGATATTTTGCGCAGGTATTGTATCTGTAGATGAGAACGGAGAACTACTTCATCCGGGAGACATGGTGAAGCAGATGCGTCAGATCCTGAACAATCTTGAAACATTGCTAAATCAAGCAGATGCAAAATTTGCAGATGTTGCAAGATTGGTGTATTACACGACCGATGTGACTAAATTTACAGAATCATCTCATGTGCTTGTCGAACAGTTCAAAAGATATGATTGCCAACCGGCAACATCTTTGATTGGGGTTTCTTCCTTATTCCATCCCGATTGTGTTTTTGAAGTGGAAGCAACGGTCGTAGTATAATTATTACTTAAGTGGTTAAGACGCCACAATCGCCGCTACGCGTCAATTGTGGCGTCTTGGCCAGATGCTATGATGCTTAAAAATCTAAAACATGGAAGAAAATATGTAATGAGAGCTTTCTTACAAAAGGTGATTAATTTCATTATATCAAGATGATGTAACAATCGACAGTTAGTTATAATGGCGTTATCTCGCTCAAACATGTTGATAGAATTGAACGTATTTCGTAGTCGATAGTAAGCCCTATCTAAAAATGAAGCAGAAACCTGAACATTTACCAAAAATAAAGAAAGATGAACTAAAAAACATCGTCTCTGTTATTCAAAAGAAGTGTAATGACGTTGAGATGATAATTCTTTTTGGTTCATATGCACGTGGTGATTACAAGGTCAAGAGTGACCTTGAGCCGAACCGCAGATCTGGCCATGTTTCGGATTACGATATCCTGGTCGTTACCGAACAAAAAGACACTGTTGATAACATTATCCTTTGGGATGAAATAGTTAAAGCTTGTAACACTCAGAAACCAACTACTCATGCGAGAATCATAGTTCACGATATTCAGGAATTGAATATCAAACTTGCAGAAGGTCAATACTTCTTTTCCGATATCAAAAAAGAGGGATACATGCTCTTTGATTCGGGAAATTTTGAGCTGGCTGATAAAAGAGAATTAACATCAAAAGAACAACAGCGTATTGCAAGAGATTATTTTAGTTATTGGTTTAAAACTGCTGTCATGTCGTATGATGATTTTCAACATGACCTTAAAAAAGGTGCTTCTGACAAGGATTTTTATCGAAAAGCAGCTTTTAACTTGCATCAAGCTGCAGAATCTTGTTACAAAACGGTTTTATTAGTTTTCACCAACTACAATCCAAATGAGCACTGGCTTGCCTTACTAAGTGATATGGTTGTTGAAGAAGATAGTTCTTTTGACAATGTTTTTCCTGCTAAAACAAAAGAAGAAAAAGACCGTTTCACTTTGCTGGATTATGCTTACATTGGTGCCCGCTACGACCCAGAGTACCGGATATCAAAAGGGGATTTGGAGATACTTGCTATCTCAGTAAAAAAGCTACTTGAGTTAACAGAGAATGTTTGTAAACAGAAAATTAAAAGTTTTGTAGAAAAAAGATAACGAGTTTCTTGCACGTGCGGTTGACGTCATCAAACGAAACAGCCCTAGAAAGGAAAACAATGGAAACCATAAACACAATTGAATTGACCGATGAAAGCATTTTTCCTGATGAAGGCGTTTTGAAAAAGGTGCTGGGTCGGTCATTCAATGCTTATCTAGAACTCTTAAAGCTATTCACGGACAACGAGTTAACATATGAATGGCGATATTACAAAGATGGAAAAGCCTGGTTATGCAAAGTACAAAAAAAGAAACGAACAATAGTATGGATGTCAGCATGGAAGGGATACATGCAGGCAACAGTCTATTTTCCCCTTAGATTTCTTGATGATATCTTAACGTTAAAAATCACTGAAGATTCGAAAAGTAAACTATTGAAGACAAAAAATGTGGGTAAATCAAAACCCTGTATATTTGAAATTAGAAACAAAAAAGCAATCAAAGACCTTGAAAAGGTCATGAATTTTAAAATCGTGACCAAATAGACAAACCAGTTTTCTGATAAAAAAAACACCGGAGCGCATTTAACCTTCGGTGAATGCAGGTTCTATGGTTTTCGGATAATTCACCTTTTATCCATAATCGGTGAAACATCCGGTGATTTCGATGTTGAACTTAAAAAAACCAAAGGAAGAATATGAAAATTAAGGCAGTTGTTGCGACAACTTTTGATGACATTGAAAACGGGTGGAGTTATACAGAAGCAGCTTTAGGAACGTTGTCAGAATCAGCAACAGGAAAACCGATCATTTATCGTAGGAAACGTGTCGGTCAAGTAGTTTACTCTTTTGTCAAAAGCGGCAAAGCAGTAGTTGAAGCTGAGATAGATGCAAATGATGAGATTTTCAAAAGGAAATTGTTTCTGGTTCCAGGGGGACTGACAGATTTTGAAACTAAAGAGAATAAACTTTGGAGATGTGCAGCCCATCAGTTCTTTTTGACTGATAAACCAAGTGATAAAGAACTATCAGCAATTGAAAAAGTGTTTAAACGCTAGAACAAAATACCTGGAACAAATTTTTTTATCTTCAGCCTCCGGCAACCGGATATGCCGGACAATAATCGCCCTCGGTTGGAGTGCTTTTCCAAAGATCCTGGTAAAGTTCATCATGGTCTCAGCTCATTTCATCTTAATCTTTTCAAAAAGGAGAGAAGTTATGAGAAGTCTCAAAATTATACTTTGGATAACAGCTATTGGATGTTTGACCGGTGTGCCTTTCATTTTTCTACCTTGGGCGGTAGTTGAAAGCATTGGTTCATGGTTTGGAATTAAATCATTACCTGATGCGCCTATTGTAATCTACTTTTTCAAAGTTGTTTTTGGCGTGTTTGGACTCATTGGGGTTTTCTTTATTATTTTAGCAAGAGATCCTCTGAAATACCGATTTATGTTGAATTTGGGTATGTTGGGATTAATTCTGTTTGGGCTATTGGCCTTGATTATCGGATTTTCTCTTGGTCTTCCTCCTATCGTGTACCTTGGAGACGGGTTATCAGGCCTGGTTCTTGGAATTGCTATTTTGATTTTTTCGTCAAAGCCCAGACAAAGTTTAAAGGCATGAAGAATCACAATATCAACCAGGCAACAAAATGTTTGAACGAACAGGCCAAGCATCACAAAGACAGATTTCCTCAAGATTTTGTATGCCAGTTATCAGCTGCTTGTCGCCGCTGCTGATCTAAAGTCAGTCGAACTTGGTAAATAGTTCGATAACACAAATCCTGTGCAGGCAGCGGATTATGTATAATGTTAAGTGTAAAAAAGGAATATGAGCATATATGACAAAGTAGGTTCTACGTATGATTCTATGCGGAATCATGTTGGAGTCAAAGACATCCTTCTCGAAGTAGAGCTTTTGGGGAGAGAAATCAAAGTACTTGATCTTGGATGCGGAACAGGACATCCCATAGCAAAAACGGTATCTCCAATTGTCAAAGAATACCGTGGGATTGATAATAGCCAGCCCATGTTGGACACATACTTGAAAAATGTCCAACATGCTGATTGTAGGTTGTTAGACATTTCTGATATCGACCAGATTTCAGGCAAATGGGATCTCATATTCAGTTGGGGTGCGATGTGCCATTTACCAGCTGAACAACAGAAAAAGACCATGACTGCTGTGGGTAAATTGTTAAAACCTGAAGGACGGTTCCTATTTACAAGTGGAGAGGAGGTGGGCGAGTGTACCGGAACTGTGGGCAAGTACACGGTATACCATTATAGTTTGGGTAGATCTGCCTATACGGATTTTCTCAAGGAGCAGGGAATGGAATTGATCAACGCAAACTATAGTGAGGGAGAATTCTATGTCTATAGATTCAGAAAAAGCATTTAACAAAAGTTTCAACCCGGCGTTATACGGCAAAACCACATACACCAAAAAGAGATGAATCTAATAGAGACAGATCGATTAGTCATTTCAAAAACTGATCTTAATGATGCACCATTTGTTTTAAAATTATTCAATGATCCTGCTTGGCTGGAATTTACAGACAACAAGGGTGTGGACACTTTGGACAAGGCCAGGGAATATATTAAAAACAAGCCTTTGGCGCAATATAGAAAATGGGGTTTTGGTATGTACATTACTCGGCTTAAACGCAATCTAGAGCCCATCGGTATTTGTGGATTGATGTTAAGAGATTATTTAGATTATCCGGATATAGGATTTGCGTTATTGTCTGAACATCGTGGCCAAGGCTATGCAACAGAATCTGCAACTGCACTTGTTGACTATGCCAAACGAACTTTCAAATTAAAACAGATATTTGCATTAATTGCTCCGAATAACAAAAAATCGATCCGTGTGGCCGAAAAATCGGGGCTCAAATTCAAAAAACATCGTCAAGATCCAAAAGATGGATCAGAAGAGTATTTGTATGGTTAAAATGCAATACATTTTATGA
>JAKSDL010000936.1 GCA_022360105.1 Pseudomonadota bacterium
ACTGATTGTCGAATGCCTTTTTCATGGAATTCAATTCGTCTTTCCTGCCCTATCTCCCAGGACTCATCTTTTCTGGAAAGAACACTGGAAAATCCTGTGGTTTCGATTCTTTTATCCTTTCCAAAAGAAAAAAAGCGGCTTGAAAGGATAGTTCGATTTCTTTTGTTTGGTGCTTCAAAAAAAAACAGGGTGCCGTTGTGAAATCTCCAGGTATTTGCGCTCCGCTTTGCCGCTACCAGCCCGGCTCTTTCGTCAGCTCCCCAATATGGTGCCAGATAGCTTTGATTAAGATACATCAAACCGGAGATCACACCACCACAGATCAAGATTGGCAGTATTAAATGAAACAAACTGACTCCGGCAGCCATCATGGCTATTATTTCAGAGGTCTTGCTAAGAGAAATCAAAGCCAAAACAGTCGCCAGCAGCACAGTAATAGGCACAATCACTTCCACAAGTAGCGGAACACCGGATAACACAGCACTGATGAATAATTGTACGCCGTTTTCTTTCTCCAAATTAGGCAATTCAGCCAAAGTGGAAAACACGATCGCAATAAACAACAGAGAAAGTGAGCAAACCAGAAAGAATGTCACAAACTCTTTAGCGATGTAACGACGAATTAGGGCCATTTTAGATTTTAGACCTAAGATTGATGATTTTCTGCGATGTGGCAGCTACGCTGCCATTAATGTTTTATTAAGGATTTTTAATAAGATTATTCTAGGAGGGACTCTATCGGCTGTCAAACTACTTTGGAAGGGTAACAAATATGTTGGAACGGTCGGCAAAGCCGACACAGCCTGTAAATCTAAAATCATAAATCATAAATCTGAAATACTAAAAAGGTTTTTCCTTTTGATACTTCTCCTCCCAATCTTCGAGCAGTAAGAACTCAAGTCCTTCCTCCCCATCTTTAAATGCCATGGTTATCCAGCCTTTGCACCACTTTGACATCTCATCTAGTTTGTTAATCTCATCATCGGTTAATATATCCTGCTCTTCAACAACCTCTCTCCATAGCTCAAACTCCAGTCCAAACGCCCATTCCTGGTTATGGTATTTTTGACTGAGTTTTATCATCAAATCCGCGAGCTGTTGGGCTGGTCCTTTTAAAAGCATTTGTTGTTCTCCTGAAAAATACGAAACCCATAGAATAGCAGTACTACTAATCTCTTTTGATATTTATGGCTCTATTTTTATCATGATTTTTAGCTATTCACAAACCTCTATTTTCCCATCACCGCTTCAAATTGACTGAATCTTTCTGATCTCACAGTAGATCGTCTGTCTATGAGCGGTGGTTTTATCTTCAAAAAGTTTTCCAAACATATTTGTTTGTAACTAGCTGAATAATTTAGAGAAACACAAAAACATTTTACAGAACAATCGTTCGGATCGTTTTTTATTTTTGACCCAGACCCTTTTTTCCTGAATTATAGAACCTACAAAGGAAAAGGAAGAAGGGAGCACAAAGCCACATCCACAAAGTAAGTCATGTAGTCAACACGCATTCCTAAACTCAGGGACGAGAGTTACATCCCAACCTGTTTATCAAATCACAATTTTTAGAAAATAAATGCCCACACAATTTAAGGGGAATTAATGGGAAAGCATCAATTGCATCTTCATTCTATGATAGTTCATGTTGTGGCAGCCTTGGCTCCCTTGGCCGCTGTAGCGTTTATATTCTTCATATTACGGATTGAATTTCTTTCTTTTGATCAACTCATCTGGAAGTTTTTAGTCTGGTTTTCGCTGATTGTGATACTCCTGGTCAGCATTCCGGCTATTTCTACAGGGATCTTTGAAAGAAACCATATTTATGCCAAATGGCATTCCACTCACAAGATAAAACTGGTTCTGTCAGTCCTGCTCGTTTTTGCCATTATGATTGAATTGATTGTCTTAAGCCGCTCCGGTCTGGGCACAAGCCTGTTTTCGCTGTCAGGTTTACTTATTATTCTGACGAATAATCTGCTTGTTTTTTCCCTGGGTGTTTATGGTTTAAAAATCAGCCTGGGGAGACAATCTTTCGGCAAGGAATCCTACGAAGCGGACCTGTTCAAGAAAGAGCCCGTGGACATACTTATCAATGCCGGCGAACAACGAAAAAAAGAAGCCAAATACTTAGACTTGCTTACGGAGAGATAACATGGAATTCAATCGGACCTCAGAACAACAAGAATTAGTGGAAAAAGCTCGTGCTTTCACAAAGGAATGGGTGGCTCCCAATGCTGCCAAATATGATCGTTCCGGTGAATTTCCCAAAGACATTTGTGCCGAAGCTTTCAAGATGGGATTTATGAATGCTCACATACCAAAAGAATATGGCGGACAAAACGAACCTGTGCTTAATCACTGCCTTGTCATGGAGGAGATCGGCACCGGATGTACCGGTATTGGCACTGCATTGGGTTCTAACGGTTTGTCTCAATATCCGGTTATTTTTGCGGGTAATGATTTCCAAAAGAAAAAGTTTTTGGAACCTATGACCCAAGAGCTGATGTTTTCAGCCTATTGTGTAACAGAACCCGAAGCCGGATCAGACGTCTCCAGAATTAAAACGGTCGCTGAAAAAATAGGCAATGACTATGTCATTAACGGAGTTAAGTGGTGGATAACTTGCGGCTCTGTTGCCAGTTGGTATTTTGTTTTGGCAAGAGTAGGCGATAAAGCAACCGGTTTTGTGGTACCTGCTGATACTCCCGGAATTATTAGAGGGGTTAAAGAGCAAAATCTTGGACAGCATGCTTCCAACACGGTTCGGGTCAGTTTCGAGGATGTAAAGGTTCCCAAGGAATACAGACTGGGCGAGGAAGGAGACGGATTTAAAATCGCCATGAAAACCTTCGATCATACAAGACCCGGAATCGCTGCCGGTGCCAACGGAATTACCAAAGCCGCTTTGAATATAGGGCTGACCTACGCCAAAGGCAGAAGAACCTTTGATAAAAAGCTGATCTCCTACCAGGGTGTATCTTTCAAACTGGCAGAAATGATGACCAAGCTGGATGCGGCACGATATATGACCTATCTTTCTGCTGACCTGTTTGACAAGGGTAAGGACAATTCAAGGGAAGCAGCCCAGGCAAAATGGTATGCTGCGGAAGTTGCGATGTGGTCGGCTGTTGAATGTTGTCAGATTCTTGGCGGTTATGGTTATACCAACGAAATGCCCGCGGAAAAATTGCTCAGGGATGCCAAGATTTACCAGATTTACGAGGGAGCCTCCGAGATTCAGAAAATGATCATCGTGGCTAAACTCATGAGAACCAAAGAAGTTCACTAAATTTCATAACACCAACTACTTATAGGAGAAAAAGATGATAAGTGATCTGATGAAATTGGTGGACCGATTTGTCGATATTTTTAAAAAGCCTCTTTATGGCAAAACGTTTTTTTGCCCGGTTTGTCATCTGGAATTGTCTTTTCATGACACCGATGAAAACGGAAACCTGGTTTGTCCATTGTGCGGTGTTGTCATCGAATTGCATGAAACTTACGGTCACCCGATTCCCATTGTAAACGATGTAGAAATCAACCGGGTTCAGCCTAAAATGAGAATGCATCCACTGGCAACTCACTTGCCCATCGGGCTTTTTCCTTTCGCCCTGCTGGGAGGATTTGTTTTGCTGTTCATTTCTGCCTATTGCAAAGCCAGAGGCTTAACCGTAAGCGATTATGAATTCTGGAGCAATGCTTCGCTCCTAGTTGATAAAGCAACGTCCCTGTTTCTGTCTATTGCTGTGGCATCGTCTGCACTTACGTTCTTTACGGGCTTTATGGATTGGAAAAAGCGATACGGAGGCAGACCTTACCGGATTATTACCCTTAAGATCATCCTTTCAGGTATATTCCTCGCCGTGGGGATTTTGTTGATAGTGATGCACGTTTCAATCTTCACCGCCGGAGTTGCAGCTTTTGGTAGTATACTATCCATTTTAGGAGCATTCATTTACTTGCTCCTGCTTGCAGCAGCCATGTTCATGCTTGCCACTCTGGGCCATGTTGGCGGATATCTGGTCTACGGTAAATAAAAAACCTCACGCGTACCGAGAATTGATGGGCAACAAGTTGCCCATCCTACACACTCATTCGGTCAAATACTCCCAAAATCTTTTGAACATCGTAGGATGGGCAACTCCGTTGCCCATCAGACCGAACGTGATTGTCGGATCATTGTGTTAGGTAACAGAATACCTTGATTAGATTAACAGGCAACAAGTTGCCCATCCTACCCACAATGCGCACTTCAGGAACATTCAAACAATTTGATGCGAAACAGTCGGCAACGCCGACTCAACCCGAAAATCTTAAATCATCAATCTAAAATCTTAAATGTTGTTTGTTTGTGGTGATTCGGGCAGAGGAAGATTAAAATCCGGCATGGCGATGGATGAATGTTCAACATGCTTTCCTGAAATTCCTTGGTAGAACTTCGATATTTCCGCCATATCAGCTTCTATGTCGCCGGTGGGATAAAACAGCGGTCCGAATCCGCCGACCTTTTTCTTGTAATCTAAAAATCCCAGGGCAATTGGCACTTTAGCCAACAGGGCAATATAGTAGAATCCGGTTTTCCATTTCAACACCTTTTTTCTTGTTCCTGTAGGCGGAATAACAATCACAAGGCGGTCCTTTTTATTAAATTGTTCAACCGTATTGTCGACCACATTGTTGGATTTCGAACGATCGATGGGAATTCCTCCCATCCAGCGACAAATCCCCCCAAAAGGCCACTTAAAAATGCTTTGTTTGCCCATCCAATAAACCTTCGCCCGGTAGTAAAAAGCATAAAACAGCATATAGGGCATATCCCAGTTTGAGGTGTGGGGCGCGGCTATCAATACAAACTTCTTTTCTTTGGGAAATTCCCCCTCTATGTTCCAACCGAATAACTTAAGCCAAAACAGGGAGATTAAACGAAGGATGTGTTTAAGAATTGGTGTGTCAAAAAAGGTATGTTCCAAGGAAAACTCCACTAAATTGTAAAAATGTCATTTTATCTATTATGACAGTGTGATTCCTTTTTGGAAGATTGGTAAAGTAATCTTCCAAACATGACATATGTTTTACAATTTAAAATGGGGAATCAATTTCCCTATTCCAACAGCTATCTTCAACTTGGAGAAGTCCGAATAAACTGCGTTGCAACCAATGAAACTCCACTTAGTCCTGCAGCAATCAGAAATGGGATTTTGTAGTCGATTAACCACAACCATCCACCAAGAACCGGAATGACAACTGCAGCAATATGATTGACCGTAAATCCAATAGCCATACTAGGAGCGATATCCTGAGGTTCTCCTATTTTTTGAAAAAAAGTGCGAATAGACATGCTGAAGCCAAAGAAAATATGGTCCAGAACATACATAATCCCCGCAACCAAGGCACTTTCTGCGTAAGCATAGGTAACAAACACCACAATCAGGCTGATATATTCAAGTGACAACACTTTTCGCTCACCAAATCGAACGATGGCTTTGCCGATAATCGGACTCAAGAAATAGTTTATAGCATTGTTGATAACGAACAGCAGGGTGATAGCCTGAACAGAGTAGTTGAAATTTTTCACAAGAAGAAATACGGCAAAAGCCACAAAAACCTGTCTTCTCGCTCCCGCCAGAAAGGTTAGTGTGTAATACAACCAGTATTTCTTCTTAAAAACCATGCCTTTTTTTTGCGGAGGTACTGATTTGTCGGCCGGATTCACCGTAAAACAATACAAACCAAGAAATCCAACAACTACACCGCAAAACAGAAAAAGAAGTTTGTAAGAAAGAAATCCCACGGCGATAAAAACAACTCCTCCAACCAGCAAATTGGAAACGGCATTCAACGATCGCAATCTTCCAAACACAAGAGGAGCTGTCTGGGTATCAAAATATTGAAGAGTCAGGGATTGATTCAGGGTTTCGAAATAATGAAATCCCGTGGATAGCAGCATGGTGCTGAGAATCAGTCCATAATAGCTGGGAATCATACCGGTCAACCCTACTCCAATACCAAGCAGCATCACCGACAAAGCGGCCAGACGATGTTCCTTGAACAAGAGAAGCAGGTAAACAACCAGCAAAGCCAGAAACCCCGGCACTTCCCTCAACGACTGGATCACCCCGTTTTGAAAACCGTCCAGGCCGACTACTTCCACGGCAAAGTTATTATAAAGTGTCCGCCAGAGCTGCAAACCGAATGCGGCGGCAACGGTTAATAACAGCAGGTAGATATACATTTTCTGACGGCGTAATTCCTTCTCGCCAAAGAAGTTCAGCAGTTTCATAAGTTGTCGGGGTGTAGGTCTCGATTAATAGTTGAGTCAAGCATGCCTATTACTATAAATTGGCTGATATTATTTAGCAATTGGATTCCGTTTGATGCTGCAAGCCTTGCATCTCATGACCTTAAATCTAAACAGACGTTATACAATAACTTCGCACTAAAAACGCCTCAAACCTTGATTATTTCTAATACAAGCAAAGATTTGTTATTGACACGACGATTCATATTAAATTAGATTGTACCTTTTTATGGAATCCGCGGGGAAACGGCATTATATATTCGATAAACTAAAATTGGAGGAAGCATGCGCAGGTTATTCCATTTATTGTTTACTTTCACTGCGGCTGTCGGCCTGCTGTCATTAAGCCTGGTGGGAACTGCCACGGCTAAGGACATTAAAGTTGGAGCTATCATTAATTTAACCGGTCCGGCATCGACCTGGGGTCAGTTTCATGCAAAGGGACATCAGGACTATTTCCGCTATGTCAATGAAGTAAAGGGCGGCGTTGCTGGCAACAAAATCAAATTGACCGTTGTAGACAGTGCATACAAGGTGGCTGAAGCTTTGAAATATGTGAGGAAATTCAGCACCCAGGACAAAATGGATATGATGGCAACCTGGAGCGCCGGTGCAGGTATTATGGCCAAACCTATTATTCAACGGTTTAAGATCCCAAATATCAATTATTCCACCTACCAGGGAATTCTAAAAGATCCCGTGGACTATGTATATTTACCTTTCGGCAGCTATATTCTTGACTCACATGCAGTTCTTGAATATATTAAATCGATCCACAAAGGCAATGAGGCTCCGAAGGTTGGTCTACTTACGTATAACAATCCCTACGGCAAATCCATACACGAACCCAGCAAGCAGTATGCTGCGAAAAACAATATCAACATTGTCGATATTGAGGAATTCCCGGCCAAAGCACTGGATTTAAACACTGAATTGTTGCGATTGAAGCAAAAAGGTGCTGAGTATATTTTCGTCCAAAATCTTCCTTCGGCTTTAATTATGGCTTTGCAGGCAGCGGATCGGGCTAATTATAAAGTAAAATTCTTTGGAACCTGGACTTCAACCGATCCGGATTTCTTTAAACGGGGTAAAGGCTTAATCAGGGATCGGGTATTTATGCAATTCTCCGGTTGTCTGCCCGGCGACGATGCCCCGGCTATGAAGATACTGGAAGAACTCTGGGCACGCTACGGCACTGTTAAAAAGTTTGATGCTTCTTACTGGGAAGGCGTCGCCATTGCGATGATCATGGAAAGAGCGTTTGAAAAGGCGCACAAGCAATTCGGTAAAATCAATGCCCAAACCATTAACAAGGCTTTGGAGACGTTTGATAATGAAGACCTGGGAGGAATAGTTCCCAATATTACTTATACAAGCACGGATCACAGCGCTTCCTTCAAAGCCAGAATTGTTCAAGTTCACGAAAACGCAACTTACACACCGGTCACCAACTTTTGGGTGCCGGGAAAAGAAAAAGTTAAACTGCTGCAATGAAATCATTTCGGGGCGAACCCAGCATTTATAAAAACAGAAAGCCCGATGACAATCGGGCTGATCTGGAACTAGACAAGATAACCCTGCGATTCGGCGGTATTACCGCTCTGAATCGCATCGATCTAAAAGTCAACTCGGGTGAATTACTGGGCGTAATAGGACCGAACGGAGCCGGTAAAACCAGTCTGCTGAATTGCATAACCGGTTATTACAAGCCACAAAAGGGCTCCATCACTTTTAACGGTCAGAATGTTACCGGTTATTCGACCCACCATCTCACCAAAATCGGTATCGGCAGAACCTTTCAAAACATCGAATTATTCGGCGGTATGTCTGTTCTGCAGAACATGCTTTTGGCCAGAAACCTTCACTCCAAATACGGTTTGGGACAGGCTGCTTTTTTCTCAGGAAAAGTGAAAAAAGAAGAAGTTCATCATCGTGAGGTTCTTGAAGAATTGATCGACTTTTTGGAAATGCAGTCCATTCGCAAGTCCCTGGTCGGATCGCTGCCCTATGGCATGCGTAAACGTGTTGAACTGGGACGCGCCCTTGCCCTGGAGCCCAGACTGCTCATTTTGGATGAACCTCTCGCCGGAATGACCCTGGAAGAAAAAGAAGACATGGTACGATTCCTGGTTGAACTGAATACAGCCTGGAAGCAAACAATGATCCTGGTAGAGCACGACATGTCCATTGTGATGGGCATATCACATCGGGTTGCCGTATTGGATTTCGGTGCGAAAATCGCAGAAGGCACTCCTCATCATGTTCAAAACCATCCGGAAGTTATCAAGGCATACCTGGGAGAAGCCACTGTTGCCTAACTCTCTTATATCAAAACCATTCTAAAGTTACGCTAATGAATGACGTTTCTACAAGTCAGGTTAATCAAAAAAGCCAACAACCGTTAACTTCAGGCGACTTGACCTTGCCTCAAACCCTCATCAAACAGGCTCAACTTCTTGGTTCCAAGCACATCGCTATCAGGCAAAAGGCCTTTGGAATCTGGAAAACCTTTACCTGGGAAGACTACCTAGAATATACCAAAGCTGTTGCCCTGGGACTGAAATCGCTGGGCCTGGAGCGTGGAAGCAATGTTGCCTTAATCCTGGATAATGATCCGGAATGGTTATTCAGTGAGTTGGCTGTTCAATCCTTGGGAGCAGTTACTATTAACCTGTTTACCTCTGCGGTCTCCAAAGAGATCCTGTTCGGCATTAATCGTATACAGGCCAAGTATGTGATTGCTCAGGACCAGGAGCAGGTTGATAAACTGCTGGAAAACAGAAATGAAATCCCCGGGGTGAAAAAGGTTGTCTATATCGACCCGACAGGCATGCGAAACTACCGGGATAACAATTGGTTAATCAGCTTTGCCGATCTTTTGGAATTGGGAAAAACATTGGATCGCGAGCAACCCAAGCTGTTTATTGATGAATTGCAGCAGGGAAAACCTGACGATACAGCCTTGATGATCATGACCTCAGGCACAACAGGATTGCCGAAAATGGTCATGCTCAGTCACGCTAATTTTTCGGACATGTCCGCCAAATGGCTTTCCACGTCACCAATTTCAACCGGAGACAACTGGATCTCGATTTCACCACCGGCATGGATTGTAGACCAAATGTGGGGAGTCGGTGTCACCTTGTTTGGCGGGTTGACCATGAATTTTCCGGAAAACCATGAAACGGTTACCGAAGACTTCAGGGAGGTTGGACCTTCCATCATCATAACATCATCGCGATTCTGGGAAGACCTGGCTTCCAGGATTCGGGTGAAAATGACCGAATCCGGATTTATCAAACGACTTTTTTTCAACCTTGCCCAGAAAATCGGTTTAAGCGTTACCAGAAAAGAAGAAGCTAGCAAGCGAGTTTCAGTTTTCTTAAAATTACTAAAATGGTTTGCCAATGTTACGGTCTACCGACCACTGATGGATCGAGTGGGTTGCCTGCAATTCAAAGCTGCTTATACCGGCGGACATCCTATCAGCCCAGAAGTTATCCGTTTCTTTCGAATAAATGGCCTCAACCTGAAGCAATGTTACGGGATGACGGAAGCCGGCGGCATCTTCCAGGTGCAACCCGACGGAGAAGTAAAACCGGAAACAGTCGGGAAGGCATTGCCGGGAACGGAAATAAAAATAACAGATGATGAGGAAGTTCTGGTCAAATCAAAGTCGACGTTTCAAGGTTATTACCAAAATCCGGAAGCCACAGCCGAAGCCATTGAAGATGGTTGGTTCAAAACCGGTGACGCCGGATATTTCGATGAAGACGGACATTTAGTCATCCTCGGCAGAAAACAGGATATCATGCGTACCAGGGAAGGCGATCCTTTTTCTCCTGATTTTATCGAAACCCGTCTGAAATTCAGCCCTTACATTAAAGAAGCAGTCATTTGGGGAGAAGGGCAGCCCTATCTGTCAGCCTTTATCAATATAGATTTTGAAAATGTCGGGGTCTGGGCAGAAGAACGAAAAATTCCTTATACCACTTACATAGACCTTTCCGGACAACCCGAAGTGGAGAAACTGATCTGTGAGGAAGTCGAGTCAGTCAACAACACCTTGCCGGAAGCTATGCAACTGACAAGAATACTTCTCTTATACAAGCTGTTGGATGCAGACGATGAAGAGCTTACCCGAACCGGAAAGGTTCGCAGAAAATTCGTGGCAGACCGCTATGCAGATCTGATCGAGGCGCTTTATTCGGATAAAACGGAACTGGAAGTAAGAGGTCAGGTCAACTACAGAGATGGAACCACCGGCATCATCGAAAGTACTATTAAAATCATTTCCCTCTATTAAGGAGAGTTTATGGAGTTTTTTCTGCATTTGCTTGTAAACGGTATTTCCCTGGGCTTTTTATATGCTCTCTCTGCCTTGGGATTCGTTATGATTTATAAAGCAAGTAGTGTTTTAAATTTCGCACACGGTGAACTGTTGGCCATAGGCGCCTTCTTGTTTTTGAGTCTTTCGGCCTGGGCCGGACTACCAATATACCTTGCATTCGCACTCACTCTCCTGGGTTCTTTTTTGATCGGTTTTATCGTTGAAAGGTTGTTCCTTCGTCCCCTAATCGGTGAAGACCTGATTCAGGTGATCATGCTGACTGTCGGGCTGGCTGCCATGTTCAAAGGATTGCTGCTTTTCATTTTTGGGGGAGATATCCACAATTACCCGGAATTTCTGCCTAAAGAACTGTCTTTCGATCTTGACGTGGTGCAGATTCCTTCGGTTTATGTGGCAACATTTATTATTGGACTGCTGTTTCTGGTCATCTTCGGTCTGTTCTTTAAATACTCCAACCAGGGTATTTACATGCGTTCTGTTGCCGACAATCAATCAGCTGCCATGTCACTGGGTGTTCATGTGCGAAGGGTGTTCGCCTTATCCTGGGCAATAGCTGCCCTGGTTGCAGCAATGAGCGGTATTGTGCTGGGAATTATCAACGGAATCAACGTTCATGAATTAAGCTCTATTGGTTTAAAAGTGTTCCCTGTTGTGATTCTAGGCGGACTGGACAGCATTTCCGGTGCTATTGTCGGAGGAGTTATCATTGGGTTATTGGAAACATTCACCGGTGGATATCTTTCCACATCACTCAGGGAGATCATACCTTACATCGTGCTGGTGTTTATTCTGATGGTGAAACCCTACGGATTGTTCGGACTAAAAGAAATTGAGAGGGTTTAATGAGAAAGTTGCATTTTACGCTGTGCGGTAACCTGAAACAATCCTACGAAGAGGAATTGACCATCTTCGAAACCGATTTCGGAAGATCCTGCCTTGGAATTGGCCTGATCCTGCTGATGACAGTCGTGCCTTTTTTGGGCTCTGCCTATTTTCTCTACATCGTAAATACCATGGGAATTTACGCGATTGCAGCTATCGGCCTCAACTTATTGATCGGATATACCGGCCAGATCTCCCTGGGGCACGGAGCCTTTTTTGGTGTAGGGGCCTATGCTGCTGCCATCCTGACAACCAAAGTCGGCATTCCGTTCTGGACAGCTATTCCACTTGCAGGGGTGATAACAGCGTTGATCGGAATGATCTTCGGCATCCCGTCTGTTCGGCTAAAGCACTTATACCTGACCATTGCTACGTTGGCAGGCCAATTCATTATTGAGTATGTGCTGGCCCAGTGGGATGGCCTGACTGGAGGGGCAGAAGGTCTGATGATCGCCAACACCTCTGTTTTCGGTTATTCGTTGATAGATGACAAAGGATTTTTCTATTTGATTTTCACCAGCCTGATCTTTCTGACCTGGATAATGGTCAATTTTCTACGAACAAGATTTGGCAGAGCATTCGTAGCCATTAGGGATAACGACAGGGCAGCTGAAGGCATGGGAATCCCGCTGTTTAAATTCAAGTTATTGTCCTTCGGCATCAGCTCTTTTTATGCCGGATACGCCGGAGCTTTGTTTGCAGGTTACATGATGGCCATAACCCCCGAACCGTTTAACATGTGGCTCTCCATTGAGTTCATCGCCATGATCATCATTGGTGGACTGGGAAGTGTTTCAGGAGCCATTTTCGGGACGATTTTCATTGTCTCCCTGGGAGAAGTTCTCAGTCTCACGACAGAATTCCTGATGAACTTCGGCCCAACCTCCGGATTTTCGATCACCATTGCCCCTTTGAGAGAATTTGTTTTTGGATTATCGATTGTGGTGTTTATTATCTTTGAACCCAAAGGACTGGCAGAAGTGTGGAGGATTGTTCGTTCGAGTTTTAGGCTCTGGCCGTTTACCTACTAAACTGGTGTGGCGACCACCTTTTTAATACTATAAAGGTCGAGTGATTGGGCAAATCTGGTTTACAAGTAAAAAGGCATTA
>JAKSDL010000609.1 GCA_022360105.1 Pseudomonadota bacterium
ATCGTTCTTATCTGCTTGCGCAAACACCTTGAAATTGTTCTCCCATTCCACCAGAAAATACCCTTTGACAGAACTGGTGTTTTCCAAAATCAAACTCAAAAGCTTTTCGACCATTTTTTCCAGCGCTGTTTCTTTAGATATATCCTGGGATGCTGCCACAATGGAGGAAAGCTCAGAGAAGAACGAATCGTTTTCAGTCTGTTCAGTTTCCTCAATCTCCGGCATATCATCCTGCCTTTGTCTTTGCTTTAATATGTCCGGATATGAATACTCCAGATGTTTTAGCTTGGCCATGGCTCCCCATTTCACATAAGCCAGGCAAGCTTTTCTTAAATAGGCAGTGGCAATGGTGGTTTTGTTTTTTGACAGGTAATACTTTGCTGCCAATTCGTTGGCAATCGCCTCGTTTTGCAGGAAACCGTTGTCATTGGAAAGCCGGATAGCTTCATCAAACAGGTCTCCCGCTTTGATATAGTTACCGGAAACACCTGCTATCAGGGCCGATAACAAGACCTCCTTGTCCTTAAAATTAATCGGGCATCCGTCAGCAAGGTTTGTCAATCGTTGGTGGTTGTTTTTTAGAACATCCCAGTATCTTTTTTTATCTTCATCACTGAAATTATTATAATTCTCTAAAATAATCAGCGAATAATAAAAATAGTGTTCCGAGATAGCCAATTGGGAATAACTGGCAATTAGCTCATCTGATTTTTGAATCAGCTTCAAAGCTTCTTCATAATCGTAAAAGTAATAATGAATTTGTGAATTTACCAGATAAAACCATTGCTGCAACTGAGTGTTTTTACTCTTTGATACTGATTCCAGCAATTCAGCGGACTGCAACTTTCCAAATTCAATGCCTTCATCTGTTCCGGCCGATTGTTTGAGTAGCAATACTAGCCGTGAAATCTCCAACAGGTTTTCCAGATCGCGATTGTTAAACTGATCAACGAAGTCTTGATGTTTTTTGACCTCTTTTTGAATTTCCTCCAGGGGAATCCCAACAATGATTTGGGTCTTCATTAAAAAATCGATACTGAGAGCAGCACTAATATAGTCTCCATATTCCAATCCAGCACGATATGATCGTTTAAGATATTTTATATTTTCAACAGCTTGCCGCTTCCAGTGCCCGATGTAACTGCCAAACAAAAAGTTCAGTTGGCTGATCAGACTTACCCTTTCAAAACGGGCATTCAGGTCCAAAGCAAGCTGACCAATGGCATATCCATTGCCATAGTCCTGCAATCCTGAGCATAAAATTACGGCATAATTCATATACCCAAATGCTGAACTTCTTGAGTTACCATGTTTTAAGCTTAACTCGACCATTCTAAGTGTCAGCAGGATCCATAAATTCCTTTTTGCAATGTAGGCAGCAGGAATAATATTGGTAATCAGATCCATCAATGCTTTGTGGTCTTCTTCCTTCATCTCGGGGAGAAACAGCAATTGATCTATCTTCTTCTGTTCCAGGGTAATTTGGATTTCCTGCATTTTCATTTGAGAAATGATCGTAATTTCAGCATTATTTGGCGGGATCTGCTCTTTGAAGATTGTAGAAAGAGCATTCAATCCAAAATCGATCGCTTCATCCAGTTGGTTGTTTTTTATGTAGATATTTAACTTCAGATCGATAACATCGACTTTCTCCCTGTTGGTACGAATATTTTGAAGGAGCAAATCAAATATAGGTTCGGCAGCTTCTGTGTTTCCAATAAAGTACTCGCATTGGGAACGTTTTAAGTATAGGTATTTGGTTAGTTCATAATCATCATTCCAACTGCCTTTGGGAAGCAATTCGGAACCTATTGAAAAATATTTCCAGGCTGTTTCGAATGCTGCAATTGATTGAGATCTTCTGCCTGCAATCAAGTTTAATCTTGCCAGTTCATAAAGCTCTTCAGGTTTCTTGATTAGCTGAATTCCCTGGTTCATCTGATTAACGATTTGATAGGAATGCTGATCAATTTCATCTTTTGAATAGCTCTTGAGCAGCAAACGGCCTAAACCTAAATGAATTGTTCTCCTTTCTTTCGCTTTGAGTAATGAATAAGTCGCATGCAATACCCTGCTGTGGGTGAATTGAAATTTAGTTATCCCGAAATCTGATTCCATTGGAGACTGGGTGACGAGATCCCTAGGTTTCGAAGCTTGTGATTCAACTCGTTTCAGCAGCCCTCTTTCAATGGGCTCTTCCATAAGTTTTAAGATGGTATTTTGATCCTTTTTGGAAAACAACACCAGGGTTTCCAAATCAAACTGGTTTCCAATGCAGGATGCCAGTTTGAGCACTTCAATTGCATCCGGGTGGAGATTTTTTACTTTTTCTGCCAGCAATGAGACGACATTCTTGGGGACTTTTTCTTTTTTGATGGTTGCTATATCCCACATCCAGCAACCTTCTTTTGAATCAAACCTGATTAATTGTCGCTCATGGAGCAATGACAGATATTGTTGAACAAAATACGGGTTCCCACCGGTTACCTCCAGTATATGCTGCGCCAAACGTTTGAAGTCCTGCTTGAAACTCAAAGCATCTTCAATCATCTGGCTAACATCCATCTGCGTCAGGGCAGTAACAGTAATGTTTTGAATGGAGGTGCCGGATTGTTCTATTTCATCCAGTGAAATTGCAAATGTATGAGAGCGACTCACCAGCTGCTTTTGATAGGCAACAATAAGCATTATATAGCGACTGTTTAAGTCACTTAGAGCAGTTTGTATGAGTTGAATCGAAGCGAAGTCCGCCCAATGAAAACCATCCAGAAACAACACCAGTGGGTTCCCCTCATCAGTAAATGTCTGAATGAATCTCCTGAAGGTATGCATCAAGCGATTTTGTGATTCATCGGCATCAAGTTTGGGAACAGAAGGCTGTTCGCCAATTATCAGTTCCAGCTCGGGAATAAAATCGATTACCAGCTTTCCGTTGCTTCCCAGGGCATCCACAAATTTGTCCTTCCAGGCAAGGATTTGCTTTTTGTCTTGAGTCAAAATGTCACTTACCAGCATCTGAAAGGTATTGATCAGTGAATAGTAGGGAGTATCTCGATATTCCTTCTCACATTTGCCACGGCCGATGTAAGCACCTTTTTGTGCTGCTAATCCGAGCAGCTCAGAGATCAGCGTGGTTTTACCCATTCCGGCATTACCTTCAACCAACATCATTTCCACGCTTCCCGTGCAAACCCTGTTGAGAGATTCTATTAGAGTCACAAAATTTTCTTGTGAACCATATAACTTGGAAGGTATGACCAGACGTTCCAGATTGTCATTTTGACCCAGTTCAAACGACTCAACGGATCCACTTAGAATATACTGGTTGGCGCAGTTCTCAACATCTTTTTGTAAACCAAAAGCACTTTGGTACCTGTCCTCAGGGCCTTTTGACAGAAGCTTTTCAACAATGCCGTTTATTATTTCCGGATACTCGGGATGAAGTTTTTTCAGGCTTTCCGGCTCCATCACCAAATGACTCTGGATTCTTTTTTGAGGTTTTTGCTCAACAAAAGGTGCTTTGCCAGTCAACAGTTCATAAAAAATAGTGCCTAATGAGTAAAGATCGCTTTTTTGATCAATTTCCCAGTTGATACGTCCTGTTTGTTCAGGTGAAGTATACAGGAACTGGTCCTCTCCTATGGTTTCGGGGGACAGTCTTTTTGGACCTGTTGATTGATATTTGGAAAAGCTGAACCCGGTAAACATGACTTCGCCGGTCCTTTCATTTAGCAGTATATTTTGTGGACGAAGATCGTTATGCAGGATCTGATTTGTATGCAACTCTCCCAGTCTTTTTGTGATCTGGCTGGCCAGCCCAAAAAAAGTAATTAAACCCGCTTTTTTGTGTTTTAAAATTACAGAAAGAAACATCGCTCCGGTGTCTTGCCAACTAACGGCAATGCTGTCTTCTACTTGAAAAACTCTTAAGGGATTGGAAATCAAATGAGATTCAATTTTTTCTTTGTCATGGACAAAATTACTGAGTTTTTCAAATAACTCTTTTGAATACTTTTGATGAAACAATTTCACCAATACAGCACGGCCATTCTCCTTGTTTTGTGCACGATAGATAGATGACTCGGGAAAATCCTGTACCAGTTCTAAGTGTTTATATCCGGGAAATGAATCCATACCAGGTTCTTATAATATCAAGTTAAGCAAATTGAGCTTTTAGTTTATCTTTCTGCAAAAAACAAATCCTTGTGATTTGTTCAGCCTGAAACGGCCAGAGTGTTTGGTAGCAAAAAGGTTGTAATCTTGTATTCTTTTTAATTCGGGTAAATTGAAGTACCTTCTTAAAAATGCTGATGACACCGTAGGATATACAGGTTTCGCTCCATATTGTTGAAGTAATTCATGAGAAGATATGATCATCATGGTTAATGCGATGGTTGAAAAGGCACTTTCTGCATGTTTATTCAGCATAAATTGAATTTCATGATTTGATAAAGGATGGCAATCCCGAGAATAATCTTCGGGTTTAAACAACATAGCTAGACCAGGACTTGGTTCAAAATTACCGGATAAATAGTAAATCCTGAATATTTTATTCAAACCGGCTTCTACAGCTTCAATGTGGGTGCTGCTAACCTTTAAATATGGATGTTCCGTTGCCAACAATTCATTGAATGCCCCCGATTTCCAAAACTGAATAATAAGATTGTTCAATTCTTTATTGTCATTGAGCAAAACGGCCTTGAACCGGTTGTTTTTTTGAAAATCAGAATCATGAATGTCTGTTTTAAGCGTATACTGGGCTGGAAGAAAATGAGTATTGAGTCTGGGCGACTGAATGGTACATGCTTGAACGATGCTTAAAAAAAGACCACAAATAAAAGGTATCAGCCGAAATCCAAACACTCGTCTACTTGCGCCACCAGATCGATTCTCCTGAAGCGTCACCTGAATATTCACACCGTAATCTGTTATCATCTAGTACCGAAAGCCTGACAATAGTTGTATGCCGGGTCGAAGGCATTAAAAAAGACCCTTTGAAAGTCGAATCGTCCCAATGTATAAAATGCACTTGAAAATGCTCCCGGTCTTCCATATCCCTTCCTGAAAATATGACTAAACCGTTTTTGAGAGTTATGGTGAATTCTGCCGTAGATCCCTCCACAACCCAAGTTCCAACAAATCCTCGATCAAATGCATTTTTTGAACTGGACAGTCGTTTGGCAATATATGTTTTCCCTGTCTTTGACGATTCAACTTTACGGTTTCGCTCCTGCGTCCTATCAACTCCAGGTTTGGACGGTGAACATCCCGCAATCCCAAATATAATAGAAGCGAAAACCACGAACATCAACTTTGATTTAATAAACACGATTCTCCTTTCCTCCTTTGATATTTTTAACCTCATTGTAAAATTAATCGTTTGTTTAGCATATAGCGCACTAGGTTTGGAGACAAGGGAGAAACATACGTTCTCAAGCGACTTAAGCTAAATTCCTTGATCAAATCTGTTACAACATTTTTGATACCTGATGGCGTTTTGGTGCTTTCGGGAAGGTTTTACTCTGCAACGGGTTACCTAAATCTTTAGTGAATTGTGCCATTCTATTATTTGAATTGAGATTCACGAATTTTAGATTGACATACGCATAAGTAAATAATATCTACCAAGTAACACAATTATTATTTTCGTTACACGAAATCCTGGCAATAATCCTACCGACGGAGAATTAGTATGCACATGGCAGATGCCTTATTATCCCCGGCAGTTGGGGGAGGAATGTGGGCTGTTTCAGCTGGACTCATCTGGTATAGCTCAAGAAAAGTAAAAGACGATCTTGATGACAATAAAGTTCCACTAATGGGAGTGTTAGGCGCATTTGTCTTTGCGGCTCAAATGATCAATTTTACCATTCCAGGTACAGGTTCCAGCGGACATTTAGGTGGAGGTCTGTTGCTCGCCGTATTATTGGGTCCCCATGCTGCATTTATTACTCTGTCGTCAATACTAACCATTCAGGCATTCTTTTTTGCTGATGGAGGTTTACTCGCACTTGGCAGCAACATTTTCAATCTTGGTTTTTATCCTTGCTTTCTTGCTTATCCGCTTATTTACAAAGCAATTACCCGAATAAAAGAGACTCGATTGTTTATCACCATAGGAGCCTTAGTGGCCGCTATTGTCGGTTTACAGCTGGGATCTTTCAGTGTGGTATTGCAAACGGTTTTTTCCGGAATTTCTGAATTACCTTTTGATGTGTTTATTTTCATGATGCAACCCATCCATCTGGCAATCGGTTTGGTGGAAGGTTTGGCTACTGCTGCTGTTGTCATTTTCATTATAAAAGCCAGGCCGGATTTGTTTAAAGATAAAGATCCGGAAAAAACCTCCAAACGTTTTGACTCAAAAAAACTGGTGGCAGCTATTGCTGTCTCTGCAATAGTTGTCTCAGTATCTGTAAGCTGGTTCGCTTCAACTCATCCGGACGGACTTGAATGGGCAATCATGAAAACTTCAGGTATTGAAGAAATTGAGGCTCCTGAAGAAGGTGTTCACAGATCTCTGGAGAATTTTCAGAAAAGCTTTGCCCAGTTTCCCGACTATCAACCTGCGAATAACGATTTACTCGAACATCAAGAGTCGGAAACCTGGCCAGCTGTTGATTCAGGAACATCAATAGCGGGATTCGTCGGCAGTCTGCTGACACTGGTCACTATGATTGTGCTTGGACTGTTAATGAAAAGAAACAGACAAAACCGCTGAGCCTTTGTCGAAATAGCAAAACCATCCCAAACTAAACCGCAATATTACATTGTCAAAGGAACTGCTTAGATATGCCCAAAATAGATAGTGGATTTTTTGATATTGGGTATATGGATAGGCTGTCACACCAGAAAACGATCATACATGGCCTTGATCCTCGCGCAAAGCTCATTACAACTTTGATATTCATATTTTTTGTAGTTTCCTTTGACAAATATGAGCTTTCGGCACTGGTTCCTTATGTTATGTATCCATTTTTTCTCTGCTCATTTGGAAACATTCCCTTTGGTTTTCTGATCAAAAGGATCTTATTGGTTTCGCCCTTTGCAATCATGATTGGGGTTTTCAACCCTTGGATTGATTCAAATACCCTGGTTGTTATTGGTGATATTGACATTAGCGCAGGGTGGGTATCGTTTGGATCTATTTTATTGAGATTTTTTTTAACGGTCGGAGCCGCTCTCAGCCTAGTTGCAGTGACAGGATTTACGAATGTTTGCCTTGCCATGGAAAAGCTGAAAGTACCAAAGGTCTTTGTTGTTCAACTCCTGTTTCTTTATAGATACTTATATGTGCTTCTGGCTGAAGCAGCGAGAATGGTCCGGGCAAGCGAATTCAGGAGAATTGACGGAAAAGGATTAGGAATCGGGGTGTTTGGGTCCCTTGTAGGGCATTTATTATTAAGAACCCTGGACAGGGCGCAACGTATTCATCTTTCTATGCATTGTCGCGGATTTGATGGTCGAATCAGATCTTTGGTAAAACTTTCCTTCAGGCCAACGGATGTTTTGTTTATAACAGGCTGGTTCGCTGTCTTTTTCTTTTTGAAGCATTACAATCTGTCTCAACTCGTTGGCAGATTGATTGTAGGGTGAATTGCATGAGTCATCATCTAGTTGAGGCCAAGGAGTTACATTTTAGCTATCCCGATGGAAACCACGTTTTAAAAGGTATAACTTTTCTCATCACTCATGGAGAGTCGGTTGCTGTAGTTGGGGCAAATGGTGCCGGAAAATCGACTTTGTTGCATCATTTAAACGGGTATTTTCTGCCTGATAACGGATCACTTGTTATTGGAGATGTTACCCTTACAAAAAAAACGGTGTCTCTCGTTCGACGGTCTGTGGGCATGGTTTTTCAGAATCCCGATGATCAACTTTTTATGCCAACAGTCTTTGATGATGTAGCGTTTGGCCCCTTGAATATGGGAATGTCTGAAGAGGATGTAAAGAGAAAAGTAAAATCAGCGCTTGCCGCTGTTAGGTCCGAACATTTAAGAGACAGACCTCCATATCGACTCTCAGGGGGAGAAAAACGATCCGTTGCAATCGCCTCAGTATTATCCATGGCTCCGGACATCCTGGTTATGGATGAGCCATCTTCCAATCTGGATCCAAAATCAAGGCGTTTGTTGATAGATCTGCTGAAGACTTTCGAACATACCAAAATCATAGCGACGCACGACCTTGATTTAGCCCTCGATCTGTGCGAAAGAACCATTGTGCTGAGTGATGGCAAAATACTGGCCGATGGAGAAACAAGCGAGCTTTTCAAGAATGTTGATCTTCTGACATCCGGCAATCTTGAAATGCCTCTACGACTGCAACAATGCCCGGTTTGCGGTTCCGTTTGAATTCGGGATTATTCCTCTTCCTGCCTTGCCGATTGCCTTTTATCTCATTTACAGATTAAATTAACTTTCAAACATATTCTGCAGCCACTAGGGCTCAAGAACAAATGAAACTAAAACCGGGAATAAATTTACAATGACAAAGACCATTCGATTTGGTGTGTCTATTGACGAACGCCTATTAAATAAATTTGATGAACTGATTTCCAGAAAAGGGTATGTCAATCGGTCGGAAGCAGTCAGAGATCTTATCAGAAATAACCTGGTCAACGAGCAATGGGAATCCAACACAGAAGAAACCGTAGGAACAGTTACCCTTGTTTATGATCATCATACTCGTGAACTCTCAGATAAACTGACTGAGCATCAACATGCGTATCACCAGAACATCGTTTCCGCAATGCATGTGCATCTGGATGCTCATCATTGCCTGGAAGTTGTTGTTGTAAAAGGAAAACCTGCAATCATCAAACGACTGTCAGACGAATTGATTGGGACTAAAGGCGTCAAACATGGAAAACTTGTTACAACCACAGCAGGTAAAGGGATGGTGTGAATCATCTCACATCGTTCTCATATCCATTTCTCAATTTTTCCATAATTCCCGACAATGCCCACTTCTGAAACAATAGATTCAAAGAACATCAGATCCGCCGGGCTAATAGGAGTTATCACAGTCATCAGCAGAATTCTGGGATTGATAAGAGAAATTGTCGTTGCCATCTTCCTGGGAACCTCTGTTCTGAGTGACGCATTCACCCTGGCTTTCGCTTTTCCGGACCTTTTCAGAAGGCTTTTCGCTGAAGGAGCCTTGGCCAACTCATTTACTCCCAAGTTTATATCAATTACGAAAACCGAAGGACCTGACGCAGCAGGCCAATTTGCAGGCAGTATGGCCCTGATCACAGGAATCACCACCGGATCAATTTGTTTAATTGCGATTATATTTGCGCCTGCTTTTGTCGAAATAAGTATCGGTTACGGTCTTATTGGCAGCGCTTTGGACTCTACCATACTGCTAACCAGGATTATGGTTGCTTACATAGTACTGATATCAGTGACAGGAATATACCAGGGTATATTAAACTCGGTTTCCGTTTTTTGGGTTTCATCTTTGACGCCGGTTTTACTGAATCTTTCCATCATATCTTGTGCATTGATACTCTCTCCGCATCTTTCCAATCCCGCTGTCGGGTTTGCCTTGGGTGTCATTGCTGGAGGATTGGCTCAGTTTCTGTTTCATTTGCCATTTGTATTTAAAATCGAACTAAAAATAAAATATAAAATCGATTGGAGTAATCCTCATTTAAAATCAACCATACGCCTCATGATACCGACGATTTTTGGTATCGGTGTTTATCAAATAAACATCCTAATAAGCAACATCATTGCTTCAACATTAGAAACGGGCTCGGTAGCATCTTTAAAATTTAGCAATCGTCTGTTGGAATTGATCATCGGAGTATTTGTGATCTCATTGGCTACTGTCATATTACCTCGTCTTTCAAATTTATTTGTCGATAAAAAACTGGATGAAATTCGTAATAACCTGGCGTTAGCTCTTTCTATCACGTGGTTTTGGGCCTTGCCATTGACTGTGGGCGGAATTCTGTTGGCAGAAGAAATCGTGACCTTGATTTACGCAAGAGGTGAATTTGATTCCCTTTCTATCCGTTTGACCTCGGAAGCCTTTGTATTTCATCTGCTAGGCTTATGTTTTATTGCCGGGAACAGAATTTTTTTAAGTAGTTTTCAAGCTCTTGGATTGGTCAGATCGATGGTTTTTTCCGGGATAATTGCATTAGTGGCCAACCTCTGTCTGGCGATTATATTGAAAGGAGTAATAGGTCACCAAGGGGTCGCTTTGGCAACATCGATTAGCCAGCTTTTACATATGCTAGCGCTGGTATTTTTCTTGCGTAACCAATTTCTTAACCGGATTTGGTCACTGCTAACCACTAAAACCAACTTGGCAAGTATATTCGCTACGGTGGTGATGCTTTTGTTGCTATACCCGATAAAAAATTACCTGGCTGGCATCGACGTATCTTACTATGTGAATTTGATTATTTTGATTCCCATTGGTGTAGTTGTTTATTTTGTTATCTCTTACCTTTTAAAAAACCAGGCGATGATACTAATGCACAAATCGCTTTTGAGAAAATCAGTAGGTTGATTGATAAACAAATGCTCCAATAACTTACATTAGAGATTAAACTTAACCACAAGCTACACTTCGTAAATGAACAAAGTGATTAAAGACTGGGTGATAGCTTTATGTTTCGCTATCATCGCCGCGTTGTTTTTCAGAACCTGGTTCTATACTCCGTATAGTATTCCTACTAGTTCGATGTCTCAAACCATTGAAATCGGCGATCATATATTTATTGACAAGCATACATATGGCTTTTCGATTCCCTTCACAGAAAAGAAAATATTCAAAAACAATGTCAGCAGAGGGGATATCATTGTGTTTCCTTATCCCATTGAGCCCCGAATCGACTACGTGAAGCGAGTGATCGGTATCCCCGGTGATGAAATACAAATCTTTGGAGAAACGGTTTTTATAAACGGAGAAGAGGAAGATGCCGGTTACCTTTACTTTGATCCCAAACTGTTGACTATTCCTGAAAATATCAAAACGATTGTACCCAAAGGAAAACTATGGGTTATGGGGGACAATCGAAGAAATTCCAAAGACAGCAGATTTTGGGGTTTTGTTGATGAAAATACAGTTATTGGCAAGGCAACCATGATATTTTGGTCGCATGATCCCGAAGAAAACATTTTCGGGGGTTATAAACTTGACAGGATTGGAACAATCGTAAAATAAAGATCACCGATACAAGAATCCATTAAAAGCTACTGAATAGAAAGACTATCTCAACCAGCATTTGACATGAAACATCTAATTTCAGCCCTTGCATGCCTACTTTTTTTAATACTTATCGGAGTGGGCTACTCAACTCCGGTTTCGGCCCAGGACGAAGCAGACTATATTGATGCAAACGATGAATATGTCGATGTCGTTGAACCTGGCCCTGATGGTGCCCCACAAGCAGAAAGCTCACCATTTGTTTCCAGGGCTAGTTGGAATCACGATGATCAAATCAACACAGGAATATTAAACTATGGACTTTCAAATTCCGTGTATTACCAATTCTCAGGCGAAGACATCTTCGAAGACGGTAATCCGGTCGAAGGCAGCCTGGGGTTCAATTGGAACTGGTCCCATTTCAACAAATTGGACTATCGAATTCCCAGGGCTTGGTCATATGGGGCTGAATTATTGTATTTCAACTCGACGTCTGAATCGATATATAGTGGTAGCGGTGATGTGAGTGGTTCAAGTATCGATATGAATCTATATATGTTCAGCGTTGCCTTAAAAGCATTTTTTATGGATCCGGTTGAAGACTATTTGCAGCCCTATTGGGGCGTTGGCTGGGGAGCATTCTTCGGAGATTTTAAGTCCGTTCAGAATGTCACGAACAAAGAATCTACAACCAACTTTAACGGGCTTTTGAATTACCAGGTCCTGGGCATTCAAATTATGTTAATGGAAAGGGTGGGCTTAATGGCTGAAATCAAAAACATGAGAGCAAGCGCAGATACCTCAAATGATCCATTCAACCAGGGTGACGGAGACACGGTGGAGTTGATGTTTGATGGTGTAATAATCGGACTGACCGGGTTTGTCCGTCTGTAGCTACTTTGGATACAAACCGCACCAACTGGCTTATTGCCTGCAAATTCTTATTTATATAGACCGATGTTTTTTAATATATCAAAGATACTGATCTTTTTAACAGACCCGCTTTTTTACATTATTATTCTCACATTTCTTGGGGTATTGCAGTTCAGGCGGAGGAAAACTTTTTTAGCTATCTTCTTATTGATGTATCTAACGACGATACCTTTTATCAGCAAGAGACTTTTATACAATCTTGAGCATTTAGAAAAACCCACTTTCTCTGAAACTGCCAAATATGATGCTGCCATAGTTCTCTCCGGAATGGTGAATTTACCGCTAAGCAACAATAAATATATTGAGTTTTCAGGAGCTGCAGATAGAATTCTGAAGGGAATCGATATTATCAAAAAGGGCAAGGCAGATTATCTGTTATTGTCAGGAGGAACAGGCAGTTTGCATCAAAAGGATCACTCAGAAGCCCTCCTTTTAAGCCAATTTGCAAAAAACCTGGGAGTGCCTGAACAGGCTATCTTAATAGACAAGAATTCCAAAAACACTCACCAAAATGCTGTTGAATCCAAAAAGATTATACAAGAAAAGGGATTGAATCGCGTTTTATTGATCACCTCAGCGTTTCACATGTTCAGATCAAACGGATGTTTTAAACAGGTGGGAATTACTGCTGATTTATTGCCTGTGGATTACAAGGCTTCTTTGACTTATTCTGATTTCAGGGATTTTCTTCCTTCCAGCAGTGCCTTGCATCAGAACTATGTTTTTCTCCATGAACTGATTGGCATTATCATCTATGGCTTAACGCAAAGAGCCTCATACCAATAATACTATTTTTCAAATTCATCCCAAAGGGATTGCTTTTTGTCAGAAGCTGATTTTTTATCGCCACCGCTTTCCTTGGCTTTTAAGCGCCTTTTGTCGACTATCGGAGGTGGTGTTACTGAATCCAGCGGTGCATTGGAGAGTGTTTCCTCCAGCATATCCGGAATTGATGAATCATGAATATTTGATGTTCCTGTTAATCCCGCCAGATCATTTGAGATCTTCCCAACATCACCATCAGAACTTTCGATTCCCAATTGAGCTTGAGCCTCTCGCTTGAGAACTGCATCATCGGAATACTGCAGGTTAGTCACTACCAATACCTGTTCTGTTTCTCCCAAATCAACAGGTTCAATTTCACCTAACACGCGATGGGGAAAGGACCCACTTGCTTTGTCCATCAAAGACGCACTGACAAGGATTTCTTCGGATTTGGCACTGGTGCAAAGATACTCGGCAACACTCGCCGCTTTACCAACAACAGTGTAGCTCACCGAATGATGACCGATTGTTCCGGCGACACCTTCCGCGGAATGCAACCCTAATCCGAAATCCAGTCTTTTACGCCCCAGAACTTTCCGTTCATGATTTAATACCTGCCACTTCTGATTGATCTTCAATGCAGTACGTATCGAATTGTCAATGCTGTTAATCCCTTCAAACAATACATATACTTTGTCTCCCAGAATTTTTATGACCTGTCCGCCATATTCCTGGACAACAGTTTCTAAAGGATCTACAAATTTAGCAATCGATTCAGCCGCATCTTCAGGAGCTTTATCCTCAACCATGCCATGTACATCCGGTATCCTTGCACACAGACATGTAATATCAGCTTTTCGCAAAGCCAGTTCCTTGGATCCGGAACCGGAAACTTCAATGCTGTTTATTACGGAATTCATTTTTGACTGCTGGCGTTCCTGAAAATAGTTTTTCAGCTGATTGGTCATTTTGTTAAAAGTATCAAACAAAACACCAATTTCCCCCTGATCCCGAGTTCTCAATTTATAGTCAAAATTCTTGTTAGAAATTTGAACGAATCCCTTGATCATTCGTTTGTGCAATCGACTCAGAGGCAAATACATAATCCAAACAAATAATAGGATGCTGAAAAAGAAAACCGCTGCGACCATGAAAAGCATCTGCCGGGTGGCATTCAGAATTTTTCCGTAATCAAACAGGATTTGAGTAACTGCTATTCGCTTTTTTTCGTCATTTTGCTCAATAACGATATTTCTAAGAAAATGTAGAACCTGAACTGTTCTGCCGTTGAACTCGTAATTAAGGTTTTCGACGGTCATTTTGCTGGATTCGTTTGACTCAAGCTTTTTGAGCAGGCTCAAACCGACTTTTTTGTTTACAAATTCCGGATTGGTTGAGGCATAGTATATTCCGCTGGGATAGAGAATTACGGAGATTTGTAAAAATCCCCCGCTTTGATCCTTTAGATCACCAATGGTTTTGCTTAATGCGCTGCTGATGCGTTCCTGGCTGCGATTGTAAAAACTTGCCAAAGCCAGTTCCGAAACAACAATGGACGTTGTGTCGGCGAGTTCCTTGACCTGATTCATTCGGGGTTCAGCCAGTCTTTGAATAAAGGCGTAATTCAGAATTGCGGTACAAACCACAACCACAAACCCGGCTATTACCATAATTTTGTAAACCAATTTAAAACTAAACATTGACAGGCCGTTTTCTTGTCCGTTTATCTCAACCATTTTGTATCCAAGACTTGTTTTTTGCTCATCTTCACAATACGCATGACCCGAAGTTTATTCCTTCTTCTGGCGTATTAAGCAATTCATTTGTCGAAAAACTATTTGAAAGGCAAGCTGCTACATATCCGTATCTGTAATCGTCACTCTAAGCATCTCATCGACCGTAGTCACACCCTCAATAACTTTGACGGCACAATCAAATTTGATTCCTTTCATTCCAAGGTTGGACGCTATTTTTCGAATTTCTGTAGCGTCTGTGACTTTGTTGATGCGCTTTCTGATTTCATCTTCGATCAGCAATAGCTCGAATATTCCCACTCGTCCCTGATACCCGGTATGAAAACAGGCATTGCATCCCCTGCCTTGCCATAAAACACCCTCGTAATCGTTCTTATCAACTGCCTGACTCAGTTCAAGTTCTTTTATTTCTTCCCAAGTCATCGGGTAGGATTCCTTACATTCAGGACAGATTTTTCTCACCAATCTTTGGGCTAGAACCGCCGTAACAGTGCTACTAACCAAATACGGTTCAATACCCATATCAATCATTCGAATTATCGTCGAAGCTGCATCGTTTGTATGAATCGTGCTTAACACCAGATGACCTGTTAGAGAAGACTGAATAGCGATTTGTGCCGTTTCGGCATCCCGCATTTCTCCAATCATTATGACATCGGGATCCTGCCTTAACATGGCTCGCAATCCTTTGGAAAAAGTCACCCCAACCTTTTCATTGACCTGCATCTGGCCATACTTGGCAATCCTATATTCTACAGGATCTTCAATAGTAACGATGTTTTTTTTGTCGGCATCGATTCTATTAAGCGCCGAATACAGAGTTGTGGTTTTTCCTGAACCCGTTGGGCCCGTAACCAGGATAATGCCATGCGGTTGTTGTACCAATCTATCCATTTGTTTGGACATTTTTGGAGTCATACCCAATTCTTTTAAAGGTATAATGCCCTGACTTTGGTTCAAAAGTCGCAATACAGCCTGTTCACCGTGAACAGTAGGAATAATCGAAACCCGGATATCGATCTTTTTACCAGCAAGCAGGATCATGGTTCTACCATCCTGGGGTTGGCTTTTTGTTGATATATCCAGGCCTGCCATTACTTTGACCCTGTTAACCAATGGAATGTGTCCCTGTTTGGGAACCTTGGTAATTTGATGAAGCACTCCATCTATTCTATTCCGGACCACCGTATCCTTGGGACCCGGATCTATGTGAACATCTGAGCTGCCATCTTTGACAGATTGGAAAATGATTGAGTTCATTAGTTTTTTAATAGGCTCTTCATCTTCCGCATCAAGCAGGTCTTCCGTCTCTTCTGATGCAAAGTGGTCTAAATAGTTCAAATCAGCATCATCAACGAGAACTTCCGCAGCTTCTTCTGCTGACCCTGTATTTCTATCATAAACCTGGTTTACAGCAGATAGAATATTCTCTTCAGTGGCCAACACCAGAGAAAAATGATGCCGCCCCAAGGCTCTTGCAGCTTCTTCAAAAACAGTGTCAGGCCAAGGATGTAATGCAGCAAAAACAAGATCACTTTCGGTAAAACGATATGGAAAAAAAAGGTGGCGTTTGGTGTAACGAATAGGAATTTGACTGGTAAATCTTTCCTGAAAATCCGGGGCTAAATCATCGATTGCCTCCACATACTCCAATCCGACAACGGCAGCAACAGCCTGTTGAAAGGCTTCATCCTTTACTGTTCCGGAATTGATTAACTGCTCTCTGAATGATATTTCCTTTACGGTCCCCTGATACCAGTTTTCATTCAGATTCTCCTTTGAGATCAAAATAGTTTCACTCAAATAATCAATTAATTTAAGCTCAACAGCGGATGGATCACTCATTGGTTTACCATTTGAAGCGGACAGTTTTTCAATTCGACAACTTTAGTCGGTAGTTCTTTTTCTTTTGTTTTCTAAGCTTTTTCTTTAATTCCTTTCTACCAAGTTTATCTTTTTGAAAATCGATAAGCTGATGCAACGTACTGACTCCCTTTTGCCTTAGTTGCTCCATAAACTTGCAAAGAAAAAAATGGGTGGCTTTTACGTCGGGCATGGCTCTATGCCTGTTTTCGATTGGATATTCAAAATACAAGGAAAGTCCATTGATGCCCCGAGCCCTTACTTCTGGCAGAAGTTTTTTTGCTATTCGATATGTACAAATATCTGTTTGATTTCTAAAACCTTTTAAGTCAAGGCGTCGAATTTCGGAATTTATGAAACAAAAATCAAACAATGAGTTGTGAGCCACAAAAATACCTTGATCTGTAAAATCTATATAGGACGGTAACACTTCTTCAATTGGAGGGGAATCCTTTACAGTGGAATTCGTAATTTTCGTTAGCTTTGCAATCTGTTTTGAAATATTTTTGTGAGGATTCACCAAAGACTCAAACCGATCCAAAATGTCTCCATTTCTGACTTTCAGGGCTGCTATTTCAATAATCCTGTCCTTGCCTCTAATCGACCCAGTGGTTTCAATATCTGTTATGACAAAAGTGGTTTCTTCCAGTGGTTTGTCTTCCACAAGTTCATCAATAGGAGCACACTTCCATCTGTTGTCACAGCAATCTATAAAACGGCGGTCCGCATCCAAGAGCCTGTTTAATTCGTTAATATCATGCTTGGAAGTAATTCCCAATGCATGCCTGATTTGGTTTTCAGTTACTACACCGTCAAACCTGAAAAGGAGTTGAAATACTGCTTCGATCAAACCAAACACCTGACTATTGTTACACTTCTCAAATCGATCCGGTTAGTTTTCCTATGTTTAACAATCTTGCCCAAACACTTAATGAATACTTACCCTAAAATCATCCTTTTATCCAAAGATTTAAAAAGAATTATGCGATCAACCTGGGAATTCATATAAAACTGTAAATATCAACTTTAACGTATTAATGTACCTCAAAATCCTGAAATGCTCATTGATCAAGACAAAGATGTCTCAATATTTGATAGTTACACCTAAACCAGTGATTATTCAGTTAATATCTCCAACGCTATTTGATAATCATTAATTCCGGGTAACCCAGGGCCAATGACCTTAAAGAAGCAACGGTTTTTGTTTGCCTTGGTGAAATCCTTAAGCAATAATGACCCACCAACAGTTGAAAAGCCATGTTAAAATCCAAAAGCAACGCTTTGTATTTTGTTTCAGTCTAATCGACAGCTATCAAAACCAACATGAAAATTCCAACCATCAATGAACTTTTAAGATCCAAGCTGTTAGTAGCGGGACTAATATTTTTTTTAGTTAATATTGGGTATACCTATAAATTTTATCAGGTTAATAGCTTCAAAATTTTAATGGTGTTAATTGGTGTCAGTGTTTTAGCTGTCTGGAGCGATCTGTTGTTTCCCAAAAAAGTAGATTCACGCTTTCCCTGGAAGCAGACATTGATTGTTGCCGTGCCATTGATTGCTACTTTGCCGGGAATAATTTGGTACCAGGGAGATTATAACTATAATTTTCGATACGAACTGGCTTCTAATTTGATCCTGATTGTATGGATAACTTATCTCTACCGTGGAACTGAAACCAAGGATGATCTACATCCATTTTTCTTGTTGATAGGTGTCACCGTTATCTATGCCGGACTTTGGGCCTTTTTGGAACGAGCCGGTCTGCATCCCTATAATTGGGGGGCGCCTGTTTCGCGGGTAAAATCCACCTTTGGCAACATCAACTATTTTGCCGGTTTTTTGGTGGTTCTGACACCGGTTTTACTAACGCTTTTCCTTCCCAATTCATTGAAAGATTTGCGTTCTTTCAAAGCACTTTTCCCAGCGAGCAACCGGGCGTCCTTTTTTTATTCGGTTGCTTTTATCTTTGCCGTAGTCTCCTTGATTTTAACCCAAACCAGGGCAGCTCAAGGAGCCACTATGGTGTCCCTTGCGGTCGTCGTATTTTTTTATGTTTATGCGTTCATTCCTGCGGATTATAAAAAAATGACTTTGGTTGCGGGAATTGTAATAGGTGTTACAGGAGTGCTACTGATAGTGCTCTTGTTTTTGATACGTGATTATTTGCCTGAAACCAGATACACATCACTGCTATTTCTTGAAGGCTGGACGCCCCGCTTTGCCGGTTGGATCCCGGCTATTAATTCTATCAAAGCTTCTCCTTTGATTGGGTTTGGATTAGGAAGCTCTTACAATTTATATTTCTATTTTATTGATCCGGATTCGCGGCTAATCCATGCAGAACACAGTTACAACCATGTCCATTCGGAAATACTGGAATACATGCAAGAAGCCGGCATTATAGGTTTTGTCGTTTATCTGCTTTTTTGGAGTTACATTGCTTTTTTGCTTTTTAAAACAATTAGCTCCGAAAAAAGTGATCCCTTACTTAAAAAAATCGCGGTTGGAATCATTGGAGGATTCATCGGATACCATTTGCAGGGTGCATTTTCGGTTGCACCACGTATGATGGTCGTTAAACTGCCGTTATTTACATTGATAGGTTTAACGTTTGTCCTGGTAAAACTGTCATTTGAGCAGAAAACCTTTGAAACCAACCACAGCATGTTAGCACGAACAAAATCGGTGTTACCGGCTTTGATAGTTCTCACATTTGTCTGGATTATGTTTAGTCCCTGGTTAATTGGGCAGAATAGCTTTATCAAAAACAGAAGCAGCCGTCCCTCTTTAGCCCAGGTGGAAAAACTGGAAAAAATAGTTAAAAAGTATCCCGATGCCTATGCCTTGGATCATCTTACTCATTTGCAAATAAAGTACAGGCGCACAAAACAACTTCAGGAAACGGTCGATATGATTGATCAGGTCCTCCCTCATTATCGTGATCTGGGATATACCAAAGCACTTCTGGCGTTGATAAATAAAGAAACTTTAAAAGGCAAAAAAGTAGCAATTGAATTCCAAAACACCCGTGACAGGTACCATCAAGCTAACATATTTTTGCTGATGGGCATCGCTATCGATTCAAACGATTACGAACTTTTCAAAAC
>JAKSDL010000653.1 GCA_022360105.1 Pseudomonadota bacterium
GGTCACATTTTGATAACACTCTGAACTGTGTGTTAAAACAAAAGAACTTTTCACTGAAAATCTTAAACAATTGCATTCTGCCATGAAGTTAAAAACCTCTGTTTTGCCGGAAGGTCGTTTTTGTTATGGAATCCATAAACCGAGTTTTGAAGTCAGAAACCTTCGTAAAAACAAAACAATTCGAAAATTAGGATCCACCGAGGGTCAAACTGGCGTCAACAACCAGGTAAATTTTCCGGATGGGAGCGTTGAGGAGCCCCAGGCCGACTGGATCTTTGAAATACCCAATCCGTTTCCCTTTCGAGGAACCACTTTTATAGCCAGAAGATGGGCTGAACAGAAAGTCAACCAGCAAAGCTCCATCTGTCTGCCGGCTCCTGGCAGAGTTTCCTATTTTGAGTCCTTAAACATTGGTAACAAATCGGAAAAAGAGCAACAAGACATACTGCACGACTCAATTACCAACCTGCCTGAACCTTTGCAATTTGCCCTGGCCACAACTTCGACCGATTTCAGAGATTTAATTGCTTTGGCCAAAATCAGCTGTGAGCTGGAATTCAGTGATTCAGCAGACCATCCATCAGGAATGATGTTTAGAGAACCAGGGAAATCCCATCCCAGGCCTGCGATTCACAACTACGCCTTATTTGAAGCCATTGCCAACAATCCACATCTCCCTGACACCTTTAAAGATGCAATGGTGTTAAGACCTGGTATTCAAGGTTCCAGTGAGATCGTGGGAGAGTGGAATGAACAGGAAGACAGTCATATCTTCGAATACCTGAGAAGAAACAGTTATATTCCCTGGGGGCATTACGCAGCGAACATGGCTAATGATGCTGTGAGATACGACATTAAACAATTGAGTTACACAGACATGAAAGGTCTAAGACATCTTTATTACCAACGAACCATAGTACGTTTGGCTGAATCGCTCAGTATATCATTGTCCGAAGCTCAGCAAACCATTTCGGATTCGAAGCTGGAGGCAATTCGTCTGCAAATCCTCAATCAGCTGGGCAAACCGGAAGAAAAAGAAAACATCGCATTTAATCGCACCCTGTGGGGATGGAACTTTGGTTTTGATTTCGCCCCAAGCCATTACAGGCTGCATGCCTCACACCAGCAGATTCATCAACAGTACGCCATGATACCAAAAGCCGTATCCGGCTGGCATCAAGGGACTGAAGACAAGGAAAGCTTTGAAGAATTTATTCCCTTTGCTTGCGGCGATTTAATCGAAGATTATATTGTCCGCTATCAGAAAGAACACGGAGTTTCATTTTTCCAGGCCTTAATAAAAGCGATTAGATCCAACAAAAGGCTGGACGGGCGTGAAGATCAGCCTCAGCAATTGATAGTTTTTGATAATGACGATGTCATTGTCTTTGTTCCCAAAGCCCAGACCTCTCAATGGGAGCTTCAGCTAATGACAACAAAACCAATAGGAAACGTAGTCGAAGCAGATCTTAAAACCAGGAACGCTATCGATCAGGCCATGTATGTTGCAGTAAGTATTTTGGCTGAGCTGGGAGCAAGAATGATCACCTCAATCGAATTTTCAAAGAAACTGTACCAGGGACCGGATGACCAACACCTTTTATATTCGTTCCTGCCCAAACTCCCTGAATCCCCGGGTGCCTTCAGTGAAGCACAGCTCCGCTGGATTAACGGACATTATCCCGAAGATTTTGCAGAAGCCTGCAGGTTGAAGCTAGGTAAAGTGCTAAAACGAATGTGATCTAACTCGAACGAATCTTTGAGCAGTTCCATTGACTTAAAACAGGAAACTCTTAAAAATTCATCGAGAACACAAAAAAAATGAATCAATCTAAAAAGACACATCGCAACACCCTTGCAATCAACCTCAAACCGAGCAGACAGCACTATGGTAAATAAAAAAAGCGGAATGATGAAGGCCATGAAATATAGCGTCATTGGAATCGAAATGGCTGCTTCTGTCACCGTGGGAGGCTTGATTGGGTACTGGCTTGATACCAAGCTGGGTACTGACCCCTGGATGTTTGTCTTCTGGCTGATATGCGGTCTTGTTGCTGGTTTCCGATCGCTCTACCGTATGTCCAAGCAATTCTTAAAAGAGAGTAAGCAAAATGAAAATCAAGGATCCGATTGAACGACGAAAAGTACTCGTTCTTAACGCTGCTTTATTAACAGTTTTTGGTGTTTTTATCGCCGGGAGTTACTGGTTTCGCGGGGTTGACTTTGCCAAGGGAACGTTGTTAGGATGTGTAGTCGTAGCGATTAACTTTTTTATTTCACAACGCCTGGTAGGGCAGCTCATGCTTGAGCAGTCTTTAAAACTGGGTCTTTTATTTATCTATTTGCTCAAGTTTGGTATCTCCGGGTTGATCATATTTTTGGCCGTCACACGATGGCAAATTGATATTCCGGGAATCATGCTTGGACTTTCGTCTATTCTGGTTGCGAGCGTTGCTACAGCTTTTGTAAGAAAGCAAGCTGAAACCGGAGACGAGTAAAAGAGTTGAATCGTTTTTTATTCATCAATCGATAACCTAAACCGATAAAATAATATGGCCGATGCAGGTGCGTTTACCTGGGGATCAACAATTACACCACTGGAACATGCCATGGTGGAATACGGGATCGACCCCCATGTAGGTATCGATGTTATGGTGACCTCCTTGTTGCTGATGCTGCTGGCATACTTCGGCGGCAAGAAATTCAGGAAGTCCCAGATGGCAGAACCAACCGGAAAACTGGATTTTGCCACGTTCTTTGAAATTACGATCGGCGGACTTTATAAGTTTACGAAGAATAGTCTTGGCGACAAAGCTAAAACTGTGTTTTTTCTCACAGGTTCTTTCGCCGGATTTATCTTCTTCAACAATGCTCTCGGTCTGATACCGGGATTCAATCCCCCAACAGACCAGTTCAATACAACCATTGTTTTAGGGCTGAGTGCTTTCATTGCTTATAATGTTCTTGGAATCCAGGAGCACGGCATAAGCTATTTTAAACAATTCCTGGGACCTGTCTGGTATTTGTACTGGCTCATGCTCCCTATTGAAATCATCAGTCACGTTGTAAGGCCTATCTCATTGGCTTTACGTTTATTTGGAAACATTACCGGAGACCACAAAGTAGGTGGAGTATTCTTCAGTCTTGTTCCGTTGATCGTTCCTTTGCCATTCTTAGGCCTCGGGTTGTTTGTGTCAGGTATGCAAACCTTTGTATTCTTGTTATTGACCCTGGTTTACATGCAAATGGCAATCTCACATGATCATTAATTTATTGTAATTTCAAAACTAATTATTTAAAGGATTCATCATGAAAAAACTTATCGCAAGAATCAGCATATTTTTCGTAGCTTTCATCGCTCCTGTTTCCGCTTTTGCACAAGAAGTTGGCGCAGACGCATACAAAGCTCTTGGTCTGGCAATTGGTGCTGGTTTCGCTATTGGTTTCGCAGCGTTTGGTGGTGCTCTTGGTCAAAGTAAAGCAGCTTCTGCAGCTCTGGAAGGAATCGGAAGGAATCCTGGCGCTGCTGACAAGCTTTTCACACCGATGATTATTGCTCTGGCTCTGATCGAATCACTCGTTATTTACGCTCTGCTGATTGCTTTCATGCTTTACGGTAAGATCTAAGATATTTCGCATTATGCGAATTTCAAAAGCCCTGCAACGTTTTGCAGGGCTTTTTTTTTGCCTCAAACTTATCCCCCTTCAAATCAATTTGATGGAAGAAATTGATTCAATTCCGGTTTTGTTAATTTCCGAGCTTTGTTAATAATGGAATCAGAATACCGACCCAGTTGTCTAATCGTTTCTGTTTTATGCAGATACTCTTCCCGACTAAGCAGTTCTGCAAAGTAAAGAATTTTCGGAAAAAGCAAAGCGTTGATGAACGGGATCTGTTGTTTTAAACAAAATCTTGCTCCCTGCTTATCATCAAGCATGATGAAATCGCCATGGCCGGATAAATAGTAGGTAATGGTATCTGCTTCTCCGATATCCATAGCTGCCAAGTCAAGTATGACTTTTCGTTCCGGATCAATATCTGTTGATAAGGGCTGAACCTCAATTAACGATTCTTCAAACATGGTTTTGAATAGACTGGCGCTAAGGTACGAATTCATGGTGAGTTCGTTGTAAACTGCTTCGGTGAGAACGACATGGTAGGCGTTGAGAAGTTCGTTCAACAATTCAGATTTTTCCAATAGAATCGCCGAAGATGAATCCAAAATCACTGTTTTTTTCACAGACATAGAATTAGGATTGTCAGGTTATTGATTCCCTTTCTGAAGGTCTTATGCATAGCAGATGTATTGATCTTGTTTACTTGTACAATAACTTTTTAGCTTGCTTGACCAATTGCGAGGAAAATTTATCCAGAAGTGCTGATTTCAAATTCCAAAAATGCCAATAAAGATCGACGAAAACAGGGCGTTGTGGAAACAAATTGACCAGTTGGTTGTCATCCAACAGCTTTTGACATTCCTGCTCGGGTAATAAACCGTATGCCAGTCCTGAAAAAATGAAATCGGCATAAGTCCTTGTTGAAGGGACATAGTGGATTGGCAACTGTCCCGGAATTTCCTTCATTACACTTTGAAAAAACTGATGGTGCATTTCGTCCCTGCGATCAAAACAAACCAGTGGTGCCTCCTGAATGCTTGAAACATCTATTCCCTCAGAAAACCATTGAGAAGCAAAAACTGGTGATGCAACCAGCCAATATTTCATGCGTCCCAGGTACTCGACTTTGCACCCCTGCATCGCTGTTTTTTTGACGCTTATACACCCCATTACCTCCCCATCTTTCATGAGTTGATGTGTTTGTTCCTGGTCAGCGGCTCTAAAGTCTATCACAACTTTGTTTTTGACCAGGAAACTCTGCAGTGCGGGCTGCAACCAGGTGGCAAGGCAATCCCGATTGGTACCTATGGAAAGAGTAACAAATTCCTTTTGATCCTGAGGGACTATGGAATCAAATAAATCACCTTCCAAACGGTCGATCTGCAAAAAATGCTTGACGATTTTCTGACCTATTTTAGTAGCCTGCGGCGGATTCGTTCTGGCAATCACGACATGTCCGATCTGTTCTTCCAATTGCTTAATCCTTTGGGAAACTGCAGATTGGGTCAGCCTGAGACGTTGCGCTGCTTTATCAAATCCCCCTTCCTGCACTACCACAGCCAAAGCCTCAAGTAATTTGTAATCCAACATCTTCTATAAGTTCCATTAATTAATTATAAATAAAATTAATTTTACTTTATATTAAAAGTAAACTATATTGGTTGCAGTTTCAATGTATTTTCGGGGAGTTTGATACTATGCGAAGGGTTGATAGATCATTGAGACTATTTCCTGCTAAAAGAAGACTACATTTTCCGTATTTAACCAAATTTCATTTAGACTATTTTTGGACATAAATCTATGTACAAAACAGTGATAACCTGCGCGATTACCGGGGCTGAGACCACGAGGCAGGACAATCCCAACTTACCGATAACACCGGCAGAGATTGCAGACGCTGCCTACGATGCTCACCAGGCAGGCGCAGCCATTTTGCATCTTCATGTAAGGGATAAAAATGGCGACCCAACGCAAGATGTAGCGGTGTTTAAAGAAACCATCGATCTTATTCGCAAGAAATGTGATATTGTAATTGAGGTTACAACAGGAGGAGCTGTAGGAATGACTTTGGAAGAAAGGCTGCAACCTCTTCAGTTGGAACCGGAAATGGCATCTTTGGACTGTGGCACCGCAAATTTTGGAGATGATTATATAATCAATACACTCCCCATGATTCGTGAAGCGGGTCAATTGATGAAAGACAAAGGGATAAGGCCCACCCTGGAATGCTTTGACCTATCCCACATCGATACCTCACTTTTCTTTATCAAAGAAGGTTTGCTCAAGCCACCTTTTCATTACGGATTTGTCCTGAATGTACCCGGATGCATCCGCTATGATGCTGAAACCCTGGGTATCTTTGCCCGCAGGATTCCAAAAGGCAGCTATTGGACAGTTATGGGCATTGGCGGTAAAGCAAACTTGAGTGCTATTTACGGAGCAATAGCCTACCGGGGATTTATTCGGGTCGGTTTTGAAGATAATATTTACTACAGCAAAGGCGAACTCGCCAAAAGCAATGCGCAACTGGTTGAACGTGCAGCAAAAATCGCAAACGATGCAGGATGTTCAATTGCAACCCCAGATGATGTACGCAGTATATTTAATCTGCAATAAGCTTTGAGCTTACTTAAGTCAAAAACCAATTTCAAAGGAGCAAACAATGGTAACAATTAACAAAAATGGCAATCCTTTTGGCAGTCACCGTGTGGTAGAACCTTCGGGAGTTCTGCCTCAACCATCCGAGAGAGTGAATAACGATTTCAGCAGTATTTGGGACAACGAAATCCTTATTAATGTAGAAGCCCTTAATGTGGATTCAGCCAGCTTCACTCAAATAAAAAACTCCGTGGATGGAGATGAACAAAAAATAGGTGCAAGGATCCTGGAGATCGTGGGAAACAGGGGAAAAATGCATAATCCCGTAACCGGCTCGGGAGGTGTTCTCATCGGTGAAATTGCTGCCATTGGTGAAAAGCTTTCCGATCGGGATCTTAAAGTAGGCGATAAAATCGTAACGTTGGTCTCCCTCTCACTAACCCCTTTGAGAATTGATGAGATTCTTGGTGTCAAAAAGGACATCGACCAGGTTCAAATTAAAGGTCAGGCTGTGATTTTTGAAAGTGGTATTTACGCGAAATTACCGGATGATATGTCTGAGACCGTAGCAATGGCAGCCTTGGATGTTGCAGGTGCTCCTGCTCAAACAGCCCGACTTGTTAAACCGGGAGATACTGTTGTCATCATTGGAGCTACCGGAAAGTCCGGTATCTTATGTTCCTACGAAGCCAAGAAAAGAGCTGGAGTAACAGGCCGGGTAATTGGAACCGGAACATCAGATGCGAGCTGTGAGCAACTGAAGGAGCTGGATCTCTGTGACGATGTTATCAAGCTTGATGCCACGAATGCCTTGGCCTGCTACGATGAGATTTCCAAGTTAACAGATGGAAAACTGGCGGATGTGATTATCAACAATGTCAGCATTCCCAATACGGAATTGAGTTCCATCCTCATGTGCAGAAATCATGGTACCATCTATTTCTTTAGCATGGCTACATCATTTACCAAAGCTGCATTAGGCGCTGAAGGTATCGGTAAAGACGTTAACATGATTATCGGTAACGGCTATACCGAAGGCCATGCGGAAATAACCTACAGTGTACTGCGTGAATCCCCAGTTATCATGCAACTATTTGAAAAACTGTACTGCTAAGAGTGATCATGCAAACCTATTCAAGAGCAGACTATAAGGATATCTCACTGTTCAAAGACGTGTCAAAAGCACATTGGAACGATTGGAAATGGCAATTCAAAAACGTCATTCGGGATATCAAAACACTTAAGAAAGTTATCCATATTTCAAAAGCAGAAGAAAAGGATCTGGAAAAGTGTTTAAAAAAATTTCGAATGGCTATCACCCCTTATTACGCATCGCTCATGGATAAAAAATATAAGCGTTGTGTAATCAGGCTGCAGGCTGTCCCTAAAATTTTGGAGACAGAAGACACTCTGGAAGATGTTGATGACCCTCTTCATGAGGATATCGACTCACCGGTCCCTGGTTTGACCCATCGTTATCCGGACAGAGTTCTGTTTTTGATTACCCATATTTGCTCCATGTATTGCCGACACTGCACGCGGAGACGTATGGTAGGGGTGGAAGATGCTCATTTCACAAAAAAGACGACTGACCTGGGATTGGAATATATTCGCAGCAATCCCACTGTCAGGGATGTCCTGTTATCCGGCGGCGACCCCCTGGTGCTGCCCGATGATAAAATCGAGTATGTATTGAAGGAATTGCGAAAAATTCCCCATGTTGAAATCATTCGAATTGGCAGTCGAATGCCAGTGGTACTTCCGCAAAGGATCACAGATGAGTTTGTTGAAATGCTTAAGAAGTATCACCCGATTTATCTGAATACCCATTTCAATCATCCCCGAGAAATCACGCAGGAAGCAAGGGAAGCGTGTGAGAAAATGGCAAATGCCGGTATCCCCCTGGGCAACCAGAGTGTTTTACTCAGGGATGTAAATGATTGTCCTTACATCATGAAGCAGCTGGTACAGAAATTGATGGCAATCCGTGTAAAGCCTTATTATATTTACCAGTGTGATCTTTCCAAAGGCATTTCCCATTTTCGGACTTCCATCACCAAAGGTATGGAAATCATGGAAAACCTTCGCGGACATACCAGCGGAATGTCTGTCCCAACGTTCGTCGTAGACGCTCCGGGTGGTGGTGGCAAGATTCCTTTAATGCCCAATTATCTGCTTTCACAATCAGACAGGAGGTTGGTACTCAGAAACTACGAAGGAGTCATTACCACCTATACCCAACCCGACAATGTATTTTCCGATTGCGGACGATGCCACATCTGCGATAACGATCAATATAAACCTCTGGATGGAGTGGCAAAACTGTTGAGTGGTGAAAAATTGTATCTTGAGCCGGAAAACCTGGTAAGAAGAAAGCGTTAAGCCATGAGAACCCTTTCGTTTATAGGCTCAGATAAAAATGCAGGTAAAACAACCGCTTTTACCTATTACTATTACCAGCTTTATAAACGGATACCCAACCACAGCACCATTTGCCTCACCTCTATCGGAATAAACGGTGAACCCGTTGATTCCTACGAGAATGAAGAAAAACCGGCGATCAGGGTATTTCCCAATACCTTGTTTATAACGGCAGGAGAGCATCTTAGCGAACTAATCGGTCTGTACAGAGTGAATGCCACCTTTACCGAACGAGTATTTTCCAAAACATATGTCCTGGCCACGGCTTTGGATAGCTTCAATGTTATATTGGAAGGCCCCAACGACAAAGCTGCTATTCTTGAGATGAAAGACAGACTTGAACAGCTGGATAATAAGCTGTACTGCCTGATCGATGGGTCAATTGACAGACAATTTTTAGGTCACCCTGATATCAGCGACGGTATTTGCTTCGCCTTGTTACTTTCCGACAGACAACAACAACTTAAAAAAGCTTCTGACCTGCTCACAGCCTTATTAATGGAACAATGTAATTCTGATATCAGTACGTTAATAAAAACTCATCACAATGAGGGCACAAAATCTTTGTTGTGCTCGACGAATGGTGAACTCATCTACTGTGGACACCAAATACCTTTTTTAGATGAAGAGTTAAAAAAGTCCTGTCTCGATGCAAAAGACGATCACTGCGTTTTGTACCTTGACGGATCGCTTGCCGGCAGGCTCTATCACTTTCTGGCACCATTTAGCAGGATGCAGGTAGTATTGGATAATTACACGTGCTATCAAAACATTTCAGTACAAAAAGCTCCCGGTAAAACATTTAAA
>JAKSDL010000121.1 GCA_022360105.1 Pseudomonadota bacterium
AACGATTGGACACCCGGAAAGGGAAAACAGAAAAGATTTCCATCAACACCTATCTGCGCCATCTAAAGGTGATCCTTCGCCAGGCCAAGGAAGATGGCTATATCCAGTCGGTCCCCAAAATCGAACAATACAAAATTTCAAGAAAGCAGCCCGTGATCCTGCTCGAAGATGCCAAGAAAAAGATCTTTGCCAAGATGGCCGCCGAGGATCCCCGGATGCTCAGAATTTGTAAATTTGCCCTGTTCACCGGTTGCCGGCGCTCTGAAATCGTTTCCGCCAGGTGGGAGAATTACAGGGGTTTTACTTTGAAGGTGGTCGGTAAAGGGGGGCATGAAAGAACCATCCCCCTGGTCCACCAGGCAAAGAAGTATATGGGCACGCCCAAGGACTCCGGCCCTATCTTCTGGCAAGCCCATCCGGATACCTATACCCACTACTTCAAAAAATTCGCTGTTGCCTGCGGCGTCCACAATGTGAGTTTTCATAAAATGAGACATACGGCTGCTACTGAAATGCTTGAAGCAGGTTTGCCGATACATGTTGTTCAAAAAATCCTTGGGCATACGGATATCGCTACAACAAAAATATATGTTCAAATTATGGAAAACTATATGATAAAAGAAATGGAAAAATTTGGTAACTACATTGGAAATGGATAGTTTGTGCAAGGAACATGATTAGCACCAAACACATGATATCAAGCTTCATTACAGCATTTTACAATTGACTTCGAGAGATTCAGCATGAATGTTTATGATGATTTTTTTAAAGGCATTTCTCCAGATGACTGGGAATATTTCTGTGAAGACTTTTTAGCAAGCATCGGATTTTCAATCCTAAAGGGCCCAGCTATAGGAACCGATGGAGGAAAAGATTTAATCGTCGAACATCAGGAAATTTCTTATATCGTTAGTTGCAAGCATTATTACAAATCTGGAAAAAACGTCGGTATCAGTAATGAAAAATGCATTTTAGATAGAATTATTGAGCATGATGTCAAAGGATTTATTGGATTTTATTCGACTTACGTCACTGAATCCTTATCGCATAGATTACAGAGATTCACAGAAAAAAAATTTCCAATCATCATTTTCGACAAAGGGAAAATATCAAACTTAATTCCAAAGCTTCATAGTTCAGTAACACAAAAATATTCCGATACAACAAGAGGGAATAACTTTGTACTAAATACACATCAGAGCCAATATCAGCCCCTTGAGTGTTTAGAATGTGGAAAAGACATCCTTTCTCCAAAACGAATACGAAACTCTATGGCAATGATCGTTGAAGATAGAAGTAACGAATACCATTTTATATATGGCTGTAAAAATTGCATTTCGCAATTGCCCGAATGCGGATGGGTTGAAATTTTTCAAGTCCTCCATGTCGAAGAGTTTTTAGGTTGGAACAATACAGTTACCGAAATAATTGGAGGGGGGAAAGTAGCAAAAAACTTTTATGAGGTAAAAAATACTTTTGACTCAAGGATTGTACAGCGACTGTTTCCCACAAACATGGGAACATGGTTGTAAACGCCCCAACCCTACAATTTTTGGATACAAACAATTTATAGGCAAGGTACAGCAGATCTAACCAAGATAGCTCTTTTAAAGAAGACTTTTTCTGTTGCAATTCTATAAAGAAACTTTATATTTTCTATAATAAAACTTGTATTTTCCTTGACTCTTCAAACGAATATCCTGTATATGTGCAACATACTTAATTGAATAATACCCATTTAGCTCCGCTTCGGCGGGTAACTATCTCATTAGAGAGGCTAAGTGGGTTTTTTTATTTCAGGGGCTTTCTTCGTTATGGCTGCTAAAATCCCGTTTGACAAACCGCCCTGCAACAACGATCAGTTCACAGAAATATTAAAAAACCGTGGGTTAACCATAAATGACACGGATAAAATCAACAGATATTTCGATTTCATAGGTTATTTCAGGTTATCTGCCTATTTTTCACCATATCAACATACAAAAGACCAATTTAATGAAGGAGTCCAATTCGAGGATATCCTTAAGTTATACGTTTTTGATCGAAAATTGAAATTAGTTTTAATGGATGCAATTGAACGAATAGAAGTTGCAATTCGATCAGTCATAAATAATTATATGAGTGTATCAAATAACGATCCACACTGGTTTTTAGATGAAAGCTATTTTGATAATTATTCACAGACAAAAGGCAAATCCTTTCAAAATCATCAAGGTCTTCTCGACTCAATTTCAAGCAGCATAACCAAACAAAACGACGCCCTTCCTGTGGTTCACTATCAGTCAAAATATTCAGAACCAACTTACCCTCCCGGTTGGATCGTGATGGAACTTTTGACCTTTGGGCAAGTCTCGAAAATGTATTCCATCTTAAAAACAACCCATAAAAAAAAGATTGCTAAAAAATTCAAAACCAGCTGGCAACTTCTTGAGGCTGTTTTGGGAACCTTAACAGTAATCCGCAATAAATGCGCCCACCATCAAAGAGTTTGGAACGTCAAAATTTCATATCCACCATCAGATATAGTTATGAAAAAAATAGCCTCTTCATATACTGGTGATAAAACAGCGCCATGCGTAGCTTACTTTATGATCTGGTTTCTTTTAAAAAGAATGAACACTAAACCAACTTGGGGAAATAAACTTTGTGAACAGCTTCTTGAGTTGGACACGCCTCTCTTCCCACTAATAGGATCCACCTTTGATAATATCTATATCCACATGATGGAAAACAAATAATTTGGATCCCGCAATTGATCCTTTCAAAATCAATTGCGCACACTTTTCCACACAAAAAGTTTGAAAAGCACGGATTCAAAGAGTTTAGCCTATAGCTCTTAATCAGTAGGTCCAAGGTTCGACCCCTTGATGG
>JAKSDL010000897.1 GCA_022360105.1 Pseudomonadota bacterium
CGTCTGGAACAGGGACAGGAACCAGCCTGCGTTGAGCAATGTCCCACCGGTGCTATGAAAATCGGTAAGCGATCCGAGATATTCAATGAAGCTGAAAAATTAAAAAAGGAATATGGTGGTTATGTTTATGGAGACAAACAGAATGGTGGAACCTCGACCATCTATGTTTCCAGAATTCCATTTGAAAAATTAGACCAGGCCATTGTGAGCCAGGCAAAAAATCCTAAAAAGGCCATGCGGTTGCACAACCCGGATAACATGATGGAAAAACACTCCAACTGGGCGGTGTCTGCACTAGTAGCTCCATTCATCGGCGCCCTGGGAGCTTTCGCTGCAACTATTTCGAAAGGAGATAAGACAAATGAAAACAGCTAAAGTAAGAAGACATTCAGGAGTTGTAATGGCCAATCACTGGCTGGTGGCAATTAGCGGTCTGATCCTTCTCTTTTCGGGATTCGGACAATTACCCATGTATAAAAGATACAACGTAATCAAGATTCCCGGAATGGAATGGTCTGCTAATTATGACATCACCCTCGTTTTGCATTTAATAGCAGCCATTGTGTTTGGCGCAGCGGTAGTCTTTCATATTGTTTATCATGTGAGACGAAAGGAATTCGCGGCCGTACCTAAAAAAGGCGATGTTAAGGAAAGTGCACAGATAATTAAAGCCATGGTCACTGGCAGTGAAGAGCCTCCCCAGGGCAAATTTCTGGCAGAACAGCGATTGGCATATGCCGCTATCGGTGCCGTTTCCCTGGTTCTGCTGCTGACGGGACTTGTCAAAATCTACAAAAACTTTGGCGATGTAACGCTTTCACCATTGCTAAACGAAATTAACACGCTGGTTCACACAGGATCTGGTATGATGTTTCTGCTCTTATTTTTCGCACATCTAGGTGCTTTCGTGATCAAGGCTAACTGGCCCTTATTCCCATCTATGTTTACCGGTAAAATAAACAAGGAATACGCAGATCACCGGCATCCATTGTGGAAAGATAAGAAAGAGGTTTAGTGCTCGTCTCTGGCACTTTCCCCGAATCACCTCCTTAAACGGTCTCATCCAAACCGATTTGAGGGGCGTGGTTCTATACACAATTAATAATTGATTATTGATTATTCGTTTCCTCCCCTCAATCCAACATCGCTTTTTGCCTGTCTTTGAATAAAAAAAGATAACGTTTTTTTGCTTCCCGACTCATAAAAGATTTATTTATCAGCGTCACCACTTTTTCTTCATTCTCATAAAAATTTGATATAAGAGATTCTGCCCTTTCTGGTTTAATAGAGAAGAATTCTGCAAGTTTGAGGAAGTCAGACCTTTTATAAAATGCGTTGGCTTGAAAACTTTTCGATTCGTAGTTTTCAAACAAATCTAGCGCAGTCCGGGCTTCATTGGGAAAGTGAACTGAAGTGGCAATAAGATCGTAGGCCGGAGCAAGAATGTAGTCTTTGTATGGGGTTTGCTGTAATGAAAAATTCTTCAGATGAGCATCTCCATTGGAGAAAAAGTAGTTAAACAACACCAGCAAATAATACTTTTCCATTTCAATTTTACTTGCAGAGCAATATCTTTCAATGACAGATGCCGCAACTTCATAACTGGTATCGTACTTGTAATTTTTCCCATGAGTATCTTCCGTCATATTTAAGAGCTGGCAGAAGTCTTCCTGGGCAACTTTTTCGTCATCAACAATATCAAATCGCTTTGTAAGATAGGCTGCTTCCTTATTGTTAAAGTAAACCAAACAGTTTGTTGCCGTATTTATTCGAAATACCTGCCTGGCAATTTGCATGGTCAAATGCTCATTTGCCGGAACATCGTCTTGGAATTGAGGAACTTCCAGGGCAGGGGTAGGTTTTAAAATATAGGTTCCTTCTGCTGTTGCAGGTACCAGGTAGTTATCTTTGATAGTTAAAGAGATTTTATCTTGCACTCCTGAGATTGAAAAATTTCCTGAAAACTCCCGTCTAAAGTCTACATATTCCTGTTTATTGAAACTTAAGATGGC
>JAKSDL010000303.1 GCA_022360105.1 Pseudomonadota bacterium
ACATGCAGGAAAAAGGCTTGCGGGTAAAACTGGCACGAAATGATAAAGGAGTTGTTGCCGGAATGATTCAATATGCTCCGATCGAATACTCCTGGGTTGGAGGGGAAAACCTCTACTTCGTTTATTGTATATGGGTGCACGGACTCAAAAAGGGACGCGGGGACTTAAGAAAACAGGGCGCAGGAAAGCTTTTATTGCGCGCAGCAGAAGAGGATGTGAAAAACCTGCAGGCAAAAGGACTGGTCGTATGGGGATTGCTGCTGCCGTTTTTTATGCACGCAGGATGGTTTAAAAAACATGGGTATAAGAAAGTGGACAGAAACGGCATAAGCGTTTTGTTGTGGAAAACGTTCACAGATGACGCAATTGCTCCCCGGTGGATTAAGGTAAAAAAGAAACCGGAAAAGGTTCCCGGCAAGGTGGTAGTGACAGCTTTGGCAAACGGGTGGTGTTCCGGAATCAATGGTATGATAGAACGTGCAAAACGAATCTGTGATGATTTCGGGGACAAAGTAATCTATCGGGAAATCGATATGAACCTTAAGGAGAACGTGCACGAATGGGGTTTATCAGACGGATTGTTTGTTGACGATAAGAACATCTACCAGGGCCCGCCGTTGTCATTTGATAAAATCCATAAAATCATTGGGAAAAAAGTAAGCAAACTGCGATAAATGTATCATCAAGGACAATTAAACCAGAGACATTCATGAAAAAAAACCTGGATCATCTACCGGATTTAAAAAGAAAAGAAATACTGAGCATTGTCTCCACAATTCGAGATAATTGCGATGATGTAGAGATGATTATTCTTTTCGGTTCTTATGCCCGCGGTGACTATAAAGTAAAAGATGATTTAAGTGCAGATCGGAAATCCGGGCATGTATCGGATTATGATATCCTGGTAGTAACAAAACACAAAGAAACTATTGAAAACAGTAGCCTTTGGGATGGTCTAACCAAAAAGTGCAACCAATTGAAACTGAGTACCCATACCAGGCTCATTGCCCATGATATTCAGGAATTAAACATCAAGCTTGCCGAGGGGCAGTATTTCTTCTCCGATGTAAAAAAAGAAGGTTGTAGGCTGTTTGATTCCGGCAATTTTAAGCTTGCTGAAGCAAGGGAATTGTTGCCGGAGGAAAAACAACGGATTGCCCGGGATTATTTTGATCACTGGTACAAACGAGCCAAAGGAGCATATTCCATACACGAAAAATCTCTGGAAATAGATGAAGATCATTGGGCTGCTTTTCATTTACACCAAGTTGCTGAATCGTGCTTCAAAGCAGTTATGTTGGTGTTTACCAATTACAATCCAAATGAACATTGGCTGGCTGCTCTGTCTAAAATGGCTATTAAACTAGATGAATCATTTTCCAATATCTTTCCTTTAGATACCGAAGAAGACAAGAACAGGTTTAGTTTGCTGGATTATGCATACATTGGAGCACGAT
>JAKSDL010000941.1 GCA_022360105.1 Pseudomonadota bacterium
GGAAAAATTGCAAAGCCTGGCTGAAGATGAATTAGCGAGTTGCCGATCCAAAACCGGCATTCTGCGACCGGTTTTGGCAGAGTTTGATTACAATATCTCCAAAAAGGCTTCGATGCGGGTTCTAAGCTGCTCACTATCAGATTCGGAATAGTCGGTCTCAAGATGCAGGGTTGGCAGGTTGAAACGCTCGCGAATAAACTTCTCAACGGTATGGGATTCAATGTTGTAGGTATGACAAGCCTGCCAGGTGAGGTCTACCACCTTGTCTACCTCGAAATCTTCAATCAGACCGGCCAGCATATCCAATCGCAAAGGATTGGGGGACATCACTGAACACGGTATTTTTAAATACTGTTCTGCCAGGGCGGTGATCGGATCTTTGCTCTCATCCACCTGGAAGGTTTTTTTGTAACCGCTGCAGTTTTCAAAGCAAACCACATTTCCACCGGACTCTTCAATGATTCGCACAACCTTGTCACAACCCAGCCCGATAGGTACCCCTGTCAGCAGGACACGAGGTGTGGTCTCCGTGAACGAGCTCAAACCGTTTTCTGCTCTGGCCTGAATATCAGCAATAATTTCTTCCATCATTCCTATCCCCTGCTCCTTATCGGCAAAAAAACCGGTCTTAAACATAATCTCCAGCAGTTCCATACCGCTAATCGGGGATGGTTTGGTCCGGGCCAGATCCATCAATGCTTTGAATGTCTGCCGTTCCCTGTTAAGCAGCGAAATGGCTGATTTCAGATCATCATCGGAAATGGAGTTACCGGTTTTCTCTCTGAGAATTTCCCTGAACCGATTCACCTCTTCGGTCCACATCGGCATCGCCTTGTCTTCATCCTGGTTTTGAGGCAGTTGCAGAATGTGAACCGGGCGATATTCGGACATCAGCTCAAACATTTTCTTCTTACCGTCACAGGTGGTATCAGCAACTATCATATCTGAGAAGTTAAAATAAGGACAGGTCCCCGAGGCGGCAAAGCCGAAACTGCTTTTTATCAGGGGGCAGAGATTTCTAGGCAGAAACTCTTCTGCTTTTTCAATAGGGTCGTTACGAGTACCGCACAGGGGCAGGGGTATGGCATTGGCTGCCACTGCGATTTCCGTAGGTGAATAAAGACAGTAAAAACCGATTATCGATCGGCCTTCCGATTTGGCCTGATCGATATCGAGAACATTCTTCTCTGCCAGGGTTTGTAGTTTTTCCAGAAGTGTTAATTCCATATCGTTGGTAAAGTTTAGTTTGTTTGAATCGTCTGCCGGTAGCGGTCCGCAGTCAGGTTTAAAAAATCAGGCAATACCATGGCTGCTTATAAGGTAATGACCTTGTCGGCGAACTGCATGGCATTTACGATGTCAGGCATATTGGTAGCACTGCCGACGCTCTTTTGATCCATCAGGTTAAAATGCTGCAGACAGGTTGTGCAGACCAGGATATGCAATCCTTCCGCTTCAAGCTGTTGCAGCACGGGCAGGGCTACAGCTCCATCTGTAGTTAGCTTCACCCC
>JAKSDL010000770.1 GCA_022360105.1 Pseudomonadota bacterium
CCTGTTCTTAAATAGAAAAATAAATCAGTAGTTAACAGTCAAATCATTGTGACCTCCTTCGTTTTTCTTACCAATCAAACGTGTAATGAAAAAATCTTTACTGAAAAAAGCTTAACCCCATTAAAAGGTTAAAATATTATTTTTGAAAAATTTTATCCATCTGAAATAAAAGAGTTTTTTTATAAATCATGTGTAATGATCGTAAACATACGTTGAAAGGTCCTGTCCGTATTTGGAAAACACGAATCGAATAAAGAAATTATAACCGTCTACATCAGGATAACTCGCCGCATATCAATGCTATTTAAGTGCTTGAGTTTGGTAAAAAATATTTTTTATTGACATCTTCAATGTGAAGTTAGATATTTCTCTTTAACTAGCGTTTGGTAATAAATAAAAACTAATAAATTAGTAAAAATTAAAAACGAATTTGAAAAAATAAGTAAATAAAACTATTAAATGAATTTACTTACAACTATTAATTAAAGAATTGCCCGGCACAAAGCTCGATCCGCAGGTTTACTGCCAGTTGTCGAATAAAGCCGGGCATTGCAAATAAAAAGTTAACCCCATGACCGAAACTATTGAACAGGGAATCCTGGACATCGAAAAACTGATTAAGCCAATAAGTGATGAGAATCCCGTAGGAGATTACCTGCGATACGAGGGGTTATATGATCAAATTGAAGAGATGCGGAAAGAAGATGATCCGAACCTGCCCCAGGGGGTGTGGCAAACGGATCTGAAATCTGCAGATTGGACCGGTGTATTTGAGGCTTCGGAAAAAGCTCTCTCAGCTGAATCAAAAGATCTCCAGATTGCCAGTTGGTTAATGGAAAGCATGATTTATTTGCATGGTCTGAATGGCGTTGCAGAAGGGCTGAGATTGATCTACGAACTTTGTCGGGAATTCTGGGATGATGTCTACCCGGCATTGGAAGAAGATGACGTCGAATTTCGTATTTCTCCCTTTTTATGGATCAACAGTGTACTGGCAGAAAAGTTAAAGATCATTCCCATTATAAAGCCTGAGTTGGAAGATTGCCTGGTCTTTAATTTTCAAGAGTGGGAAAGAATGGTTCATCTCGAAGCTCTTGCCAAGCAATCAGCTTCTGCCCGCAAAAGCCTGGATGGCGAAAAAAAGTGTACCAGGGGGGAGTACAATCGTAGTTCTGAAAACACACCTCTGGAATTTCTTCAGGATCAGCAGAAAGCCTTGCAATCCTCGTTGACTATAACCAATGATCTTTGTGCTTTTCTTGACGATCAGTGCGGAAAAGCGTCTCCCAGCCTGGGTCAGTTCAGAAAAAATCTTGAAGCAATCGAAGCCCAGATGAATCTGTTGATCTCAAAACGGGATAAATCAAGTAACAACAATATGTTAGAGGAAACCGCAAAAGAAGGAGACGGTGCCGCTAAAACACTCCGGTTTGATTCGGGTAGCCAGATCAGAAACCGGGACGAAGCCTACCATCTACTTTCTGAAATAGCGGAATATCTTATGGAGACAGATCCCCACAGTCCTGTTCCATTTTTAGTCAAACGAGCCGTCAGTTGGGGATCGATGAGTCTGAGTGAGCTTCTAACCGAGCTATTGAAAGACGGGCAGAACTTACAGCAGATTTACTCTTTGCTCGGAATTCAGGAATAAGTTTTCCATCTTAAACCAAGCCAATAGGAGGCATTATGTCAAACAGTACGCAACATAAGTTGTCAAAAGTCAGACCACCCCGGGTTCAAATTACCTATGACGTAGAGGTGGGAGACGATGTCCAGATGAAAGAACTTCCCCTGGTTGTGGGAGTAATGAGTGACTTGAGCGGTCAGTCTGTGAAAAAACAACCAAAACTGAAAGAACGAAAATTCGTTGATATCGATTCAGAAAATTTCGACGAAGTGATGGCTTCCATTCAACCAAGAGTTGAGATTTCAGTGGATAACAAGCTGACTGATGAAGATACCAAATTGAATATGGAGCTTGAGTTCACCAAAATGGAAGATTTTAAACCGCTTAACGTGGTTAAAAAAGTTCCTGCATTGAACAAGTTGTTTGAAGCACGCAGTCATCTGGTGGATCTCCTGGGCAAGCTGGACGGTAACGACAAGCTGGATGAAATGCTAACGGAGATCGTGCAGAATACGCCGGATCTGGAGCAAATCAAAGCTGCAACAGCAGATGAAGAGGAACCGGCTTCGGAAAAGAAAGATAAAAAATCTGCCAAGGCCGAAAAAAGTGCAACAAAAACGGATGGTAAATCAGACGATAGTCCGGACGATAAACCAGCCAAGAAAAAATAAGCTGGTGATCTTTCAATAACATTCCGATTTGAAAACCATTTACAGAGGAATAAGATGTCAACCGCAAATAAAGAAGTAAAAGCCCCTCAGGCCAAAGAGGGCGCAAGTGAATTGAGTCTGATTGATTCTATCATCCAGGAAGGAAAAATGGCTAAGGATGAAAATCAGCAGACTTATGCCAAGGATTTGCTATCCGAATTCGCCAGGCAGGTCCTTGATGAAGGTATGGTAGTCGATAAGGGCTTGAACCAGACCATAAAGGAAAGAATTGGCCAGATTGATCAGCTGATTAACGGTCAATTGAACGAAATTCTTCATGCTGAAAAATTTCAGAAAATGGAATCAGCTTGGAAAGGTCTCGAGTATATGGTGAAAAATACTGAGACCAGTTCAACCTTGAAATTAAGGGTCTTGAATGTCTCCAAAGACGAACTGGTGGATGACCTGGAAAAAGCGATGGAATTCGATCAAAGTGCTCTGTTCAAGAAGATTTATGAACATGAATACGGAACCTTTGGTGGGACTCCTTACAGTGTTTTAATTGGTGATTACTATTTTGGCAGACATCCAAAGGATATGTCGCTGCTGGAAAGAATATCACACGTTTCAGCTGCAGCTCATGCACCATTTGTTGCTGCTGCCGATGCCAGGTTGTTTGACATGGACAGTTTCCAGGAACTGGGAAATCCACACGATCTTTCCAAAATCTTCGAAAGCGCCGAGCTAGCCAAGTGGAGAACATTCAGGGAATCGGAAGATTCACGATTTGTTTCCCTGGTAATGCCCCACATCTTGTTAAGGCAGCCATACGGTCCTGATTCCGAACCTGTTGAGCATCTCAATTATATCGAAGATGTGAATGGCAAAGATCACAACAAGTATCTCTGGGGGAATGCAGCCTATGCCTTGGGAACACGCATTACTAATGCATTCTCAAAGTATAAGTGGTGTGCTTCCATTCGTGGTGTAGAAGGCGGTGGTTTGGTTGAAAATCTGCCTGCCCATAACTTTCTGACCAGCGATGGCGATGTTGAGTTGAAATGCCCAACGGAAGTACAGATTACAGACCGCAGGGAAAAAGAACTGAACGATTTAGGGTTTATCAGTCTGGTTCATTGCAAGGGTACCGATCAAGCGGCCTTTTTTGGAGGGCAAACTGCCAACAAGCCTAAAGTTTACACCACCGATGAGGCCAACGAAAACGCCCAGATTTCATCCATGCTACCATACATTCTGGCTTCTTCCAGGTTTGCCCATTATCTGAAAGTGATCATGAGAGATAAGGTTGGAAGCTTCGCCACAAAAGAGCAAATAGCAGATTATTTGAATAACTGGCTGGCGAATTACATTCTGCTGGCTGATGATGCGGGACCGGAACTTAAAGCTGAATATCCACTTAGAGAAGGCAGGGTGGATGTTACAGAGGTTGAAGGTAAGATTGGTGCTTATCGAGCAATTGTTTTCTTACGTCCTCACTTTCAACTGGAAGAGTTAACAACCTCCATAAGACTCGTAGCTGAGTTGCCCGCTCCTACGGGGTAGTATTCATTTCATGGGCAGCTTTTTTTCATTCAATCAGTACTCATTTATGGGTACTAACTTTCATTTAACAAGGAGAAATAATGGCAAGTGAAACACCTATGACAGTTTCAAAGGCCGACATCGAGAACAAGGCGGTTAGAACTTTCGCCAAGTTCGATGGCATGGAAGGCCCCAGCACTTATGCTGGTGAAGAAGGTTCAGTGGAACTGTTAGGTTGGAGTCAATCCTTCAATCAGCCAACTCAATTGGCTCGATCTGCCGGAAATACTGCTTCTGCAGGTAAGGCAAAGCACGGAAAACTTACCGTTTTGAAGCAAATCGATTCCACCACAACTGAATTGCTGAAAAAGTGCTGGAAAGGTAATCAGATCAACAAGATCACCATCAGCTCTTACAATTCAGATGTGAAGTATTTGTACATCGAAATGGAAAAAGTAGTTATTTCCGATCAAAAACTGGCTGACAGCCCAAATCAGGTAATTCCTTTGGAAGAACTGGTATTGGACTACGGTTCAGTCAAGTATTCATATACTCCGGTAGATGCAACAGGACAAGGTACTGGCGAGATGCCGGTTGCCATGAACCTGGAAACCGGAAATATCAGCTAAGAAGTCGTTGGTTGAGGAGTTTAGAGTTACGAAACGGAACCACACATCGCATGGCGTCTGGCGATATTTCCTGCAAGGGATAAACGGTCCGTTTTTGTCCGTAACTCTAAACTTTCCTAACACTAGACGAATTTTTGAAGAACCGTCAATAAGCCTTTAATTTAGGAATGTTGATTTAAGATTTAGGATTTTTGATTTGGACTCAAAATATTGCGCGTGTTTGAATCACCAGTCTTAAACTTTAAATCACAAACATTTAAAACCACAAAGAAAAGAAAAAACGAAATAAACTCTGTGTCTTTGTGGTGAAAAACCAATGGCAAGCAAATAATCATGAAGATAGAACTCGACTCTCTGATCAAGAAGCTCAACAAAATATGCATGCAGGCCATGCAAAAGGCTGCAGAACTTTGCGTATCCAACACTAATTATAATGTAGAAGTGGAGCATTTGATCCTGCAACTGCTGGAACAACCAGATACAGACATTGCTGCCATCCTGGACTATTTCAAAATTAGTCAGGAAAAGCCCATTAATCAATGCTCCGGGGCGATTGATCGATTAAAACGTGGCAATTCAAGAACACCGGCCATGTCTCCGCATATTGTCACTCTTCTGCAAGAAGCCTGGATGGCTTCGTCCATGAAATTAGGCAAAGGTCAGATTAGATCGGGAGCTATTCTGATTGGACTGCTAACCGATGCTACTTTGAGAGGAGTGATTCTTGAGTCGATTCCTGTTTTGTTGCAAGTCCCATTGAAAAAACTGACTGAAGATTACAATAAAATTGTCAGATATTCGAAAGAATCCGGATACAAATCAGATGTTAGCGAAGAGCAAACTGAATCAGAATCCGATCCGTTTGTAGATGAAGCAACGGAACATTCGGAAACTCTGGATCTTTACACGGTAAATATCACAAAAAAGGCCAGGGATGGTGAAATAGATCCGGTGGAAGGCAGAGATAGGGAAATCAGACAGATCATCGATATTCTCATGAGACGTCGGCAAAACAATCCAATTCTGACTGGAGATGCAGGCGTCGGTAAAACAGCCATCGTAGAAGGGTTTGCTTTAAAGGTGGTTAGTGGTGACGTGCCACCGGCCCTGAAAGATGTATCTGTCAGAATGCTTGATCTGGGACTGTTGCAGGCCGGAGCCGGGGTTAAAGGTGAATTCGAACAGCGATTGAAAGATGTGGTGAATGAAGTGAAAGCTTCTCCTACACCGATAATCCTTTTTGTAGACGAAGCTCATACCCTGATTGGAGCAGGAGGACAGGCAGGTCAAAATGATGCGGCCAATTTACTCAAACCTGCTCTTGCTCGAGGAGAACTCAAAACAATAGCGGCCACAACCTGGAGTGAGTACAAAAAGTATTTTGAGAAAGATCACGCCCTGGTGAGACGTTTTCAAGTTATCAAAGTCGATGAGCCGGATCCTGATCGGGCCATTGAAATGCTGAGAAGCGTTGCCAAATCACTTGAGAACTATCACGGGGTTCGTATTCTCGACGAAGCCATTGTAGATGCAGTGAAACTCTCCCATCGTTATATATCCGGCAGAAAGCTGCCGGATAAGGCAGTCAGTCTCCTGGATACAGCTTGTGCGAGGGTTGCTGTCGGTCAGAATGCAACGCCGGCAGCCATAGAGGATATTAATCGCAGAATCAAAATGTTGAATCAGGAAATCTCCATCTTAAACAGGGATTGTACCTTAAATGGCAGTAAAAGCAGCCGTATTCAAGAGTTAATGGACGAACAAGTCGCACAGGAAAAAGAGCTGACGAAACTGCAGAATCGTTGGGAGGACGAAAAACAGCTGATTGAAGTGATTCGAGATATGAGTAATGAGTTGGAAAACTCCGACCCTGCCAACCCTGCTGATAAAGAATTAAAACAGGCATTGTTGCAATCAAAATCAAGCCTGAAAGAGCTACAGGAAAAAGAACCGATGGCTCATGTTGAAGTCGATTCGGATATTATCGCTTCGGTTGTTTCCGGTTGGACCGGAATTCCAGTAGGAAAAATGATGACAGACGAAATCAAGTCAGTGCTTTCCTTGAAAGAAAAGATGGAAGAACGGCTCATCGGTCAATCCCACGCACTTGAGTCTGTTGCCAAACGGATTCGGACCTCGCGAGCAAGACTGGAAGATCCCGGAAAGCCCATCGGAGTGTTCATGCTGGTGGGTCCCAGCGGTGTAGGAAAAACCGAAACGGCACTTACCCTGGCAGAGCTTCTTTATGGTGGAGAGGAAAATGTTATCACAGTCAATATGTCTGAATACCAGGAAGCACACACAGTCTCGGGCCTAAAAGGAGCACCTCCGGGGTACGTTGGATACGGAACCGGGGGAGTGTTAACAGAAGCTGTAAGAAGGCAGCCCTTTAGTGTGGTACTTTTGGATGAAGTTGAGAAAGCGCATCCGGATGTTATGGAATTATTCTACCAGGTTTTTGATAAAGGAATTATCGAAGATGGTGAGGGAGTGAAAATCAATTTTAAGAATACAGTTATCCTATTAACTTCCAACCTGGGTACGGATGTAATCAGCAAAATCTGTTCGGAATCTGATACCCAGCCAGATCCCGAATATATGCTGGAGCAAATTAGACCCAGTCTTTTGCAGCATTTTAAACCTGCGTTTCTTGGGAGATTGGTTGTGATTCCATATTTTCACCTGGGTGAAGATCAGATTCGAAAAATTGTGGATCTCAAGCTCGACAAAATTAAAAAGCGATTCCTGGAACACAACAACGCCACGTTAAATTTCGATCCGGCCCTTATTGAAGCCGTCACCTCCAGATGCACAGAAGTAGAAAGCGGAGCAAGAAATATAGACACTATTCTCACACACAACGTCTTGCCCGAACTTTCGGAAAAAATCCTGGTGAAAATGGCGGAAGGTAAAGATTTCGAACAAGTAAACGTCGCCCTCAACAAAGAAGGCCACTTTACCTACGAATTAAAATAAATAAATCGAAAGCGTAGCTTTCACAAACTAAAAATCCCTATATCTAAAATCATAAATCTAAAATGTCATATGTCTGAATACAGTTTTGAAAAAAGATCAATTGTTACCCTTATCATCAGCATGATTGTGTTATTGATTTTGGTTTATTTTCTGGGATTACTGACAGGTATGGGAATGGATCGATCGGAACAGAATCCGTCTACCCAGCTCACTGCTTCCACGTCACCTGAAGAGGAATCACAAAGTTCTGATTCAACCGAAGTAGCAAAAACCAATACCAAAAAATCGGCCTTGTCTTATGAAACTGAACCAAAGCCAGTAACACCCGATTTTAAGGAAGTATCGCCCAAAGCAGAACAACCCGGAATCAGTCAACCAAAAAAAGAATGATGATGCTTTGGAGAGTGAAAGTTACGCTTAATGAGACACTTACCCAAAGGAAGATTTTACTTATCAGGATAGTTTCAATGTTAATAAAACTCTGTCTCAAGTAACAACGAGAACATTCACGTTTGCGGTCACGAGCACGAATTTAAACAATGATAGTTTTTGTTAGGCCTTCGGCCTACGACCTTTATATAGTAAGTTTTCTAAACCCTATTCACAAAACAGAACCATGAAAAGGTATAGCAAGATTGTTAAAAAATCACTGACCCTCTGCGGTTATTATGGTTTAATCGTACCGGCGCTTGTCATATTGGCTGGCTGCGCGGAAAGTGCCTTTATGCAGGCCAAACAGCGAAACACCTTTACCGGTTATACAGAATTTCTGGCAACTCATGGTGACAGTGAATTCGCGGAAGAGGCGCTTTCTCTCCGCAATAGAAAGGCTTTTGATGCTGTGAAACAAAAAGATACCTTGGAAGCCTACAAGGAGTTTCTGACCGACTATGGCGACAGTGAGTTTGCAGACGAAGCTACCTACCGCAAAATCCGCAGGAAATTCATCATTACCAACAAAGTAAGCGTTTATGATGAGTATAGCGAGGAGTACCCGTCTGGAAAGTTTATCCACAAAATCAAAGAACTCAAAGAAAAAGCCTGGTTTGAGCAGGTCAAAAAAGAAAATACCATTGATGCCTGCAATGAATTTCTGGATGACAGCACCAACGAAATCTATGTAGATGCGGTTAAAAAAATTAAAGAGAAAGTCTTTTACGAGCAGGTGAGGCGACAGAATAATATTCAGGGGTACGATGACTACATGACGGAATTCCCTGATGGCAAATTTACTAAACGGGTGGAAGCCTTGAAAGAAAGAGCCTGGTTTGAGCATGCCAGAAGACAGGAAACGGTGCAGGTTTATGATGAATATCTCAACCTGTTTCCGGAAGGAAAATATGGAGCCCTGGTTCAAAAAATGCGTGAAAAAACCATGTATGAATACGCTAAAAAACAAAACACCCTGGATGAATACGATAATTACTTAAAGGATTATCCAAAAGGTGGATACGCCACCCAGGTTATGGCTGCCAAGGAAAAATTGCAATTTGACAAAGCCAAAAGACTCGACACGATCCAGTCCTATGATGAATACCTGAACAATTTCCCCAAGGGTCTTTATCTCAAAGAGGCCACGCTTCATAGAGAGTCATTGGTTTATCAACAGGCCCGACAAGCTGATACTATCGAGTTTTATGACAATTATATGAAAGAGTATCCGGCCGGCCCTCATATTGTAGAGGTAAAGGCATTAAAAGAAAAACGAACATTTGAAAGGGCCAGAATCTCTAATAAGGTCGATGATTACGACGCCTATATTAAAAATTTCCCCTTGGGTGAATACTTGCCACAAGTAAAAAAATTAAGAGAGAAAGCCTGGTTTGATACTGTTGTAGTCACTAATACCGTGGATGATTACAAAGGATATCTACAGGAATTTCCGGAGGGAAAATACAAGGCCAGCGTTAAATCGCTGTTGGATTCACTGTTGGATAAGAGCAAACAGTTGACAGCAAAAGACTGGGTGGAAAATGGTTTGGCGTTGAAAAGAGGCGGTGAAGCATCAAAAACAGAATTGCTGAGCTACTTCAATAACGCCATTCAACTTGATCCTCAGTATGCAAGGGCATTTGGAAATAGAGGTTTGGTTTATCTGGAAATGAAACAGTTTGATAAGGCATTAAGGGATTTTAACCAATCAATCAGACTGGATGGAACCAATCCCAAAGGCTATGTATATCGTGGAGACACTTATAAGAAAATCGGCAAGAAAATTGAAATGTGTGTGGATTACCGCAAAGCCTGTGAACTGGATGTCTGCTCAGCCCTGCAAATGGTCCAGGCAGATAATCTGTGTCTATAGTTGTAGGATGAGTAACTCGTTACCCATCAATTGACTAAATAGGCTTGATCTAAAGAATTCGTGGGTTAGATAACTCATTACCCATCAATAAACAAAGTTAAAACTAAGGTCCCTGAAATGCCAGAAGTAGAAAACAAAGAAAAGTTCCTGTTGCAGCACTTCCACCAGTTTTACGTACGATTGGAAGAATTAAAAACCATGGCGAAAGCCGGCACCTGGATCTATTCTGATGATGCTAAAATCGAAAAGCAGCAAAGCAAGGACGACGATTCGAAATTGTCATCAAACCAGGTTTATCAGGAATTGATTTCGATGTTCGAAAATCAGCAGATAGCTGCAGGAAAATCCGGCGGGGAAATGGGCACCAAGTTATACAATGATGCGCTGTTTATTATGACTGCCATCGCGGATGAGGTCTTTTTGACCATGAGTTGGGCCGGCCAGGAGGCATGGAGTAGATTTTTGTTAGAAACAAAGTTTTTCGGCAGCAATGCCGGCGGAGATATCTTTTTTCTAAAACTGGATTCTCTTTTGAAAGAAAGAGACCCGGTTTATACAGAGATCGCTATCATGTTCCTCCTGGCCTTATCACTTGGATTCAGGGGCAAGTATCACGGTGTAAATGACGCGGGAGCGATAGAAACATACAAAGATCAGCTGTATACCTTCATTTTTCAAAAACCACCTGAATTGAACAGGATGGATAAAAAACTGTTTGCTGAAAGCTACATGCACACACTGGAAAAGGAGTCAAAAACAGTCATTCCTGGTCTAAAAAAGTGGTACGGTTTTGTGGCCCTTTTAGCAGTGTCTTTGTTAGGCATCTCCCATATCATCTGGATGCAAATGACCGGCGATATATCCAAAACAGTCTCCCAGATTCTGGGTGGTTGATATGAAAATGGAAAGCAAAGCTTTCACAATACAAAAAATCACTAATCTAAAATAGAAAAAATGTTCTCATCAAGTGTAATATTCTGGCTCTTCATTTCTACCTCCGGACTAATCTTTCTTGTTATTGGAACGGTCGTTTTTCAACTCAAGAAAGCAAGTAAAAAGGCCTCTGCCTCTGAATCGGCAGAAGAAAAGATGCTCAAGGATAAACGCTTTGATTCCTTTATGAAGATGCGCGGATCATTTCGTGAGGCTGCAAAATTTCTGA
>JAKSDL010000295.1 GCA_022360105.1 Pseudomonadota bacterium
GGATTCCCAACATTTAGATTATTGATTTCCAGGAGTGGAGCATCTTCCGCGAGATCGTGAATTTTTAAAACAAACTCGTAACTGGTTTGAAAGAAGTTGATTAAATTGGTGCACACTTCAAGGGTAAAGCTGCTATCTTTCGGCAAATGGTAACGGACACTCAATTGAGAAAAGCCGTCCTTTTGTACATCACCAACAATCGATTTTAGTACTCCCGAGACTGTTAAATATTTTTCCAGATAAACGTCCCAGCGAATTCCTATCCTGTCTATCTCCAGAATAAAAGCGATGATTGCCTCGTTACTGGCGACTGATTTCTCATATTTGTAAAATTCCCAGTGAGTCTGCAGCAGTTCGTAAATGGCATCAGATACTTTTTTCAGTTGACTGAAATCATTTATAAAATCCACATCAAAATTGTTCTCTGCAACAAATTGTTCCAATTTTATATTTTCAGACAAAAACTGCTTTTTAATCGATTCGATCTCTTTGCAATGCTTGGGATCAAACAGTTTTGGTCGAATTTCATTTTGCAGATAAGTTCCCAGGTTATTCGATTCTACATTTTTCCCCAGGTTTTTAAAAAACTCGTTACAGATAGAAGTATAAAAACCGAAGGTTTTTTGCATAAGTTTAAAAAATCCATCACTAATCGGCATGGTTTCCTTAAACTTCAGTCTCAAGTCTCGTAAAATCAATGGTGCTCCTATACTTCAATGATTAGAGAATCTTTAACGTGTTGATTTTTAATTCACTTGTTATCTTTTGCCTCAATTAGAAAAATCTTGAGGCAGCCTTTTTGTTGGTACGAGCTTTGGCTCTGCTTGTCAATCACAATTTACTGCTGAATAGCGTTCCTTGCAGGGCTCTGCACAAAGACCCTGCTTTTTAGGATATCAATTTGAAATTAATTTACCAGTTCCGTTTCGGCAAAAAAATAAGCGATTTCAGTTCTGGCAGTTTCAGGAGCATCAGAGCCATGGACAGTGTTTTCACCGACGTAATCGGAGTAATCCGCACGAATGGTTCCCGGGGCTGCATCTTTCGGATTTGTTGCTCCCATAAGTTCCCTGTTTTTAGCGATGGCGTCTTCGCCTTCAAGCACTGAAATCACGACCGGTCCACTAGACATAAACGTGGTGAGTTCATCAAAAAAACCTTTATCGCTATGAACAGCATAAAAGCCCTCGGCTTCTTTTTTACTAAGCTGAACCAGTTTCATCGCAACCAGTTTCAGGCCGGCTGTCTCAAAACGATTCAAAATATTTCCAATCACTCCTTTTTTTACACCGTCAGGTTTGATGATAGATAGTGTTCGTTCTACTGCCATGTAAACTCCTTCAAATTACAATAATGTTATAATAAAAACTGCCTGCGAGAATAGCAGGCTTCAATCAGGTATTACCCGAAATGGATCACTTAACTGCGAAGCCCGAGCGAGCTACAAGGTGATAGCTATGTTTGCAATTCGATGACCGGGGTTTATTGATACTTCCAAAGCCCGGCTTTGTTCTTTCTCGCTATCAACTGAGCATTGCGAAAGACCTTGTCTTCCACGGCTTTGCCCCTATCAATGAAATAGTAGGAGAGTCCCTGTCTAATCATCCAAAGATTAATATTTCTGGCACGATCTCCATCTTTAGTTTTGACCACCACAAAACAGATCCCCCAAAGTTTCCTTGCCTTTTCTTCATAATCGATTTCAACAAGGACTTGTCTGTTAACCATCTGATTTTTTAAATTTGCTATCACATGATCTCGCCATTTTTTTCTAAAGTTGCCTCTACGTGAAACTGAACCTTGTGGAGAAACATGTTTAAGCTGTATTTTAAGTTCTTTGGTTTTGTCGTTTCTGTTACCACCGGACAGGCTTTCGGCCAAAATCATATAGGGTTTTCTATCGTCTATTTTCAACCAAAAAGATTTTGCATCAGCTTCGATACGTGTTACTATCCCGTAAACCTGCTGAAGTTTTCCCGGTATCGGGCTAAACACCTGCAGGGCTGATTTTTGAATTCCGTGCTTGGTTGGGGTGACGTATTTGTATGTTTTTGTCTCTTCGTCGTAGTAACCGCCGTCTTTATCAAGCTTTCGGCAGGCAGCGGTGCTCAACATCAGTACCAGTGGCAGAATAATTGCACAGATCTTTCGGCTAGTATTCTTCATTTGTCGATATTCAGTGATGATTAATGCTTAATTTAAAAGTCCTCTTTTTGTTGCTTAATTATCAAAAAAGTTTCATCCTGACGTTAAGAAGCATATTCGTTTTCAAGAAACCTACAGCAAGCAACCCGGATGACATAGGAATCTCATGACATTTGGTAAAGCAAACTTTTTAATCGCCATGCCGTCCTTAAAAAGTCCTATTTTCTCCAATTCCGTGATTCTTATGGCGGAATACAAAGACAGCGGGGCCTTAGGATTCATCATAAATCTGCCAACGGGTACAATGGTGAAGGATGCTTTGAGCTTGATGAAAATCGACCACAAACAATCACTGGAAATTCCTATTTTATTCGGTGGACCCGTACAAACCGATTTTTTCTGGGCGATACATTCACCTGTTTTTCAAGGGGTTTCTACTATCAAGGTCCATGATAATTTCTATTTAACGTCTGCTCAAGAGCTAATTCCACTTTTATCTGACGAAAACTGCCCGGAAATTTTTTATGCAGGTGTTGGCTATTCCGGGTGGGGCGTAAAGCAACTTGACCGTGAAATCGAAGAAGGGTCATGGTGGTATGGTGAATTTGATCTCGATCTGCTCTTTGAAGTCGACTTCGTTAAAAAGTGGGATGAAGCGTTCAAAAGCCTTGGTGCAGATCCGGAACATCTTTTCGATCAATCAGATCCCTTCGACCCCATCATCAACTAAACACAAAAGCCACTACATTAAATCGACCATGTCCTGATGCAGTGAAGGAGTGGATACAAGCACTTCCTCCGGATTTAATCCCTTTTTCCCACTGAAATCGCTGACTATGGCACCGGCTTCTTGCGCTATAACTGCACCAGCTGCTACGTCGTAAAGGTTTAAGTGCTGTTCCCAAAAAGCATCCAGTTGTCCGTCTCCTACCATACACATTTCAAGGGCTGCAGAGCCACATCTTCTCTGGTCCCTTGTTTTTAAAGCAACCCTGGTAAATCTGCCCAGGTTGTTATCTTCAAGATCTGATCGCAGGCAGGCAAAGCCTGTGCAGACCATGGCCTCATTCAAAGCATTTGTTTGAGAGCATGAAATGGGATGCCCGTTTCTAGTGGATCCTTTATCCGTTTCACCCAAGTATAAATCATCGAGGGCTGGAGCGTATACAGCGCCCAACTGCAACTCTCCTTTCAGTTTCAAAGCAATGCTGATGCTCCAAAAATACTGGCCCCTGAAAAAAGAATGGGTTCCATCAATTGGATCAACGACCCAGCAGTTCTCCAATTCTTCGCTTTTGCCTGTTTCTTCGCCCCAAAATCCCAGCCCCGGAAATTTCCCGGTTAACTGACCCCGGATAAATCTCTCAACATGAATATCCGCCTCCGTTACCAAGTCTTTCGGACTTTTTTTGTTGAAGGTCAATCCGGATGATTTTCTAAAGTAATCTTTGGCCAGGGCACCTGCCTGCAGGATTACCTGTCTGATTGTTTCTCTGTATTTTTCTCTCTGTTCGCCTTCCTGCATATTGTTTCCCGGCTGAGTCCAAACATTTGACTAAAAGGTATCCTCAAATTCCGGAAAGGAGCAGGAAAACTCTTTTACCGTTTCACCGATTTTAAGGACTTTTTCCTCATCAGATATATTAACCAGAACCTGATCGATAAAATCGGCTATTGTTTCAATATCTTTTTCTTTCAATCCTCTGGATGTCAGAGCAGGGGTTCCTAAGCGGATACCGCTGGTAACAAAAGGACTTCTGGTTTCAAATGGTACAGTATTTCTGTTTGTGGTGATATTGGCTTTATCGAGGGCGAATTGAGCTTCTTTACCGGTGATATCTTTGTTGGTCAAGTCAACCAACATCATGTGATTATCCGTTCCACCGCTAGTCAGATGATATCCTTTTGCAATTAATGCATTGGCCAAGGCCTGTGCGTTCTTAATAACCTGCTTCGCATATTCCTTAAATTCAGGGCTTTGTGCTTCCTTAAGTGCCACGGCCTTTGCCGCAATCACGTGGCAAAGCGGACCTCCCTGAATTCCCGGGAAAATTTTGGAATTCAGCTTCTTTGTGTAGTCTTCCTGACAAAGGATCATACCTCCCCTGGGACCTCGCAGGGTTTTGTGGGTTGTAGTGGTCACATACTGTGCATGAGGAACAGGATTGTCATGGACACCGGCAGCAATCAATCCGGCAATATGCGCCATATCGACCATGACAACAGCACCAACTGAATCTGCTATTTCTCTGAACAGTTTGAAATCAATTGCTCTTGGGTAAGCGCTTGCCCCAACAACGATCATTTTTGGCTTGTGCTCCTTGGCCAGATCCTTAACCTGGTCGTAATCGATGTGTTGATTATCCTCTCTTACACCGTAATGTACTATCTGATACAAAATGCCGGAAAAGTTTACAGGAGAACCGTGGGTGAGATGGCCACCATGGGACAAATCCATTCCCAACACGGTATCGCCCGGTTTGAGTTCAGCCATGTAAACTGCCATATTTGCCTGTGAGCCTGAATGAGGCTGCACGTTGGCATGGTCAGAGCCAAAGATGGCATTTGCTCTTTCAATGGCCAGGTTTTCCGAATTATCAACAAATTCGCAGCCACCATAATATCTTTTTGCGGGATATCCCTCTGCATACTTGTTGGTCATAACTGACCCTGTGGCCTCCAGAACTCTTGGGGATACTACGTTTTCCGAAGCAATCAGTTCAAGTTTTTCTACTTGCCTTTTCTGCTCATTTTCAATGGCTTGATACAATTCTTGGTCGAACGCTTTTAAGTCTTTCATGGTTTTATGCTGAAAAGGAGTTATAAAATTCGTGAAAGAAAATCCTCAATATCAGGTTAACTCGTCAAACATTCCGATTCTGGTACTGTGGCGTCCGCCCTGAAAATCGGTATTGAGCCATACTTCAAGAATATCTCGGGCAACCTCGTCACCTGTCACTCTTCCCCCTAAAACCAATATATTAGAGTTATTATGTTCGCGAGACATTCTGGCGGTAAAGTGGTCATGACATAATGTGGCTCTGACACCGTTAAATCGATTTGCAGCTATGGACATACCAATTCCGGTTCCACAAACCAGGATTCCTTGTTGAAAACTCCCGCCGGAAATTTGTGATGCAACCACTTTTGCTATTTCCGGGTAGTGAACGGATTCCCCGTTGAAGCAGCCTGCATCTTCAACTTCGTAAGAAGCCTCCTCAAGGTGTTTGATCAAAATCTCTTTTAAATCATACCCTCCATGATCAGAGCCGATAATAATCTTTTTTTTCATAATCTCGGATTGAATTCTGTTTGCGGAATACTGCAATGGTTCATTACCAGCCTTGCCGATAAAAGGGTTTTACAAGTCCGGGTGTTGGCACTACACTGTTACCATTCAAAGGCAGGAATGAACCGATTCCAGGCCGATTCATATCCAATGATGCTAACGTTTAACGTATTAAAAGACAACCCGTTATCTCAGTGGAAAGAGATCTGAAACGGCGGCTGATCTTAGTGGATTCGGTATGAGCCTTTTTAGAAATATGTCATTTGCTTCAAGGAGTATTTAATGGGTAGTCAGGTAAAAAGAAAGTGTAGAAATTGTGAAGATACAAAGATTCAGGTAGTTGCAAAAGGCCAGTATGCCTGGGCGGAATATTGTCCGAGTTGTTTTGGCGAATGTAAAACCTGTGACGGTACCGGCTTTCTTTTTCAATATGACGAACAGGAAAGGGAACAAGCTATTCCCTGTGAATGTAAAAATCTGGATCAACGGATTACGCTTTTTAACAATGCGCAAATTCCCGGTCAGTTTTTTGATGCTACCTTTGAAAATTTCGATGTTTCTGGTGATCCTTCACTGGAAGAGGCTCTGCGAACAGCATCTTTCTTCTTTAGGAATTATAAAAATGGCAATCGCAAAGGACTTCTTTTTATGGGAGGAGTCGGTGTCGGCAAAACAAGATTGGTGAGTACCATTTTAAGAGATTTCACGTTGAATCACGGGATTCCCGGGATTTTCAGGGAGTTTTCCAGTTTGCTCAGTGAAATTAAAACAGGGTATGACAAGGGTCTGTCCGAATCCGGTTTACTGGAGAAAATCAATAATGCTGAAATTCTCGTTGTTGATGAGTTGGGAAAAGGTCGAAAAAGCGATTGGGAAATAGCCATTCTGGATTCGATTATCTCCAATCGATACAATATGCGGAAAACCACAATTTTTACAACAAACTACACGGAAAAAAAGAGCACAACCTATGTGGAACCTGTCTTTGTAAGAACAGATAAAGAGGGAGCTAAAGAAAAACAAAAAAAGGAGACGCTTGAACAACGAGTCTATTCCAGAATATATTCTCGTTTAAAAGGGATGTGTGATTTTATAGAAATGAAGGGTCCGGATCATCGCCACCCTTATAATGAATTTTCCGGTTGATCGTATCTAACGTCCTCTCTGAAATTTACTGAGATTTACTTCAACCCGTTCCATCAATTCATTAATGTTTTCCTTGGTCATCAGAATTTCAGTGCGGTCCGGCATCACAGCAAAAATATAGCGGACATACTCCGGTAACAGGTGCAGCAGTAAGGCATTGTCAGGCTCTTTGATCTGTTTCAGCATAAAAGAGTTCATTTGCTGCAGCGACATCTTTCGAAAGACCGGGGTGAATGCGCCCACGTCTTTTTCCAGTTCAACAGTTACATCTTTGGGATAAAACGCATTAAAGACGTAACGAGAGCAGAACATCTTTGCATATCCTGTCATCATTGCTCCAATCAAAAGACCTTCAATCAGACTCACAGGAGCCAGCTCCAGAAATCCAACACCCACGGCCCCCAATCCCAGGAATATGGCAAAAATTTGTAATGTAATTCTTACTTTTTCTACTGCCAGATATTTGAAATTATATCTTTTTTCCAGCCAAAACAAATACAGGCCGTGTTTGAAAGGAGTGACGGCAGTAATTACTTCTTCAGCACTTGCTTCCCTTTCCCTGAGTTCTTTTTCAAGTTGTTTCTTTTTCTCAAGTGCGAACCGGTTCATGATGTCCTGAATCACGTAGCGTCGTGTACTTCGCATACGGTCTGCCAGGATAATAATGTACTCGTTGGGGTTCTTCTGGTTGAGGGTATCAGAGCGGAACGTTCCTCGCTGGGAAATGTAATCCACAATATCGTCGTAAAGCTTCTTGGGATTGACAATATCTCCATCGCGATCTCTTTTTCTGCCGGTAATAACTCTTTTTTTATCCGCTTCGTCTTTTTTCCTTTTTAAATCCCGATGCATCTCAGTGCGGATAACGTAGCTGTAAATGTCTGTTAAAACATTGTAGAGATCGCTATTCAGCTTCATCATCTGAATAAAGGACTCTCCAAGATAATAAGCATAAGCAGAGAATTCACCTTCGATATCATCACTTTCGTAGGGAGGCCGATCTGCTTTTGAATGACCCGAGATTACGAAATCCAGAATTTTTTCAAGGAATTGGCGATATTCGGGGTGTTCGTCTTCATGCCATAAAACAGCCGTCCAGGTTGTTGCCGCAAATCTTTGGTTGTCTTCGTTGCGTAGTAAAGCCTCTATCGTTTCAATGAAATAGGGGAACATTTCCGCTGAATTCATATTTCGATAGATTATTGATGCTACCTGGCTGGATGCTACTTCTTCATCCAATTCCCTTTCATTAATGGAAGCAATTTTTGCCGCCAGCCTTTGGGCAAAATCTTTCGGGACAACTCTTTCGTTCGAGGTGCTTTCCTCTTGTTCTCTGTTAATGGTCGCATCATTGACAGATTGACCCTGCTCGACAACTTCCGGTTCCATAATAACTCTTGAATCTAACAGCTAATTTGTTATTGGCTTTCCAATTGGAAACCATTTAAGGATTGATAGCATATAAAATCAAGTAATATGCCAACAATGTATTGATGCTTATTTCCAAAGGTTTGTGAAGTGATATTGGATTTATGTGTAGTTTACTGCAAATCAATGAGACTGACCATAGAGAGATTTTATTCGGGTCACTATTCTCCGATTTGAATTTTTTGTCCTGTGAAATCAGATAAGTTTGTGAAGAAAATGTAAAGAAGCCGGACCTCACTTTTTTTGGGCTCAAACTTGTAAAAGACTATGTAATTATTGCCTTTTATTGCAGACATGGTACGCTTGTAGATGTCACCAATCAAAAGAGAAAAGAGCATTATAGATGGATGAAAGTACTAATTGACTAAGTTGCACCAATAATCCTTGCCGGTTAAGGTAAGAATACAATTTTATCAGGAGAATAGAATGACTTTAAAAGTTGGAATAAATGGATTTGGACGAATCGGTAGGTTGGCGTTCCGTGTCATGAGCGCTCGTGACGATATTCAGGTGGTGGGAATTAATGACTTAATTGATGTTGACTATATGGCTTACATGACTCGATATGATTCAAGCCATGGGAAGTTCGATGGGGAGGTCTCTGTAGATAATGGTCAACTGGTAGTTAACGGACAGACTATTCGTGTGACTTCGGAACGAAATCCGGAAAATTTAAAATGGGGTGATTTGGATGTGGATTTTGTTTTGGAGGCGACAGGCTTGTTTACCACCCTGGAAAAAGCTGATGCCCATCTTAAGGCTGGTGCTAAAAAAGTAGCAATTTCCGCTCCTTCAAAGGACGCCCCGATGTTTGTCATGGGGGTCAATCACAATAGTTATTCCTCAGACATGAAAATCATCTCCAACGCTTCGTGCACAACAAATTGTCTGGCTCCTATTGCCAAGGTTCTTCACGATAATTGGGGCATTGTAGAGGGATTGATGACCACGGTTCATTCGGTAACTGCTACTCAAAGACCAATCGACGGGCCCTCTGCAAAAGACTGGAGAGGCGGTAGGGCAGGGTTCTCCAATATTATTCCTTCCTCAACAGGAGCGGCCAAAGCTGTCGGCAAAGTTATTCCCGAATTACAAGGTAAACTGACAGGTATGTCCTTCAGGGTACCTACAGCGAATGTATCCGTGGTTGATTTAACGGCTCGACTGGATAGGGCGGCGAGCTATGAAGAAATAACCGAAGCAATGAAATCAGCCTCTCAAGGAGAATTGCAAGGTATCTTGGGATTTACTGATGAAGATGTTGTTTCTTCTGATTTTATGACAGATCCCAGAACATCAATATTCGATGCCAAAGCCGGAATCGGGTTAAATGACAATTTCCATAAAATCGTCAGCTGGTATGACAATGAATGGGGCTACTCAAACAAGGCAGTTGACTTGATGCTTTATGCTCATGATGCTTAATAACAACTTTTTAAGGTCTTTATTCTTGAGAGATCTTTTGATTAAGACCTTAAAACGCTTGGTTGGCCTCTTTTTCATTTAGATTCTTGCCGGTTAACTTATTCGGATCGAAAAAGTTAACCGAGTCTTTGACTCCTCACTTAATTTTCCTAAATCCATTCAAAACAGATTTTCAGATTGTATTCCCGGATTATGGCCTATTGTCATGCTGCATTTAGCTAAATTCTTAATTGAGAATTTAAGATAACGGCGGGTTTTCTTGCATCAAAACATGCATCATCGTCCTACAATTGGGAATGAACGTATATAAGTCGCAATATCATTTGAAAAAACGAATACCCACATAAAACCAGCATACCGGTACCAAGCACGATGTAAATTTTGTTTGCCGAAGGAGTACTGCGCAAAGGCATTACACGGCCAACCAGGTAGCCTGAAACAAAGCCTCCAATGTGACCGGCGTTGCTTATACCCGGAAAGATAAATCCCATGGCGATTAAAATAGCTGCCCACATGCCAAGTTGCCGGACGATTTGACGTCCCCAGAATCCACCTCGTTTTTTTCCAAACGCTATGATTGCTCCAATCAAGCCAAAAACTGCCCCTGATGCACCAACAACCGGGTAGTTACCCATAGAAAGGGATAAGACAGAATTTGCAACAACGGGGGTATAGACTGCTGCTACATTGCCTCCGATTCCTGAAAGTACATAAATGATTAACATTTTGTGAGGGCTAAACATTACTTCTGCTTGAGGACCAAGATCTCGAACCCACAGCATATTAAACATAATGTGCAAAATGCCACCATGCAAAAACATGGCTGTAACTAAAACCCACCAATCTCCTCTTGCAAGCATTCGAAGGTCAGCCCAGCCCAATAAAGCAAGAGCCTGGCTTCTTGGTGCCGGTAATATTCCTAATGATCTCCCTGTCAGAGGACCACCTATAGGAAAAATCAACGGCACTAAAAAAGAAGCAACAAAAAATATCACATTGACGGTTATGATAATCTTCACAAAACTGCGCTGATTGGCTCCGAAAAGTTTGTAAATTTTGCTTTTTTGACCCGGTGACTTCAATCCGCAGTGCGGGCATTCATCAATATAGTTGCTTATGAGTTTATTGCAGTCCGGGCAAAGGATAGATGATCTTTGTGTCATGACAATTTGAATTGTAATTTTTGGGGAAGAAGATGACTCAGGAAAAGAAAATCATTCGGCATTTTTATGAATAAGCTTTTCGAGTAGCTCATAATCGTATTATAGTTTTTTGAAAGCGTTATCAAAAGAACAATCAATGGAAATGAGGGTTAGTGCCAAATAGATCAACAGCTAAGCGGTTACGGTTAAATATTGGTTCCTTTAAACGTGAGTGATTGAGCAAGAATGGTTTGCCGTGCCAAATCCGAACAAGTCTGTAAGGTCTCGCTTGATTGATGGATTTAAAGACTGGCATTATTATTTATGTACAACAAAAAATAAGATTTTGAAACAACTCTAATTACAAGGACGTAACCTTTAAGTTTATATTTCATGGAAATTACCAGTGAAGTTTATCAAGTCGGAGGTGAGGGATTTACTTCGGCACAAGATGCAGCAATTTTTCTTGTTACGATAAATGGCCAGTCACTGATGGTCGACTGCGGCTGTGGACACGAAGAAAAGAGCCTTTTAGCGAATATCGAGTCATTGGGAATTAACCCCAGGCAAATCAACCTGTTATTGATAACGCATTGCCATTATGATCATACTGGCGGTGCCAAATCACTTAAAGAAAAACTTGGATGCAAAACCGTTGCTCATGAACTGGATGCGATCTATCTGGAAGAAGGTGATAATATCGTAACCGCAGCCACATGGTATGATTCAACCATTTCTCCCGTAAAAATCGATCGAAAATTGAAGAAATCCAAAGAATCGATATTTGTCGGTGGGCGTGAAATATCAGCCATCCATATCCCGGGACACTCACCCGGATCCGTAGTCTATATGATGGAGTCAGATGGAAAAACCATCATTTTTGGTCAAGATGTTCACGGTCCGTTACATCCCAGCTTAAAATCTGATGAAAGTGACTATAGAAAGTCCTTAAAAAAGCTGATTACACTGGAACCGGATGTTTTATGCGAAGGGCATTACGGTATTATTGAAGGGAAAAAACCAATTATAGATTTCATTAACTCTTATCTTAAATAGTGATGGCGGACTCCCTGGCCAATGACATAAAAACAAAGCTGAGCCAATATAGACCAAAAATTGAGACAGCTCCTTCCAGTTTTAAGCAAGCTTCTGTCTTGATTCCATTTTATTTGCGGCCAACAGGACTACACCTGGTTTTTATGAAAAGACCGGATGACCAGGGACCTCATGGTGGCCAGATATCTTTCCCCGGTGGTTCCAGAGATGAACGGGATAATGATGATTCAAGTGTGGCTTTGAGAGAGACGGAAGAGGAATTTGGTGTTAACAGGGAATCCATAGAATTGTGGGGCAGACTGAAACCCCAATTTACAACGGTTTCCAGCTTTTGGGTCACCCCTTTTGTAGGGCTTTTGCCTTACCCCGCTAATTTCAGCCCCAGCGAAACCGAAGTGGAAAGACTTCTGGTCATTCCATTTTCATTCCTGAGATCAAATCACTCGTTTTCAGTCGGAACATACAATTGGAAAGGGTTTGAGGTGCCGAGTTACTTATATGAATATAAAAACGATGTGATATGGGGGCTGACAGCTCGTATTCTTTTTAACCTGATAACTTTGATCGAAACGGGACATGAATCGGATGATCCCTGGCCACCTACCTAAAACAACGAGAACTTTTCCAAACCGATTCGTAGACAATAGTACTAACCAAAACAGCCTCCCCTTGTAAAACTTCTCAATGACGAAAGTTTTACAAGAGAAGACTGCCTACTGGTATTGAAGTCAGGCTGTCACCGAGTTTAAAACCGTCTTCACATAGTTGTTCCGATATTAGTAGGATGTTTTCAGAACCGCTGCGTAAGCCGGAATCCGAGCCCGAAGTAATCAAAACCGCCATGAAGGAGCAATTAGAGGATGAATAAGTCAAAATGGATGTATCCTATTATCACTTTGATATCATCTATCATTGCCCTTTTTCTGTCGCTGGTACTTTATATTTATTGGTATTTGGAGGTTAGCGAAGGTCTCAGGGCCGTTATCAAGCGGTTCAATATTGATGCAAAGCAGGCGTTGGAACCACAGACCTGGATTGTGATTATGGTACTGTCCATTCTGGTGGGATTTATTTTGATCTGTATATTCATGATCTTTGTATACAATCAGAAAATCATGCAGCTTTACAGACTGCAAAACAATTTCATTAATAATTTTACCCATGAACTAAAAACACCTGTTACATCACTCAAATTATACCTTGAGACCTTTGTCAAATATGAACTGCCAAGATCGGACCAGCTTAAATACATCGATTTTATGATCCAGGATGCCGAACGGCTGTCCGATAATGTCAGTCAAATCCTGAATTTAGCCCGCATTGAAAGCAGTACTTATTCCAGTGAGAAAGCGATTATAGAGCTGGTAGTGGCAACAAAAGATTTTCTAAGTGAGAACGGTCATTTGTTTGATAAAAGTGAAATCACTGTGGAAAACCAGGCTGACGGTGATTTCATGTTTAATATCAATCTTCCTTTATATGAAATGTTCTTAATGAATATTATTACTAATGCCATCACCTACAATGATTCGGATAAACCTAAAATTGACATCATATTTCAGCGACAAAAAAACAATATTCAGGTGCGTTTCCTGGATAATGGAATCGGTATCGAGAAATCTGAACTTAAAAAAATATTTAGGAAGTTTTATCAGGTAGGTACTTCGGATGATATGTCGGCAAAAGGAAGTGGCTTGGGACTGTATGTTGCTGAAAATATAGCAAGAATCTATAGCGGAAAACTGAAAGTAGAAAGCAGGGGCAAGGGTAAAGGATCTCAATTCACATTAATCTTGCCTTATGATCCAATTTTGCACCAGCGTACCCGGTCTGACTAAAAACTATGGAAAAGCAAGAACATAAAAGAGTGTTGGTTGTGGAAGACGATGATCACATAGCTGAAGGTCTTCGTTTAAATCTTACAATGCAAGGGTATGACGTTAGGATTGCCGTTGACGGAATGACTGCCTTGCAAGATTGGAAGGAATGGAAACCGGACTTGATTGTACTGGACATCATGCTCCCGGAAATCGATGGAGTCTCTGTTCTGCGAAGCATTCGTCTGGAAGATGAGAAAATCCCGATTTTAGTGCTTTCCGCGAAAAGCTCCCCGGATGATAAAGTCGAATGCTTTCATTATGGCGTGGATGATTACTTGCAGAAACCTTTTGATCTTAATGAATTTCTATTGCGAGTCGAACGACTGTTAACCCGCTTTTCCTGGAATCAGGATTCCAGCCTGGTGCAAGAATCAGAAGTTTTACCAAGCGCTGAGCAGTACAACTTCGGAACTAACAGTATCGATTTTGCCCAGGCAGTGGCTTATTGTAAGTCCGGAAAAGTGAATCTGACAGAGCAGGAGATAAAGTTATTGAAGCTGTTTATCAATAACAAGGGAAAGCCCTTATCCAGGGCTAAATTGCTTGAGATTGGCTGGGGTTATACCAGGAGAACTGAGACTCGAACCATTGACAATTTTATCGTTCGATTTCGCAAGTACTTTGAGGACAACCCCAAAAAACCGCAATATTTTAAGAGCCTAAGGGCTATAGGCTATTTATTTGATCATGAGTAAGGCTATCGTTTTTTCACCACTTTTGTTAAAGGTAAGCAGCCATTATAGATGTTTCCGCTATAAGGAGAGACCGACTTGGGATTGCCGATAATGGTAAAAAGATCCGGATCAGCAGAATTCCCCAAGTTGATTTTACGATCACCAATAAACCAATCCTTCTCTTTTAATACCACAGACGCCTCGCAAACAAACAGTTTCCCGTCCCTTTTAGCTGCTATTGAGGCATGACTTGATTTACCAATTTTTGATGTAATCACCCCGTCCACACCTTCTATATTCATCTTCAAAGCTTCTTCAGGTGTAACGTATTTCATTAAAAGAAATATTCCCGGACCGTGAAATTCGTCTTTTGAGCCTAATTTAATACGGACCTGCTTAACAGTCTCGCGGAGGTCGTAATACTCCTGAGCAATGCCGTCTAAAAGCACACCGTGTTGTACGCCGCCATTGACACCTTTCCCGGTTGCAACCGGAGGGGTGTCTGTTGGTGTGAGCCTGTAATCCTCACTTTCCCCTCGTGTACCCAAAGGCATCTGCCTTTCTTGCACTACAAACAATTCCATGTGCTCCGTTTCGGGATCAAACTCCCCGACCATTTCCACATCTACGTTGATATAGCCCTTATTGATCTTAATTTGTTCCAGAAGGCCTGCTATCTGTGAATACAGTTCCGGTTCTTTTGTTTCCAGGTTTTCCAGATGTTCACCTCCCGAAGCCAGGCCCGAAGCAATATCTTCGCCTGGTCTCCCAAACAACAGGTCTCCATGAGGTCTGTCGATCTTACCTTGAGGATCACCCGAAAATAAAATAGCACTAAATGACCGGGGATTTTTATCAGCCTGCTTCATTTCCATTAGTGTCACGGGGGTCTTCCAGTCAGGAGAAATATCCAGGAAGTTTCTTAGCCTTTCTGCGGCAGATGAAGTCCAGGAATTCCAAACACCAATTGTGGATATTGCCAGAAGTTCCAAAGGATCATTCCAATCAATATGATACTGTTTTTCATCGGGAAGTTCTTGATTTCGAGATTCGACTAGCTGCTTAAACCCTTTGATTATATTGATTATTTGCCCATCACTTAGATCTTCCCATTTAATTTTTCTGGAAAACTTGTCTTCGATCTCTTTTTTGCTCTCGTCGACGATTTGGGAAAAAGAGGTTTCGTTAATACCTAATACCACATTACCAAAGGTGCTAATGAACATGCGGTAGGTGTTTAAGTCGAAACGCATGTTTTGAGAACAAAACTCAGGATTCAATACATCTTTGAAACCGATATTGAGAACAGTACCCAGAATCCCTGGCATAGACCGATAAGAACCACTTCTGGCTGATAAAAACAGTTGTGAACGGGTCTGTCCGGATACGTGAGAGTCTTTTCTTGAAGTATTTATTAAATCCCGTTGTTCCTCAGTCAATTTGCTAAAATTAAAATCAAACCTCTTCTTGGTTTCATTTTCCAACTGCAGGATTTGACGGATTAGATGGGTTTTGTATTCCGTATGACATGCATTGGAAATGAATTCCGGGTGATCACTATAATAATTGACAGGAATTGTAACTAATGCCGGAACATTAAATCCGTCTTGAGCAAGAGTTTGCAGGGCATAAGATTTATAGCCGTAATAAACCGGTGAAAGCCTGTTTGCAGGTCTTTCATCGGCATCAAAAATCAGTTTTGATGCATCCAGCTTTTTTAAACGCGATGTGAATTGCATCATCTTTCCCAAGTGATCTTCCAATATATGAATCGGCTGAATTCCACCAATAATATTACCCAGGACGGTTTCCTGCACCAAAGGATAAAGCAGTTCCTCATTGCTCACATTTAGTTTTTCCAATCCAAAATCCAGATTTTCTCTTCCCAGTGCCTTGGTAATTTGAGCCGGAAAATGACCGAAAGTGTTGGCTATAAATGAGTCGATATGGGAAAGTTCGCGATGATATAAAATACCTAAAATATCATGTAACTGGGATATAGTTAACTGATCCTTTTTAAGTACGTCGATTGTATCCAAAAAGTATTTTGATGGCGACAAACCCTCATCAACCAGATGAACCATGATTCGTTGCAGGCAATCCATCAATTCTCTTAAATGTGAGAGATGAATATGGTTGATCTGATCAATTTGGTAATCATTTCCGGTAAGTTGCCGAACGTGTTCCTGTAAAAGCAGCCTTTCCAGCTCGGCCAGTTTGCGATCCACGTTGTAGGCTTCAAATTTGGTTTCTTTGTAGTAAGGCCAGAAACCAAAAAAATCGAAATTCCAGTCACCCTGTATGACGTGTCTTTTAAGGAAAATATGTTGGTATGGCTCTAGATTCAGGTCGAATCGATTTATTAGATCTTTAAATGTTGCTCTTTTGTCCCTGATAACATCTAATTTTTGCAACACCGGGGCTTTTCCAAATGCTTCTTGTTCTTCGTCTGCAAGATAATCTTGCAAAAAACTATCGTTAACCCTCTGGGTCCAATAATTGGAAAGAGCATTCACAAGTTTTATAAGGGCAATAATATCCCTTGCGGAATCGGCATCGATTCCAGGTAAATCCCTCACTGTATTTGTAAATTCCGGGCTTTCTGCAATTTCATACCATTCTTTGTTCAGATATCGCTTTTTAAAAGCAGATAAATGTTTACCTAAATTTTCGATTTTAGATCTGTAATGAGAAAAGTACTCCTCCATATCGGGGATGGCCTCATCTCCAATACCTTTCATCAATCGCTTCAGGTTGAACAACACATCATCCGGATTTTTTGTAGATAATCCTTCAAGAATCTCCATGCAGAAATCCAGATCCAATTTTGAGGGGGCCCGGTGAATTTTTATTCGGTGATAGTGGAACAGGATGTTCTTTCGTTTATAAAATTCATCTAAATCTGCAATGGTTTTACGGATGATTGTTTCATGTTGACTGGAAAAGTCTTTAATATAAGGAATACACGAGATCAATTGATGAGCCAGGTACATCTGGTAGCCTAATTCAGGCGTCTTTTGATGTTCAGCCAGGGAGTTTAAGTAAAGACTAATATCGGTTTCCACGAACGCGTCTTTGGGAATGTTAATAAACTTCATATGAAGTACGGTGATCAGGAAAACGACGATAGGGTGAAAAATGTGGGGATCTTGAAGGTCTGATCCTTGACTGGATACAGGTGTCGATTCCAAACTTTGAGTGTATCCGCGTTGCTCGCTGAATCCATCCCTGATTGTGATCCCATTTCTCAGTTGCTGCTGCCGTTGAGCGACAACCTGAAATAGGGAACTGAATAGTCTGTAATCAAAAGAGATTTTTGAATTTAAAAGAAAGGTCATCAGTTTTTGGATCAGTTCTTTTGCATCCGGCTCCTTGGAAAGCAACGTGACAATATCCTGCATCGGAATGACCCTGCCCACTGTCGTGACTCTTGTCACCGGGGATTCTGTCGCAGCCCTGATGATAAATGTAAACAAGCGTTCTTCGGCAATAAAATCTGTCAGTGCCCAGGATACAATGTAATTGAGACCCCACATCCTGATCAGACACACAAAACCATCTTTGGTTTTTGATTCTATGAACCGTTTGAAATTATTAAGCTTGTTGTTGATGAATTCGAAGTGATTCAAAAGTTTCTCTAACTTAAGATGTGCAGCATCTTCTAACTCGTTACCGGGTGGTTTCATGTACGCTGAACGAATGAAATTACCCAGCAGGATACCATCCGGTTGGGTGGTGGCATCCAACCTTTTTAAAGAGGCTCGAAATGATTCTCCAAAAGTTTTTACGAGCATTTCAGCTTGTATGTGCTCAAATATGGAGTCATGTTTATCTACTATTTGCAGCATCTGGTCATAATCGTCAGCTTTTCCCAAAGATACTAAAAAATAGTCTTGGACCTGGTCGGAGTTTTTTCTTAAAGCTTGAAACGCTCCATCTCTAACCATTTTATCGACAAACCTGGTATGGTAGCCCAGGATCAGATTGATTGATTCTCTGGTTCGAAGGCCTACCTCGCCAAGCAGTTGAATACTGTATAAGTGGACTGCCTCCGGGACAATTTCCTTATCCAGTAACGGGAGTTCGGGTAGTTGATAGGTGTTTTGTAAAATAGCAATCAACACTTCTGAGGTAGCGGGGAAAGCATCTTGAATCCAGGGGACTATTTCTTTTTTTAACTTTGCAAAATCGCCGTAAAGATACTTGTCTCCGCCTGAGTATCCTAATTCCCGTAATCCATTCCAAAACCTTTCAATGTCGTTGGCCCCCAAAACGGATTCAAAATCATTCTTTCTGACGGTCTTAAGGGCTTTGTTTATTTCAGTAATTTGCTGGAGGATAGAGACAAAGGTGTTGTTGCTCATTAATAAATGACGGATCTGCTTATTGGTCTTTTGAATCTGTAACTTAAGAGCATCGAATTTTGGAGATTCAATGCCGTCTTTACGCGCATCAAAATCCTTCAGTTGATCCAACAGATCCCTTCCAAGTTGCTCAAATTCATCGTCAAGAGTGGGAGACAGTATGTTTTGGACATGAAGGAAAACCTTTTGATAAGTCTCTTGCTCAGAAACGGGAACACTTTTGAAAAGCTCAATCAAGACACTAAGGCTGCGCATAATATCTTGATAATTATTTGCTATTGGCCGGTTCGGGAACAGTTTCTTGTTTTCATGAATATCTTGTTCCAGCAACCAGACAACAGCCTTTTCCAGATCAAGAGCAAAGATTTGGTCGCAGAACTCAGAGTAGAACTCTGAAAGACGATTCTCGTATTTTTTTTGATCAAAGGCCCCGGATTTTGCTAAACCGTAGAAATTGACAAATTTACCGTGAAACTGGCGGATGAAAGGCTCCAGAGCTTCCAAAGTCTCGATCTGTTCCCGTGTTGCTTGATCATTCAGTCTGGTATTTACAAATGAATAAAAGGGCTTAAGAGCAAATTCCTGGCAGAACCTTTCAATCCGTTTTGACATAAAGTTTCCTGGTCGTGGCTTTTTGATGTGAGATCCCGGTTGTATCATTGTCTGCGAGTATACACTTCAGTAATAACTTTTGAAACATCAAGTTTGGATTCAGGCGTTCACATTCTATATTAAATGAATTGGTATCTGTTCAGCCTAATTAACCCCTGTCTGTTTTCACCACGAAGGGTACGAAGCTTTATTAATTGAAGTGACTTCAAGCCTAAAAAATCGGCAAAGATTAACCAGATTTTTTGACTCCCTGAGTTTGTAGAAGTCAGTAGCAGTGGCGGTAATCCGACATATATTTATTCTTTTACTATTTTAAGTCTTTTCTCCGTGACCTCTGTGTCTCTGTGGTGAATAGGTATATGAATTGTTCTACAATATTGTCATTGTTTGCATTTATTGAAGAGTTAATCGGGTACCATATCCAAGTTGAATAGATTCCAAATGTCTTATCGGAAAAGGACAGTTAAATGGCGAACAGGTTGTAATTAAAAGCAAAATGAATCTTAATTAAAATATTTGGAAACCAGTTTTTACCAAGTTTTGGTTGTAGTATGCAGCGTATTTTGTTACTTATTACATTTCTCAGTAAATGGAGGAGTTTAACGGAAACGTTAGATCGCCTCAGGAACAGATCGTGTTGCAATACGCTATGATTAAAGGGCCATTGCATTTTATAAAACCAAATCTGTTACTGATTGAATTTTGGGAGAAATAGCCATCATCCACTTGCAGTTACTCTGTATTCCCGGTGCTTGGTTTATTCAAAGGATTTAAAAAAGGAGGATTTCATGAAAAAAGTTTTGTTAGGCGTATTGGCTTTTGCTCTTATCTTTGCTCTTAGTGCTTGCCAGCAAGGACAACAGGATCAAAGTGCCCAGACAGCACAGCAACCTGCCGCTGAAGATACCATCAACACTATCTTAAAACGTGGTAAGCTACTGGTAGGTTTGGAAGCCGGTTATATGCCGTTCGAAATGAGAGATAAGCAGGGAGAAATCATTGGTTTTGATGTGGACATGACAACGGCAATGGCTAAGGCCATGGGGGTTGAAGTTGAATATGTTAATACTAACTGGGATGGAATTATTGCTGCTTTGTTGACAAAAAAGTTTGATATCATCGCTTCAGGTATGACAATCACACAAGGACGTAATCTGAAGATCAATTTTGCTTCTCCATACATTACTGTTGGGCAGACCATTCTATTGAGTAAGAAACTCGAAGGTAAGATTACTTCCTATGAGCAACTGAATAATCCAAGGTATACTGTAGCTTCCAAACTTGGAACCACAGGAGAACAGGCAGTAAAAAGAATGATTCCCAGGGCAAAATACCTAAGCTACGAAACTGAGCAGGAAGGTTCCTTAGAAGTCATAGCAGGTAAAATCGATGCATTTGTATATGACCTTCCATTCAACGCCATTATGGCAAGCAGCAAAGGAAAGGGTAAAATTGTTCATCTCGACAAGCCTTTTACATTTGAACCGTTGGGATGGGCAATCCGACAAAATGATCCTAACTTTCTGAATTGGCTGAATAACTTCATGTATCAGGTTCGAAATGACGGAACCTATGATGAAATTTATGCCAAATGGTTTAAAGATTCAAGCTGGCTTGAAAAAGTACAATAGTCTGTTAATTCGTGGCGGGACATTATCCCGCCTTTTTTAATTTTATAGAGTTGCTAACTGTTTGTTTTTCTCGCGAAAAGAGAGGTTAGTAAGAGTCAATCATGCTAGATATCCAGCCATCTTTTCTCGAGGATGACAAAATAGTAAGCAGGTCACGAGATTTTTACAAATCTGTTGTTTATAGCATAATTCTACAATTTTAGAGTCACTTCTTTATGGCTTCTGAACTAGTTAAAAAGGTTTTCTGGTATCTTTGCCTGGTTGGCGTATTAGTGCTGCTGGGGTGGGGATTAACAATTCTCACCGACAAAGTTGAGTATAAATGGTACTGGAACCGGGTTCCACATAACTTCTTCTTCAATGGTCCTGTGGACCAGTTTGCAAAAAATGACGGCGTTGTCAGCGTTATTACAAAAAACGGTGAGTTATCTGAAATTAAAATAACCTATGACAATAGTACCGTCGAATTGGTTGAGGTTGAAACCAAAAGCCTCAGAATTGAGGCTGGAAAAAGAGTGAATGAAAATACCGAGCTGGGATATATAAAGGTTTGGCAACAAGGAATTCTAATAAAAGGTCTCTTGTTGACATTAAAATTCTCTATTTACGCGACTTTTTTCGGCATGATCATAGGTCTTTTTGCCGGTTTGGGTCGTATATCTTCCAATCCGATGATCAAGGGCTTGTCAACCATATACGTGGAGCTTATCCGCGGGACACCCTTATTAGTGCAGGTATTTATTATATACTATTTTTTAGCCACGGTTCTGGGATTTGGTAGAACTTCCTCCGGAGTAATAGCCCTTTCGGTTTTTGCAGGGGCATACGTAGCAGAAATCGTCCGGGCAGGTATTCAGTCGATCGATCCGGGACAGATGGAGGCAGCCAGGTCACTTGGAATGAATTATTTTCAATCCATGGGCTATATCATCCTGCCACAGGCTTTCAAAAGAATCATGCCGCCTTTGGCAGGACAGTTTATATCCTTGATTAAGGATTCCTCCCTGCTTTCAGTAATAGCAATTACCGAGCTTACGAAAGCGGGAAGGGAAATTATTACCTCAACCTTTGCGGTCTTCGAAATCTGGTTTACTGTTGCAGCTCTATACCTGTTGCTTACATTCCCCCTGTCCATGTTTGTCCGCTACATCGAAAGGAGATTTTCCGTCAGTGATTAAATTAGAGAATATCAACAAAACGTTCATTGTCGGCGCCCATATCGTCAAAGCAGTTGACAATGTTTCCTATAAAGTCAATAAAGGCGAAGTGGTAGTTGTTTGTGGCCCTTCAGGCTCCGGGAAATCAACCCTTTTGCGTTGTATCAACCAGTTGGAAACCACTGATTCAGGCAAGATAGTTATTGATGGCGTCGATATCAAAGGCAAGGGAGTCAATATTAATAAAATTCGAGCTGAAGTAGGTATGGTGTTTCAATCGTTTAATCTCTTCCCACATAAATCAGTTAGAGAAAACATCAACCTGGCGCAGATGAAAGTCAGAAAACGCTCAAAAGAAGATGCCGACAAGAAAACAAATCAGCTTCTTAAAAAAGTAGGCATCAGCGAAAAATCCGAGGTTTACCCGGCTCAGTTATCAGGTGGTCAACAACAAAGGGTTGCAATTGCTCGAGCCCTGGCAATGGATCCTAAAATCATGTTATTTGACGAACCAACGTCCGCATTGGATCCGGAGATGGTCGGCGAAGTGCTGGATGTTATGAAAACCCTCGCCAAAGAAGGAATGACCATGGTTGTTGTTTCTCACGAAATGGGTTTCGCCAGGGAAGTAGGTGACCAGGTTGTGATGATGGATGAAGGAAAAATAATAGAGGTTGGCACCCCGGAGCATTTTTTCGAAAATCCAAAAGAAGAACGAACAAAGCTGTTCCTTTCTCAGATTCTTTAGTCATTTGCTATTTTTGAGGCATTTTCAATAACTGAAATGCCTCATCCCCTCCACGCTTGACAATTCACTTTGTGTTTTCCTTTTCCAGACTGATTTACAATCATATTCAGATATGATTGAAGTAGTTTTTCCACAAACCCTGCCTTAAAATAGACCTATAATATTTCATTCAAAATAAAATTCCCGGATATTGTTTCGTCGTACTAGCACTTTTGGACCAAGAAACGGGTGGAAAGAGTGAATAGAGGCTGTTTGGAATACCGACGCAATATTCAATCAAGATTTTTCGTTACCATATTAAATCGGAAACAAAATACATTTCCGGAAAGATTTGCCGAAGGAGAATTGTGAATTTAGAACGACGTAAAGAAATTTTAAAGAAAATCTATCAAATCTATGATGATTTTATTAAAGATTATGAACTGGCCTGCAAAAAAAGCTGCTCAGGGTGCTGCACAAGAAATGTGACCATGACTAGTCTGGAAGCCTATGAAATCATGGACTATTTAAAGGAAAACAACAGGTTGGATTTAATAGACAGACTAAAGCTCGAAAAAGGCAAGAAACGATTTCAACCGAAAGTGACCATTAACAAACTGGCGGAAATTTACGCAAATGATGAACCGGTACCTGTGGAGGGAGATTCAGATCCCTTCTGGGGAAGTTGTCCGATTCTGGAAGACGATGCCTGTCCGATTTACGAAGTGAGACCCTTTGAATGCAGAAGCATGTGCTCCAAAGAATACTGTGAAGAAGACGGTTTTGCCGACATGGATCCCTTTGTATTATCCGTCAACAACCTCTTCAAACAATACATCGAACACATCGACACCTTCGGCGTCTCAGGAAATTTAACGGATTTGATTATCTATCTGGAAGAAAACGAAAACAAAGAAATACTAAGAGGAAGCGAGGAAGTGATTCACCCGAGGCTTATCAACAATCATCCGGCTAAAATCCTTACTGTTCCTGAAGAGCACCAGGAAAAGATCAAAGCCATCTATAAGCAGTTGCAGATGATTGAACTGAACTAACTATAACCCAATCATTTTTCACTGTAAACAAGAAAGCCGCTTCAGTATTACACTGAAACGGCTTTCTTTTCATCAAAATGTTAGTTAGTTTGTCCCAGTCTTATCAACTATTAGAAACCAACTTGCATTGTGTAACCAATTTTGCTGTCGTCCTTGGACTCGTCAGCATCTTCTTCTTTCCAAGTAGCTGACCAGTATGTGAAATAATGATCAACACCACCTGTTCCGAGTTTGAAAGAAAGTGTCAGATCTGTTCCAGCATACTTTGTATCGCCAAGCTCTTGTGTCTTCATACCATAACCGGCAGAAAGTCCCTGGGTATCACTGATAGCCATATCAAAAACCAGTTCCATCCAACTTTCCTTGAGATCGTCATCAGCGTCTCCGCCATATGTGAGGGTAGCACTTTCGTAATTTAATGCGAAAGCCATGTTGCCCAGAGAATACTGAACAGCAAGAGCTATGCCAGCAGTTGATGCACCATCGGATAATGAATCTTCACCAATAGCATCGCCATTGTTCTCGTCTCTTGTCCAAGATTTTGAAACATACTCAAGAGCTAAAGACAAATCACCGAAGCTTTTGTCAAAGCTTGCTCCAAAAGATGTAGAAGCAGCTTCACCATCATCGTTGGTTGCATCTTCGTTGAAGTCTACACTGTCTTGGTTCATACCAATGAAAAGATTCAATCCAACTTCAGTCAGACTCAGCATCAACCAACCTTGTTCATTCGGGACTTGATTACCGTTTCCACCAGCACCATAAGTTTCATCAATATTGTCACCTAGGTTGTCCCATCCTTTACCGATTCCAACAGGATCGAATTCACCAAAGGAGATAGCCATTGTATCATTAGACATTTTAACATAAGCATCATCAATACCTAATTTCTGGGCTTCTGGAATAGCATCATCGTTAGATTTGAAATCAATGTCTAAATAAGCAGTACCTGTCCAGGTATCGCCAGATTTTTCAACTACTAAGTCTAAATCACCAGTAGCATACATATCCATTTCAGTTATGGATTCAGCGCCATCTGTAGCGGCTTTTGTAGTTGATTGCTCCAAAGTAGCAGCAACATTACCTTTCCACGTAAATGTGGTTTCAGCAACTGCGCTAGCTGAAAACGCGCCGATCATTGCGATTGTCAGACAACCTGTCAATAATTTCTTAAGCATTTTAACTCCTTTTAAAGAAATTATGTTTAGTTTTTATAAAAACTAACCTTGTCTCTAAGCATGACCAAAGAGACATTTTTGAAAAATCCCCCGGAACAAGCTTTCTTGTTCCAAGCGATAATTGAATACGCTGGCA
>JAKSDL010000268.1 GCA_022360105.1 Pseudomonadota bacterium
GATTAAAGCCGCCATGGCAATGACCGGACTGCTGCAGGAAAATTATCGGCTCCCCATGTGTCCGTTATCTTCAGATTCTCACAGGCAACGGATAGGAGAAACTCTTGTAGAATTAGCTTTATTGGAAAGGGAGCAGGAAGTTGTCGCAGTATAGTTGATGGGCAACAAGTTGCCCATCCTACAGTTGCAACCAAATAGCCACCGACAGGGTGTACATCGGGTTGATGGGCAACAAGTTGCCCATCCTACAACTGTAAGACGTGTTGATCAAATTCTATTGAACTAATCCAGACGAACCGTTGGCACTTGAATTCTGAATGCCAACCCTGATTCTGTATTACTGGCTGAGATCTTTCCGTTGTGTTTTTCAACAATTTTCCTTGTGATCGATAAGCCAAGACCTGCCCCGTTTTCTCCATTATCGGCAATTCTAAAAAACGGGTTAAACAACTTCGCCAAGTCGTTTTCAGCTAATAGTGCACCGCTGTTTGTGAGCTGAATCTCGATTATATCGCCTTTATCTATAGATGAAAAATTCACTTTACCGTGAGTGGGAGTGTATTTACAGGCATTATCCATCAGGTTGTTAAACGCAGTAATAAATGCATCCTTATTTCCGATTATTTTGGCATCGGATTCAATTTTCCTTTCAATACTTATTTTCTTTTTTTGAAAAGATGTTTCATAGCGGCCCACAGTTTCGCTGAGAATCTTTCCTGGAGAGAATACTTCGGTGTAGGGGACATCATTTTGAAGATCAAGTTTTGACAATTCAAGAATTCGGCCGATGATCCGGTCCAGCTCATCAACATCTGTTTGAATGGTCTTTAATTGTTCGGCTGTCTCGCCATTTTGATCGTTCAGTTTATCTTTTAATATCTCCACCGCAATTTGAATTCTGGCCAAAGGACTGCGCAATTCGTGTGAGACCTGTGCTGTCATTTCTTTGCTGCTTTTAACCATATTCTCAAGCTTTCCGGCCATTTTGTTGAATGCAGTTGCCAGTTCCCCAATTTCGTCTTTGCTGTTAACAGAGGTGCGGTGTGAGAGATCTCCCTGTTCCAGTTTTTTTGTGGATTCGGTTAGGTTATTAATGGGTTTGGAGATGCGTCGTGCGATGGGAAAGGTCATCAATGCTACGATCAATCCAATTAAAATCAAACCGTAAGCAAAACCGTCTATGTTGCGAAACGGCGAACGATCATCAAAAATAACATGAATTGTATAATCCTTGCCGTTACCAACTTCGAGGGGACCGTGTTTGTAGATATCAAACTGGCTGAATTGCCTGAAATAGGAATCATGTTTTTGAATTTCATCCAACCAGTGTTTGACGCGATGCATGGGTTTTTCCGATTTAAACGAGTTGTAAAGCACTGCACCGTCTGCATCTGTAATCCAGATTTTTGTCTTAAAGGCTACACCCAGATGATCAATAAATTCTATAAAACCAGGTGATTGACTAGTGAAATCAACAGGATATTTACTTATCTGGAACTCGGCCATACCCCGGGTCATGTCAAATCTTATTTGACCATTTTCTTTATAATAGTCCCCTATCTTTCTGCTGGCGAAGGAAATAAAAAATCCGAAAATGGCAATTTCAGTTATGATTAATAATACCAGAAAGGATAAAAATATTCTGATATACAGTTTACTGGGCTTCAATCTTCCTCCTCCAGCATATAACCGATTCCCCATACGGTTTTTATATTTTTCTTTAGATCGGGAGCTATTTTACTGATTTTTGTTCTGAGATTACTGATGTGAACATCAATACTGCGATCAAAGGCCATAAAGTCTTTGCCCCTGGCAATGTTCATCAGTTCGTCTCTGCTAAAGACACGGTTAGGTGATCTAATCAGGGCTTGAATAATGTGATATTCGGTCGAAGACAGGGTGATTTCCTGGTTTTTTACGAACAATACACGTTTGTCCGTATTTAGCCTGAACTCTCCACTGCTGAGATGGGGTTGATCATCTTCTTCCTCTGCAACGGCATCCGCGTTACTTCTTCTTAACACGGAATTCATTCGTGCCAGTAATTCCCTGGGATTAAATGGTTTGGGAAGATAGTCATCGGCGCCCAGCTCCAGTCCGACAATACGATCCGTTTCTTCGCCTTTGGCAGTTAACATGATGACAGGAATAGCGGATTGTTTCCTGATTTCCTTTAAAATATCCAGGCCGTTTTCGCGACCCAGCATGATATCAAGTATGATGATATCGGGAGCATCAACCCTCAGACTTTTCATTACAGATTCGCTATCAGCGACCTGGACAGCCTGAAAACCGTAGCTTTCGAGATATTTGACCAATAGAAGTTGCAACTTGGTGTCGTCATCAACGATCAGTACTTTTTTTTCCATGAGTTTAGATTATGGTTAGGGTGAGAAATCTGTAATGGTTATATTTTATAAAATAGGTACCCGGATACAACTAAAATTACAGATTTTTAACAATTTTGGGTAATAGAATTGCACTAAAAACCGGCCCTTTTTCAAAGATCAAAGCTTTAAATTAATTACTGCTTTCCAAAACCTTAACTATCCCTTAAAGCTTGCTATTATTGGCTTACACATTTTTTACACATGAAACAAAAATAATTAAAACTTTATCCCTAGTCTAAAGTCATGCCATCAAGATTCGAGTTCGAAATTGATTCGAAATCGGATAAATACCCAAACCTCTCCAAGGATATATAAAATGAAAACCAACAAAATCATGAAATCACTTTCAGTTGTTGCCATGTTGACAGCTTTTGTAATCGGTGGAAACGCAAACCTCTATGCCAAGGAAGACCTTGCTAAAGCAAAGATTGACAGGATTGAAGTTCTCGTTGCCGATTTAAAACTTTCCGATGCACAAAAAGAGAAATACCAGGAATTCAGAACCAGCCTTCAACCTCAAACAGCACAAAACCGCGGTCAAAATATGGAGTTTGTAAACAAACTTCTGGACATTCCTGTTTTCTAAGCCAGTGCATAATCAATCAAATCCGATATCGTTAGCTTCGGATTCAAAAAAACCAAAAGTTAGTAAGGAGGAAACAATGAAAGTACGCAGAACCCTATTGATTTTAGCTATCTTTGGAACGATAGCCGCGTTTTTGACCGGATGTCACGGTTCCAGGCATGGCGATAAGTATTTTCCATCAAGAGTACTCGAACATATTGATGACCATGTGGAAGACTTAAATTTAACCGAAGAACAGAACGAAAAATACCTGGATATCAGGGCCAGATTAGAGGCAGATCTGGTTAAACAGAGAGAAGCTCATAAAACCTTCAAGGTAGAATTGATTGAAATAATTGATAATCAGGAAAATGGCGTCAAAGAAATTACGAGCAAATTCAGAACCAAAACCGGCGATATTCCGGGCATGTTGAATCTTTACCTGGATTACATTGATGAATTCTATGAAATTCTGGATGAGCAACAACAAGCGATTGTAATGGAAGAGATCAGGGACAAAGCAGATAGCCGCCGTTTCCGTCGCTAATACCCTTAAGCATTTTAACTCCGATAATAAGATTGCTCTCCCCCCTTCCCGACCCAACAGAGTTTTGACCCGAGCTTTGACGGGTCGGGAACTCCCCTTGCCGGTAATAGTTTTCACCTTTCATATTCCAACCGAATGATCACCGTTGACGAGTATTTCAGAATCTCAGTTCGCATATAACTTAGTTTAGCTGAGCGCTTGGTTTTTCCACTCTTTCTTCGATCTTGTGGAAATGCAGGTAACTAAGACAATTAAATGATACAAAAGTGTTATTGTGAGACAAAAACCAATGATTGTTTCATTAAAAAAGACCTCAAAAGTAGCAGAGAAAATCTTTAGACCCTTAGTATTCAGATGGTTACAAACCTGGCTAAAGATTTAACATTTCTTCCAGGTTTAGGAATCGATGTTGCAGTTAATAACGGTCAGGAAGGAGGCGAATCAACTAGATCCGTGTAGTCCGGATTAAAGGATAGAGATGATTCCTCTCATCAGTTACATTTTTCCATCCCCTTCAAGCACGACCTTCTATCCGGGGCCTGCGGACAGTTTTGTTTACATTATCCCCAGTCAGTTATTATATCTTGTTGCAGGTAAATACGGGCTTTGCCCAATTGAAAGCCAGAAAAGACCTCTAAGTTTTCTCAATTTCACCTTGCTGTTCTCTTTTCCCCTACCCTCAAAATATGGAGTAAATTATGTCTAGATATGTCTTGATTGAATCAAGGGATCCTTTTGATAGCAGAGATTGTGATTGGCTTTTTGAGACCGCCTTGGGTCTAACGGACAGTGGAGCGAAAGTTACGGTCTATATGATTCAAAACGGTGTATTGGCTGCCAGGAAGCACTCGGCATATGCAGATCGGCTTACCACCCTTGCTTCTGCAAAGGTTGAAGTTTTGGCGGATTCGTTTTCATTACGGGAACGGGCAATATCGGAGCAAAAACTCGTTAGCGATGTACAAGAATCGGATGTTGATCATTTGGTTGAATTGATTATGGAAGACGGATCAAAACCAATTTGGCACTAATAAATAACCCGCAGGAGACAACATGGAACAAAAAGTTTTGACTATTTCCCTTATGGATGCACCCTATGAATCCGAAAACTCAACCACGGCTTTCCGTATCATTGATGCAGCCCTGAGGAAGGGGCATTCAGTTAATGTATTCGCTTATGAAGGTGCTGTGATGCTGGCCAAAGAAAGTCAAAAACCCCATCCCAACTGGGTTCGGGGGACGTCCGTTGCGGATGAAGACCATGTCTTGACAAAGGACTGGGTTTCGGAACTTCTTCGTGTAGCCAGTCAATCCGGAAGCAGCCTTAATTGGATCAATTGCGGTTTGTGCGAAGATGAACGAGGAACCGACGAAAGCGTGCAGGGCGTAAAAAGAGGCGGTCCCGCTGATTTTGTTGTACAGATCAACCAATCGGATACCACATTAATCATTCCCACAAAACGCAATTGTTAAAAGGAGAGAATTATGCCTGAATACTTAAGCATCGTTGAAACAGCGTATCGAGCCAGTATAGAGGAACAGGATGATCCTGTTCTTTGGCTAAACGCAATGATAGCGGGTGACGGATTGGACCTGGCCCTGCTTTTTAGGAGTAATGCCGTGAATTACCTGGTGAAAGGGCAGAAACCAAACAAAATCAAGGTCGGCTCCCTGGTTCAAAAACACCCTCCTGAAATTGAAGCGGATATAGGACGTCTGATAGATGATGGTGTACCGGTCTATGCGATCGCTGAAGACCTGGCTCAAAGAGGTATCGCCAAATCGGAAACAATCAGCGGCGTTACCTTTATTTCCAGTAATGATGTCCCTTCACTGTTAAATCAGCATAAACAGATCTGGCACTGGTAAATGTCGGTGGTGCTATCCGGCTTGTGGGATGGCACCGATTCCCTCTCAAGGTGTGTATTTTCCTGAAAAGGTAAAAATGAAGCTATTAATTGTCAAGACTTCCTAGGTTGCCTTTCTCCCGGCCAACCAGCCTCCAAATGCCCCTGCAGCAACCTTTCCCGCATTGGAAATTACAAATATGGTTTGATATTCAATATCGCCCAGTAACAACAATGAAACATCAATAACAGCCACCACAAATCCAACCAGAAATCCGTTCAATATTCGGGAAGAATCCATCTCTTTTGCTACCCACCAACCACCTATTGTGCAGAGAATTATTCCGGCTACGGGTCCCACCCAGTACCCCATTTTTTGTGCAAACGTTTCGGCAGCCGCCTGGTTTGAAGGACCAAAAACAGCAACGATAACAATCAGTACAACAATGGCCAGCACCTCGGCGGCAATGGCGGCTATGATGATACCTCCAAATCGAATCTTCATATTCAACCTCACCAGGTAATTGAAATTGATTTGATAACTCAAGTTTCAGCAGGCTAACAGACATTTCGAAACCTTTCAAAGGCTTTCAGCATTTAGCAGCTGGCAATTAGCTTTATTTGGAGGACTTGCGGCGCCATAATTTGCTAAACTCGGTAATGGAGTGAAACGAGTCACTATTAAACTGATCCCTTGAATACGAACATGGTAAATGAGATTTCCCGGATTTCCCAATTCTTTTAATAAGCGGTAAACTGATACCTACAATCAGCGCTTACAAAGTAAAAAAAACAGGAAATTGATACGTCATATGGAATATGAATCGTCGTAAGTTTTTAATATCAACATCGGTGATTTTAGGAACTACCGGATTAGGTGGTTTTTATTGGAATCGTCGCTGGAAGTATATAGTCATTCATCATAGTGCGGGGAGCAGAGGGGATATTGGATTTTTGCAAAAGGTTCACAGGCAAAGACAGCCTGGAGATCCCGTTGATGCAATACCATACCACTACATCATCGGTAATGGTAAAGGGTTGGGGCTGGGTGAAATTGCCAGTGACTGGAGGCAATCCTATCATCTTTGGGGCTCGCATGTCTCGTCATCCAACCTGGATCACAATTTCCGTGGTATTGGCATTTGCCTGATAGGTAACTATGAAACCAGCGCAGTTCCTGCGAAGCAGTATACTGCCCTGGTAAGGCTCACAAAAAGCCTAATGCAAAAGTATAACATTCCTGCAAAAAACGTTAACGGACACGGAATGATTGAGGGAGAATCCACTAAGTGTCCTGGAAAATACTTTCCCATGGAAAAACTCAGAAAGGATATCGCATGACAAGTCTTCAATCCTGCTTTCACCTTAGTCTATTTTGTTCGAACTGCTAGAAAATACGGGACGGTCAAGGGCTGTGGTACAACAAAGGAGGCTAAAAAAACCGACCTGATATCGGCAATACCTGTCATAGTTCCTTTTTAAACCCGGTTTACATTTTAGTTCGGCAAAGAATAGTCTAAGATTTTGCACAATAACGACTATAGCGACCAAGGAAAAAAGAACAATGGATTTTGCAAAGGTTCATTGTTTCGTAACGGAACTAATTCCATCAAAACAGTGCAGGGTTATTACAATGAATATTTCACAATTATTAGTTGAGCTGGAGAGAACCGATGGTGTTTTTCCCGGGGAAGCTATTACACAGATTCTTGATCGAAAAGAAGAAAGTATTCCCGTATTGCTTACTATCCTCGAAAAATCGATTACCGAAGTGGATACACTGCTTGCAGAGGAAGATTATTTCGGGCACATCTATGCCATGTTTCTACTGGCGCAATTAAGAGAAAAACTTGCTTATAAACTCATTGCCGATTTTTTCTCTTTACCGGAAGAAACAACCTGGGAGTTGACAGGTGATATTCTTACTGAGGATCTGGGTCGAATCTTAGCTTCGGTATCCTGCGGAGACACGACTCATATAAATAAAATGATTGAGAATCCGGACCTGGAAAGCCTGATTAGGGCCTCTGCCCTGGATGCCCTGCTGATCCTTCTAAAAAACGGAGAACTGGAACGACAATCACTAATCGATTACTTTAAAGAGCTTTTTGAAGAAAGATTGGAAAAAGAAACATCCATGGTATGGAATCACCTGGTGGTGAGTAGTGTCAATGTTTACCCGGAGGAGCTACACCCGTTAATCAAGGAAGCATACGCCAAAAACCTGGTAGATGATGAGTTCATTCCATACAGCAGTGTCGAAGAAGCACTTTCCTGCGACAAGGAAACGGTGCTGAACTGGCTTAGTGAAAATCCCGACTATACCCTGGTCACAGATGCGGTAGCAGACATCTCCAAGTGGCTGGCTTAGCATTTTAGAGTTCAGATTTTATATTTACGGGTTGTGCCGGCTTTGCCGGCCGTCTTTCTTTTTTGGACACAATTTCATGCGAAGTGTTCTTTGATGACTTCCCCTCAAGCAAAACTCCTTTCCAGATCTATTTTGTCGGTTTAAAATTATAGGTAGCTGAACTTTCAATTCACGCTTCATTCAGACCTATCTCCAACCTTGGTTGTCAAAGGTTGTAGGAAGACTTTTTGTCACCGGGGTAAACTCATATATTAAAGGATACCGTATGGCATATATTGATGGTTTTGTAGCGGCAGTTCCCATAAAGAACAAGGAACAGTACATCGAACACGCTCGAAAATCCGCGGAAGCATTTAAAGATCATGGGGCATTATCACTGGTGGAATGTTGGGGAGATGATGTACCCGATGGTGATCTGACTTCTTTTCCCATGGCTGTTAAATGCAAGGAAGATGAAGTTGTCTGTTTCTCATGGATAACGTGGCCATCACGTGAAGTGAGAAATGAAGGGATAAAAAATGCAATGTCCGATCCCAGGCTTGATCCGGGTTCCAATCCCATGCCTTTTGACGGAAAACGGATGATCTACGGCGGTTTCGAAATGGTGGTTAATGAATAGATGTCCAAACAGTTGTTGAAGTCATGAAAAAAGAGTATTCCAAGCTGCTCAATGCTCTAAAACTTGACAAATCAGGAGACTGGGACGCTGCGCACAGAATTGTTCAAAATATTGAGTCCAAAGAAGCTTTCCTGGTTCATGCTTATCTGCACCGTAAGGAAGGCGATCTTTCCAATGCTCGCTATTGGTATAACAGGGCCGGGGCAAACGAGTTCATCGGCAAGTTGGAAGATGAATGGAAAGACTTATTCAATCTGATCAATGTATAGTCTTCCCGGGCGAGCTTCCACATTCAATCGTTGTTAAGGCATGAGTGGATTCGATTTTCCAGGCCCACCTGCGCCGGTAAGAAGCTAGCCATCTAGACCTCCGTTGGTGGGTTCGTCGTTGCAGTGCTTAATCCATCCTACCTTTTATACAATGTAGCTGGTTATCAATTGTTAATATCTACAATCAATGATCTTTTGGAAAGATGTAGGATGGGCAACTTGTTGCCCATCAATTGGACCTTTAGATAACACCCGGTTTTGTCATTGGGTATCCAAGACAAACTACGATTTGGAAAAAAACAGCAATGCGGGCACAATTCCTTTTACGGCTTCCTCGTAATATAATAAATTAGTTAAATTGCGGTCACTTGGATTGGTGTTAAATCGTTTCGGAAACTGTAAGGAATCGAATATCGATCGCGTTCAGTCCGGTAAACTGCCTTCCTGGATTAATTTTCCTGATCATTGTTAATTAATTGTTATTATGAATGTTGAACAAGCCTGCAGACTCTCTGCAGACGGAACAGCCCGAAAAAAAGAAAGAATTCGAACCAAAGAAGGCAACATCCTTGAAGTCAGCTTGTACGCCAAGTACAATGAAGTACAGGGCAAGTACACAGTTACCCAGTACTTCAACAAGCAAAAGATTCAGACATCCGATCAGTTCCGTAATCCCCACAAAATAAATGGTTGGAGACCCTCCAGGAGATTTTCCAGCGAAACAGGCGGTGGTTATCAAACCAAGTCCGATTACAACCTCTATTTATTGGTCAGCAAAGACAAATACCAATTCAACATGGGGATCACCAAGAGTATGTATTCTCGGGTTTTTCAGTTGAGGTTGATGTGGGGAGAATTTGACCTGGAAACCTCAAGCATTGTTTACGGAAAGAAGAAGCATCTCTACCAGCTTGAACATCTGCTGCAGTTTATGTTTGAGGAGTATCACCTGCCCAGTCCCACAATCTCGGATGCCAGTGCCAAGGACTGGTTTGATCTGGATTGCTATTGGTACCTGAAAAACGAGATCAGAAGACTGAACAGTTTTCGTGAGGAGAAAATCTATAGAATGTATGAAGGAATAGATCTCAATGCCTTTATGGTGGAGGACTCGGATAAGCTGCTTGAGAACGTGGATATCGGCATTGAGGAGTAATTTTACTTTTTGCGGGGTTTCTTCGGTTCAAACAGCAACGGAGGATCGTTGGGATATATTTCGGCGATTTCTATCGGAGCTCCTTTTTTGTCCAGCGTAACTCTTCCAATTCCGGCCCTGCTAATCAGCCTCCGCTTTCCGTGTCCTTTGGCCAGACGTTCATAAATTACCATGTCTCTGCGTTTTGTAAACCAGTTAAACGGCGATCTGGGACCATACATGATTCGATTAACAGCGTCCAGCAATCGTAACAGAAATCTGGGAAATTCATTTTTTATCCCTGAAGAGGTTATCTGCCATATTCCCGGGCAGTTCTTGGTGTAGCGTAGCTCCACATCGTAAGCAAAGGAGTAATGCACATCTCCGGAAATAACAACATTGTAGGAGGCAGTTTTGGCATTTTTGAATATTTCCAGCAAGGTAAAGGCTGATTTTCTGTGCGCCATCCAATTTTCAGCATCTACGGCCAGAGAATAGCCAAAATAAGTAAACAGTCTTTGGATAAGCTCAATTGTCTTAACTCCAAAAATCGGTGCAGGGGTAACTAAAAGCACGGCATCGGATTTCATCATCTTATGTTGCAGTTTCATCAATGCTTCCCAATCCAAAAGACCGGATGGACTGGCGAGCAGCTTATCCCGCCTCCAGCGTCTGGTTCGGCTATCGACAACAATAAGTTTGGGATGCAGGGACACCTCATAATGCCAGTGTTTAAAGGCTAAAACTGAGTCTACCAGGGCATCATGAGTCTTTTTGCTTGGGTTGGTTGCATAATAATCAACAGACTCCAGGAATTCCTCATCAAAACTATCCGGCGCATTCCCCCAACCCTGGCAGAGAAAATAGGCGATCAGTCCGTTGCCAATGATTCTCTTGGTTAAAGGGTGACCATATGCCTGCTGTTCCCATTTAGCGGTAAGGTTCCAATCATCGCTTATATCGTGGTCGTCAAAAATCATGTAACTGGGTATGTGCGCAAGAAGCCTTTGAACGTTGGGAAGCCGTTCCTTGAAATTGTTGATGATTGCCAACTCCTTTGAATAGTCATCCCGAAACTTTGTCGGAGATACTTGGGGATCGAAGCTTACAAATTCCCAGGGAGCCGGGGACCAAACCAGTATGTACATTGCCATCCACTCGGCAAAGGTGATCAGGTGATTGTGCGCAAAACTGGAAGTAAAAATATGTTTGGCACCGCCTCTTCTATACCAGTGGTTGCCGATTTTGGTTCTGGGCAGGATCTTTTTTCTTTCGTAATAGCAATGTCGGCTGCTGTAAAGCTCCCGGCTGTTGTTTACAACAGCGTGTTCAAATTCCTCTTCGTAAATCCCAAGTAATTCTATTACCTGGTGAATAGCCTGCAACATTGGCCCTGCCACATCATCTGCATAAACCTGGTCACCCGTAAGCACTAATAAGGCCGGGCGTATTTCGATATCATCAAGGGTCGATTGAATTTCTTTATCCAGTCCAATAAAAGTATCTTCTCCGTCAAAATGAGGTTTACGGCAGGACCCATGAAAGAAGCGATGAATCGATTTACGAACCACGAAAGAGGGTCGTTTTTGATTTGGATAGACTATATGCGGAATCAGATCAGTCAGAAGGGTATTGTTGGCATCTTCAATTTCCAGGTCGTATTCCAGAGTCCGATCAGTCGCGAACCCTCCTTTAGGTCGAATTTCCGCTAAATGAACCCACGCGTGTTTTCCAAAACGGAAAGTCTTTAAATTTGAATAGTTTAGAGGTAGATTAAGAAACGGTGTGGTTTCGTTGGAATAGAAACATTTGAACCGGACTTTCAGCGGTCTTGGAGATATCCACCAGAGGACCAGTCTGTTTTCTGTCAACCTGCGCACCAGGGGGCCGCAGATAAATTCCGGAAGCGGTTGTGATTGATCCATATAATAACTTAAGGGAAGGTCGTAGTTTAGGTCTGAACAAAAAACAAGTACTTGAAGCGTTATCTATTAAATTATCTGATCCGGTGTTGGCTGATCAAGGTGTAACATTCGCAATTCTTCCCTGGTTTTGGTTCAACCTACAGAAAAAATTCTATCGAAACGGGTAGTTATCACGTCGATATAATTATCTTGCATGGTTTTGGACAAAAAGCTGCTTTTGATGATTGTCGTCCATGATTCGGCTGCTGCCAGTATCTTTTTAGTGACCTTTTGGATGGTTTTATCATTCAACTGCAGACAATTGCTGCCAAAATAATCAATCAAATCAGTTTTTGTTAGTTTTCTTTTTTTTGCATGAAGTGGCAGCGCCATTTCTTCCACCGGATTTGGTATGGCAATACTTGTATTTAACAGGTCATAGACTGGTGAAAGCATAATTTTATTTTTTGTGTTGATGAGTGAAAAGTTTTTCAGATGCATATCCTCATTGCCTGTTAAAAACGAAAACAAGACGGAGAGAAAGAGCTTTTGCTTTTCCACAACCGGATAAGTGCAGTATTGATCCACGATTTTTACAACCTTCTCCATGCTGGATTTATACTTGGTCTCCCTTGATAAGCCGGATAACTGCGCAAAATCTTCCATGGCAACCTTTTTACTTCTTCCTTCCCGGTCAAATCGTTTTATTACATAAGTAAGCTGCTGGTCTTCCCCTCGAACCAAAAAGTGTAATGGCACATCCAAACCACAAGTCTTTGCCAGCTTCATGGTCAGGTCTTCGTTCTCCGGCAGCTCGGGATATTCAGGAGATTGGGGCTTGAGAATAAAGTTGCCCCCTTTGTTCACAAGCTCAAATTCACCTTGCTTGATGTTTAGTCTCGCGGAAAGTTTAGGCTGCACACCTTGGATGGACATCTTTTCTACTCTGGCAGCGGCTTCCTGTCTCAAAGCCTCCTTGGTAAACGGCAGATTTGCCAGGTGTTTCAAATTGCGATGAACCTGTTTTAATCCATCGGGACTGTAATCAACCGGTGATGGCTGATAGGTGATTAGACATCTCATATCATTCCTCCACGATGGTGACAGAACCAACCATATCTTCACCTGTTGCAATCAGCTGGCTGAAAGGATCGTTACGATCGATTTTTAGTCTCCTGATTAACGCCTCCAATTGATAGCCTTCAGGTAAGAGTCCATCAAAAAAAGAGGGAAAAGAATCAAACATGTATGATGCTTCCTGAACCGGCATAGTCAGTGATATTGGATGTCCCTCATAATTTGGCAGGTATTGAAACTCGTATCTCCTGTTTTGTTCATGCTCTATCAAGTGTCCCGCCGGCAGGCCCTGCTGGAATACCAAACATTTACGCATTCTGCTCTCCGGTCGGTAAGATAAATCGTACTTCAATGTTAAGAACATGAAGTATTTTTAATAGATTAGAAAACTGAATAGTCAATTTACCTTTTTCAATTTCATAAACCATATTTTTCGCCACTCCGGCCAGATCTGCCAATTCTCTCTGGGTTAAACCTGCATGCTTTCTGGCTGTGAGGATCGTTTCGGAAAGATCTTGAGTCATAAATTACCTTTAAATAGGGAAAAATAGATGTTTTTGGATAGATTAAAACAGTTGCTTGAATAAAGCAACGATTATTCCCTTTTAAATGGGAAAAAATTATGTTTTTGGTTGTCTACTCTTGTCGCACAAATTAAAAAGATCAGAATTCCCTTTATAAAGGGAAAAAATCCAAAATGAAATTAAGACGAACAGAAGCAAGGCTGGCACTCGCTTGAATTTCAGGATTGAATAACGTAGTGTGCTGAAGAAAACCAGCTAAATCAAAATTTCCAATGGAGTCCAACATGCTACTTCAGTGAATTGCCACTCTATGCACTGCGGCAATCCTAGCTGGCATTTTGTCCGGTTTTTTGAAAAATCCGATCCCGATTTTAAGATCTTTGACCGTGACTCGCGAGGTATTCCGTTTGAGTACAGATGGATATCTTCCGGTTTTGTGGAGTTCAGGGTGAAGCAACAGGTTTAACGGTTAGAATGTTGCGGATTAGCTGCAAAAACGCCTTTTCGATATCGATTTGAGGATCATGGAGATTTGGATGTTGTGATTAATAGCAGAGTTCATGATATAGACTGTCCCCATGATATCGATATCAAATCCAAAAAGCAGAAAAAGAAAAAACCGGCACTGCCAAGAAAAAGTCGTCAAAGGAAACAAAGAAGAAAACTTCAAAAACCACCAAAAAGAAAGGGTAAATGCGATTGTCAAAGCTTTTGATCGGGACATTGTTATTCTCGGCGATTTTTTTTTCAAATGGTTCCATCAAGGCAGTAACCAAACCAAAATGGGAAATGGGGCTCGGTTACTACAATTTCCAGTTGCCACACTACTACGGATCAAATCATTATTACCGATACAGTATTCCGCTTCCGACGTTCAATTATCGCTTTGATAATCTCGAATTAGGCAGGGACAGCAAATTATACTTGTTTGACAGTGATTTCTTTCAGATCGATATTGCCTTATCCGCCAACTGGCCTGTTTTTAGTGATGAAGAAGACGAAGATGCTCCGGATAATGCCGATGATTCTGACGCGGTCATAGCTCGTACAACCAATTATACCCGCCGGGGAATGGACGACCTGCCTGTTACGGTGTTTGCCGGCTTGAGAAGTCGGCTGTTTTTGACAGATCACCTGATCGTAGAAGTACCTTATTTCCACGGGGGGAAGGTGGAGAGTGGTTTCGGACATGCCGGCAATACCTATGAGGCGAGTGTCCGACTGGAGCTGTTTGAGCGGGACTCGGAGCATGAATTTGGTATTTACGCCCGAAATCTCTATGGAGACGAAAAATACAACAATTTTTACTACCAGGTCAAAGAGAGCGAAGTCCTGCCGGACAGGGAAGCTTATGATGCCAAAGCCGGATTGGTTGCCTATACCTATGGTCTTTCCTTTTTTTTCCAATTGACAGAACGCTTAAAACTTTCAGGAAGGTACCTTATTCACAACCTGGAGCAATCGGTCATCAAAGACAGCCCTCTGGTAAAATCAGAAATTTCCAGGGATTATTACCTGATAATATCCTACAGCTTCTTCCTTAGTGATACTCAAGTTAACCTACCCTAGCTGCTGTTTGATTAGCAGGTCGCTGAATCTATTGGTTTTTTACGACCAAACAAGGATCAGCCCACCACGGAATCCCTCAGCCATTCATGTAAAGGCAGCATTTTTTTATATTCTTTAAAGGCGTAGGAAATCAGTTCTTTTGTATGAAATTCTTTGGGAATGGAGGTTTCATTGCCACAATGAAAGCCGTTAAAGAGCAGGTAATCAGCGTTTTCATGATCAGCATCGTACCCCCTTGGAATCCTTTTGTAATGCTTCCCGCCTGGTGAATATCCGTTTTTTTCGAGATTTTTTAGTGTTTTTTTCAATAATCCTCCTCTGATCGGATCCACAACAGCGTCTCGATAAGCTTCAATCAAATGTTTTGGGAACATGTAGATCCCCGCTCCCAGCATCAGTTTGCTATTCTCCAGATGAAAATAAAACCCGGAGCACTCCATTCGCTTGCCGTCACCTTCCCAAAACCAGATGCCCATATTTGTTTTATAGGGAGTCTTGTCCTTGCTGAATCGGGTATCCCTGTTTAATCGAAACAGGCTCTGGTTTACTTTCGGAATGGCTTTAATACCCGGAGCAATGGATTCAAGCTTTTCGCCCATGGCTATAACAAAGTCAGACGATGGTTTTTTAACGAATGTTTCGTAGTCTTTTTTGTGATCGTTAAACCAGGCTTGAGTGTTGTTTTTTTCCAGATTTTTGAAAAAAGTTAACAATTCCTTTGGAAATCCCGAGAATTCTGACATATGTATCTCCATTGTGAATATAATTTTATGGTTTTTGTTTTAAGGTAATAGGTCAACCAACAAAAAGAAACCTGTAATAAAGACAAGAAAACAGGTTATATGTGCCAAATTCTCTCGACCAATGACTTCACTAACAAATAAAAGCTTTGTATGATTTTTAAAAACACGCGTTTTAGGATTGTCTTTACACGTGCAAGCACCCCAATATAAGCTTGGCCAATTCGTAGCGGCATGGTTGGGAGTTATCCGTTATCGGTCTGTTGTGAAAGCTTCGCTTTCTGTTTTAATAGATAGTTGAAATGATGAAGGTTAATTAATGATTAAAGAGATGATTTTTCATTTTTATTCCGGCCTTGATTCAATGTTCCACCAGCCGATAACTGACAACCCATTAAAAACCGGAATTAAATTCCGTGCTTGCGACCTAAACAAACCCAAATCAAAATTGTGTGCTAAAACAGCGATTCGAACCTGAATAACAGCTTGTCGCCATTTTTTCGTTGGATGATGCTATGAAAAAGGTCCTTATTATTTGTTCTCTTATGATGATCGTATTTGCCGGTTGTGAAGAAACCGATGTTAGATTGGCAACAGAGGCGGGCTTGGATGCTATTAAGTCTATAACCTTAAAGGATGAGGATATACAAAGGCTGGCCGCAAAATCTGCTGCGTACTCTGATCAGAAAAATATCGTCGCAAAGGGGAACAATCCATATAATTTGCGCATGCGTCGCTTGGTGGAAGACCATTATCAGGAAGGGAACATTAGATTTAATTACAAGGTTTATTTGTCCGATACTATTAATGCCTTTGCAATGGCAGACGGAACAATCAGGATCTACAGTGGGCTAATGGATATGATGAATGATGGCGAGTTACGCTTCATCATTGGGCATGAAATGGGGCACGTTGTAAAAGATCATATTCGCAAGAAGATCCAACTGGCTTATGTCGCCAGTGCAGTGCGGAAGGGCATTGCTTCACAGAACAGTGCCGTTGGAGATATTGCCCGTTCCCAGTTGGGCGGTTTTGCCGAATTGCTCATGAATGCCCAGTTTTCCCAATTTGAGGAAAAAGAAGCGGATGACTACGGTTTGAAGTTTTTAAGAGAAAAGGGATACAAACCCATCAGTGCTGTTACAGCATTGCAAAAGCTCGTAAGCCTGGGTAACGATCATTCGTTTCTTGCCAGTCATCCCGCTCCTGGTATTAGAGCTGAGCGAATTCAAGCTCAAATTGAAGGTAAGGCTCTTTCCATTGAAGAAACTCAACAGGGCATGATCGATAAAGCCTCCAAGTTTATGAAGGAGAAAATGGAATCTTTGTCGAATTTTGTAGGAGAGCTGTTACCGGCTTCTTAAGTAAAAAGCGGTGATCAGACTGTGACAAAATCACAGGCCCTCTGACTGTTATTTGTTTTTTTGACGATAAATCCTACCGACTATCCGCCATCTCTGTTGATCCTCTTCCAAGATGTCATTCCGAACAATCAGACTGTGTCATAATAAAAATTTTGGTCATCATGCGCAGGTTATGATTCTGTGTCATTCCGGGCTTGACCCGGAATCCATCAACGGAGGGCAATAATCTCTTCACATGTAACTCTCTTCCGATGAAATGACTTAAGAAACAATCTTAAAATTCGGCATTTGGTTTTAAGCAGGTTCATCTGCTTAAAATGCCCGTATTTTTGGGCTCAACAATTGTTTGGTGGACTAAAACGTTGTAAAGTAA
>JAKSDL010000293.1 GCA_022360105.1 Pseudomonadota bacterium
TTATTCCACTATTGTTGAACCGGATCTGATAGGCATTTTATATAATCTTGAAGATTCCAAGGTGTCAGTGATTCAAAAGGATCAGATTAAGCAAAAAGAGGAAACTTCAAGCGAGATTGTCAAAAAGGAAGTTTCCCCCGAAATCACTGATCAATCAAAAATTCCTGAAACGACTAACCCCCCGGAAAGGTCTCCGGAACTAACACCTGCAAACCAATCCCAGGACAAATCAGAATCGGTTAAAAAGCCTGCGGCCAAACCATCAACGATCACTTCCGAAACCCTGCGAGTGCATATCAGTATTCTTGATCAACTGATGAACCGGGCCGGAGAACTGGTACTGGCCAGAAATCAACTGTTGCAAGCGGTTAAAACAGGAGATCAGCAAAACGTGGTTGCCGCCGGACAACGGGTTGATCTTGTCACGTCGGAACTCCAGGAAACCATCATGCTGACACGCATGCAGCCCGTAGGAATTGTTTTCAACAAGTTTCCTCGCCTGGCCAGGGGACTGGCTATGGATTTGGGGAAAAAAATAGATTTGCAACTGGAGGGAACTGACGTTGAACTGGATAAAACCATTATTGAAGGACTGGCGGATCCCTTAACGCATCTGGTGAGAAACTCTGCTGATCATGGGATAGAAACTCCGGACATACGAGAGCAAAAAGGTAAACCCAAAACTGGCAAAATCCAGCTTCGCGCCTTTTACGAATCAGGACAGGTACTGATTGAAATTACAGATGACGGAAAAGGACTGGATCATGAAAAAATAGCTGCGAAAGCCATTGGCAGGGGTTTGTATAACGAGGAAGAAATCGCCGATATGTCTGTTAAGGAGAAACTCAACCTTATCATGCTGCCCGGATTTTCAACAGCAGAGCAGGTAACGGATGTTTCGGGACGTGGTGTGGGAATGGATGTGGTTAAAACAAATCTGGACAAAATGGGTGGGCAGGTAGAGCTTATTTCAGAAATAGACAAAGGTACCACAATCCGAATTAAACTTCCGTTAACACTGGCTATAATCCCCAGCTTACTGGTACAGGCCACCCAGGAGAGGTTTGCCGTACCCCAGGCTAATGTAGCTGAATTATTGCGAATTCCGGCTGCCGAGGTCAGGCAAAGAGTAGAGAAAGTGGGAGAGGCAGATGTGCTAATACTGAGAGGAGAGTTGATCCCGTTGTTGCAGCTTAATAATGTCTTAAAGTTGAATCCAACTTTTTACGACCGCAAAACCGGCACTTTCAAACCTGATCGACGTAGCAGTATTGTCGATCAAAGACTTGTTGACGAATCAAAAAAAGATTCCGACCCGGATGCAACTCCTGCCTCGCCGTCAAAAGATATATCAACCGAAGTGGTTGCCCCGGAAAGAAGGCTACGTAGGGATAGCGATGTAGTGATCGTTATCCTGACCGATGGTTCCCAGAAATACGGGTTGATTGTTGATTCAGTCTCCGATTCCGTGGAAATCGTTGTTAAGCCGTTAGGCCGTCATCTGGCCAGAAATAAAGCCTACGCAGGAGCCACCATCATGGGAGACGGACATGTTGCTTTGATACTGGATGTTCACGGCATGGCTGAGCTGGCTGAGCTGAAATCCATTGCAGAAGGAGATCGTGGTTCCGCAACAGACAGCGATGACTCGATGATTGTTGAAGGGGCCACCCGACAAACCTTGTTGATTTTCCACAATGGCCCTGATGAACCCTGCGCAGTCCCATTGGGTGAGGTTTTACGGGTGGATAGGATAAAGGCAAATGAAATTGAAATTAAGGGAGGAAAAAAAATTATTCAGTACCGTGGCGGCAGCTTAACCGTTTACGCGCTGGAAGAGGTTGCCAGTGTAGAAATGATGGAAGCCAGGGAAAAGCTGATCGTAATAATTTTCAAAGTTGCCGGAAACGAGATCGGTTTGTTAGCTGTGCAGCCGCTTGATGTGGTGGACCAAGAAGTTGTCCTGGATGACAAAACACTAAGACAACCTGGCATAGCAGGTTCAACCATTGTCGATGGGAAAACTACGTTGCTGGTGGACATTCATGAGTTGGTAAAAATCCTTAACCCCCACTGGTTTCAGGACTCAAGCGTTAATACAGTCGTCGTGGCATCCGAACCGGAACAGCAAACGTCAGGTAATGACCATATTTTGCTTATCGAAGATTCCCAGTTTTTCAGAAACCAGGTGAAAGGTTTTCTTGAAGATTCCGGTTATTCAGTAATTGAAGCCGAAGATGGACAACAAGCCTGGGATCTAATTGATGAACATTCGAACTCTGTTTTTTTGGTGGTAACTGACCTGGAAATGCCGAATATGGATGGATTTGAATTCACACGGCGTTTGAAATCAGACGATCGTTTTTCCGACCTGCCCGTCATTGCTTTAACCTCGCTAGCTGCCGAAGAAGATAAGAAGCGTGGGCAGGAAGTTGGTATTGATGATTATCAAATCAAACTGGACAAAGAAAAACTACTGTCAGCCATACAGGAATTCATCAAGAATCAATAAACGACATATATAATAACAGTTAGCTGAATATTGGAGCACGAATGATGGTATTAAAAATTAACCATAAAATTCTCCTGATCATGTTGATCCTGTTTCTCGTTCCCCTGTTTATGTTTACCGCCACCTTATACACCACTAAAAGACAAAAAAACGACAGTTTGATTGTTAATTTGGCCGGCCGGCAGAGAATGCTGACTCAGAAAATGACAAAAGAATGTCTGACCTACATTAACAAGGCGGCCAGGGAAGGCTCAAACCTGAGAGAGATTGAATCCAATCTTTCCCGTATAATAACGGTTTTTGAAACCAGTTTGATCGGGTTAAGCGAATCCGGATATATTCCGCTCTCACTGAAGCCTGAAGCGGATGTAAAATATGTGGAAGCCGTGGAAGGGAAAGCAGCCATACAATTGCAAAAGGTAAAAGCTCTTTGGTTTCCCTTTAAACAGGCTATTGAAAGAGCTATCGAAACCTTGGACCAAAAGGATATTGATATCGTTTTAAGAGATAACCTGCCACTGTTGAATGCCATGGACAAAGCAACAGGCCTGATGCAGGCTGACGCTGAATCAAAGGTCTCATTGCTATTTTACGCACAGTTGGGGTCACAAGTCTTTGGTCTGATGATTGTCATAGCAGTAATGTATTGGGCTCGCAGGAAAATCGTGCAACCCATATTGGACAGCGTCACCTTTGCGGAAACGTTAAGTGAAGGAAAGCTCCAAAAAACAATGGTTATTGATCGGAAGGACGAATTTGGTACACTGGGAACTGCGTTGAACAATACCGTTGAAACCCTGGCTGAAATGATTAAAAAGATCAATTTTGACGTAGCAACGTTGAATGAGGCTTCAGGCGAAATGAATCTGGTATCTGATGAAATGGCCTCTTTCTCAAATTCGACAGTGGGAAAAGCAAAAACGGTAGCTGCTGCGGCAGAGGAAACAGATTCCGCTATGAATTCGATCGCAGCAGCCATGGAACAGGCATATAGCAATGCCGATTCAGTTGCATCAGCCACCGAAGAAATGAGTGCCAACATTTCAGAAATAACCAGCCAAACCGGCCAAGCCAGCGACAGGATGAAGAACGCGGTGGAACAGGCGCAACAGGCTACCCGGCAGGTTTCGGAACTCGGTCACTCAGCAGAAGAAATAGGAATGGTATCAGAAACCATTACGGCTATTTCGGATAAAACCTCTTTGCTGGCGCTCAATGCGACAATAGAAGCAGCACGGGCCGGTGATGCAGGAAAAGGTTTTGCTGTCGTCGCCGGTGAAATCAAGGAATTGGCCCAACAAACCACCAAAGCCACCGAGGAAATAGCAGGCAAACTGCAAGGCGTTCAGGAAATGACCGATAAAACCGTCGGTATCATCGAAGAAATCACCCAGGTGATAGAAAATGTGAGCCTGATTATCTTTGGAATCAATGAATCGGTTGAACAACAAAGCATGGCCACCAAGGAGATTTCGCAAAACATTATCCAAACCTCACAGGGTTTGAAAGAAGTCACCCAAAATGTAACCCAAACCAAACAGGCAACCGGAAAGGTCGCCCAGGAAATAACCGAAGTAAACGAAAGTGCCGAGCAGTTGAGCAACTCCAGTGCCCAGGTGCAGTTAACAGCCGCACGTTTGAATGAGCTATCGGAACACCTCAAAGTATTGGTGGGAAAATTCCAAACCGAAGACAACTAACTAGGAACCATCATGGTTGAAACCATCACAGAGACAGAATCGGAAAAGGAAATTCAGCTCTCCTGTTTTTACCTGGGAGACTCACTTTATGGCTACGAAATCGATCTGGTGCAGGAAGTTAACGATGAGCTTAACTTAACCAAGGTTCCCCTGTCACAGGATTTTATAGTGGGCATTATGAACCTAAGGGGACAGATCATCACGATTATCGATCAGCAGAAAAAAATCGGTTTACCGGCCACTCAAATCACCAAGCAAAGCCGAGTTATCATCATCAAAAACCGGTCTGAGTATATCGGATTGTTGGTTGACCGGATTGCTGAGGTTGTTCAATGCAAACAAGAAGATATCTCGAAACCGCCTTCCAATGTCAACGGTTTGCAAGGGAAACTGTTTAAAGGAGTGGTCCGGACACCGCAAAATGAATTGCTGGCTTTGTTGGATATCGATGCTGTTCTTGAAGATGAACAATTATAAATCAGTTTTTCCTGACAAATTAATTACCCAGCAAGGAATCAGCCTATGGCACTTAAAGTAATGGTGGTCGATGACACAATTTTCTATCGTAAAATTATCAAGGATATTCTTAATTCCCTGCCTGATATTGAAGTGGTAGGTACCGTTAACAGTGGATTATTGGCCATCAATCGTATCCCTGACCTTAGACCCGATGTCATTACCTTGGATGTAGAAATGCCCGGAATGAACGGCCTTCAGGTCCTTGAAATGATCAGGGAAAAAAAAATCGACGTCACCTGCATCATGGTTAGCTCAAAAACACAGGAAGGCAGCGAAGCAACCGTGAAAGCCCTGGAGCTGGGTGCATTTGATTTCGTTGCCAAACCGGATGATGATACCACAACGGGCAATGTTGAATTCTTGACCAATGCCTTGGGCAAGATCCTGGGATTAATTTCCAGGCAACAAAATTTCAAAAGAAAACTCAACCAATTGCCTTCACGATTATCGGAACCAGAAAAAGTTTCGGGATCGGTTCCTCTTATCAATCGTCCTTTTGACAGGACAGAGAAATCTGCTGCTGTCGCGATTGGAATCTCAACAGGAGGACCGAACGCACTTGCCCAGGTACTTCCGGAATTACCGGCTGATATCAATGTCCCGATCTTTTTGGTACAGCACATGCCCCCCTTGTTTAGCGCTTCGTTAGCCAAAAGTCTGGATAAAAAATGCCGGCTAACGGTTAAGGAAGCTGTGGACGGAGAAAAGATCCTTCCCAACACCGTCTACCTGGCGGAAGGTGGGAAGCAAATGAAAGTTGCCAGCGGACCGGGGCTTTCTAAAATGATTCGTATTACCGATGATCCACCTGAAAACAACTGCAAACCCGCCGCAGACTATCTTTTCCGCTCAGTTGCCAGAGAATACGGTTCAAAATCTACCTGTGTGATCATGACAGGAATGGGGAATGATGGTAAACTGGGGGTATCTGTAAATCGTGCCGCAGGAGGCTTTATCATTGCTCAAAATGCAGAAACATCGGTGGTGTACGGCATGCCGAAAGCAATTGTGGATGCAGGTCTGGCGGATATTGTAGCCCCCTTGGATAACATTGCCGAAGAAATCATGAAAACGCTGAGGTAATGCCTGAAACCACTGGGTAGCACCATGCCAAATATTACTGAAAAAGAATTTGAAAACTTGGCCCGTTTGATTGTCGAAACAGCCGGAATCCAGTTGGACAAGGGTAAGGAATATCTGATGGAAGCCCGCATGGAACCCATCCTTGAGAGACACGGACTGGATACCTATAACGATTTGTATAATCAGGCCATATCGGACGCGACCGGTAAACTAAAGGCCAGTATTGTCGACGCCATTACGATCAATGAAACCTATTTTTTTCGTGACAATGCTCCCTTCGATCTGCTCAAAAACAAGGTAATTCCGGACATTATTGATCGTAAGACCACGATTTCTCCAAACCGGAAAATACAACTTAAAATCTGGTCTGCAGCATGCTCGACCGGTCAGGAAGTTTACAGTCTCGGAATGATGTTCAGGGAAATGCGGCTCAATGCAGATCGTTTTGAAATCAACATACTGGGAACCGATATTTCTAGTGAGGCAGTCGCCAAAGCCAGCTATGGCAAATACAATCAATTTGAAATCGAAAGAGGATTGAGCGGACATTACCTGGGCAAATATTTTACAAAACTGGCAAACGGATGGAAGATCAAGGATGAAATACGTTCAATGGCTCGTTTTTCCCAAATGGATCTCAACAAACCATTTTCGGGAGTGGGTTTGTTTGACGTGATTCTGTGCCGCAATGTGGCAATATATTTCCCATTAAGCGTAAAAATAAGCCTTTTTCAAAAA
>JAKSDL010000432.1 GCA_022360105.1 Pseudomonadota bacterium
CAGCCCTGGCTGAGAGTATCGTCCGACGCCTGGAGTCCCAATCCTGGGCACGCAAAGTCTACAAGCAAACAATGTCTGCTCCCGGTTTCGATAAAGCCAGGCAAACAATTGCGATCAGTGTTGATTATACACTTGGAGACTCTAAACTGTCAGACAGCATCAGGTTAAAAAGCAGCGGTTTTTTAGGTGGTGTTTTTGGGAAGAAATAGATAACCCGATATAAATAAAACCTGAGTTTTGTTATGACCTGTAGGATGGGCAGCTTGTTGCCCATCAACCAGCCTTGTCAGCCCGTAGTCCCAATCAAGCTGGGCACAGACCCAATCGATATTCGATAATCATTGCAAAATTCTGCACATGGAGTCCGGATCAAGCGTCACAAACATCGAGTTGTTTAAGATTCATCTTAGCGTTTATGGGAGTCAAGCTCTTTGCAAAGCAGACAAAACTCCATCTTGTGACACAGTCTCGGGGCCTGCTCGGGGCATTTGATGAATCAGGCTTTGGTAAAGCGTAGAGAGGCAGCCAGGGCTACAACCAGGATCGATCCAATGTTGTGGGTGACCGCACCCAGAATTGGTGTCAGTAAACCTGCCGAACTGGCAGCAACAGCAATAGCATTGATGCCGAAACTGAGCAGGATATTGATCCTGATTATCTGGGACATTTTCCGGCTGAGTTTGACCAAAAACGGCAGCAGTGACAACTGGTCATTCATCAAAACAATATCAGCTGTCTCAAGCGCCACATCCGATCCCCTCAATCCCATAGCAATACCGGTTGTCGCGGCTTTTAGAGCGGGCGCATCATTGATACCGTCTCCCACATACACCAGATTGCCTTGCTGATAACCGTCGATCTGTTCCAGCTTATCTTTAGGTTTCTGGGCAGCATGAAATGTGTGAATAGCGGTCTCCTCGGCAATACGTTTAACAGGCGATTCCTGATCACCCGAAATAATGGCAATATCCCGGATGCCGATGTTTGTCAGTGCCTGTACCGTGTTTTTGGCATCTTTGTGCGGACGGTCCTGCAGGAAAATGTATCCGTAATGGGCTCCATCCACCAGAACTTCTACGCTGGTATACCCCTGTTCATTGGATTGAGAACTGGTTACGATCTCTACCTTTTGATTATCGATGGTTCCGGAGATACCGCTTCCGGGCTCGGTCAGAATATCTGCTGCTTCGCTGAAGCTGATATTGTTTGAAACTGCTTTTTTAAGAATGGCTCGTCCAATAGGATGCAGGCTTCCCTTTTCCACACCTGCTGCCAGTGCAAGAATGTCTTCTTCTTTTTTGCCCGAGTCGGATGTAACCTTCACCACTTCCGGTTCTCCTTTGGTCAGGGTGCCGGTTTTATCAAAGAAAAAGCCCGTGGAACGGGCGATGTTCTCCAGATATTGCCCTCCCTTAACCATAATTCCTGCTTTCGCAGCCCTACCAATCGCGGCTACGGTGCTGACCGGTCCGGCCAACAGAAAGGAGCAGGGACATCCCACAATCAGGACGGTAATGGCTCGGGTGACGTCCTTCGTAACCAGGTAAGTTATGGCGGCAATAGCCAGAATAATCGGGGTAAACCAGGCGGCATACTGGTCAACTATTCTGGCACTATCTACTTTTTGCTGCTCGGCCGTTTCCACCATCCGGATAATTTTCCCCAGGGTGGAATCTTCTCCGACTTTGACAGCCCGTACCTTAATAAATCCATCCACATTGATCGTTCCCGCATACACATCCTCCTCCTGTTGTTTGGCGACGGGTATCGATTCACCGGTGATTGAAGATTCGTCCACCGAAGTATTTCCTTCCAGGACGATACCATCCACCGGAATAGTCTCACCGGCTTTCACCAGCAGGATATCATCCCGGCTAATCTCGGACACTTTAACTTCCACTTCGGCACCATTTCTTTCCAAAATGGCTGTTTCCGGGGAAATCTCCACCAATTGACCGATGGCATTGCGGGCACTGTCACTGACCGCCTCCTCCACCAGGGCACCAAACACCATAATGGCACTGACAATGGCTCCTTCCAGATAATTACCATTTATGAGGCAGGCAATAATGGCAATACTGACCAGCTCATCCACATTGATCCGCTTGCCCAGGATTCCGACCAATGCCCCGAAAATAATGGGAATTCCATTAATGGCAATGGAAAGAATTAAAAGCAGGTCCTCAATGGAAAAAACCGGTATTATTTTTAACGGTTCCCCGGAAACCATCAATGCCACCGGAATCAACAACGCTCCTCCGGCTACTTTCACAAAATCGCCGGATTTGAAAATTTCGCGATAAATACTTAAATCTGTGTGCCGTCCTATCATTTTTTTCAGAATTGAATGTTTATTTCGGAATCATAAATTTCGCTTCTTGCAGTCAGTCCGGTTGATGGGCAACAAGTTGCCCATCCTGCATCTTCTACTTAATTTATACCTACAAAGCGATTTAACGTTTTTTGTTCACAGTCCCGATTCTCTTAACTATATGTATTGACGTAGGGCCGCCC
>JAKSDL010000146.1 GCA_022360105.1 Pseudomonadota bacterium
AAAGGGTCTTTACTTTCATGGCCATTCCTTCCTTGTATTTTCAGTATAATAAAGCAATCATCCGTTTCCTTTAATTTGCTTTAACCCAACCTATTCAAGCAAGATCTGATTTCTAAAATTAATTCGTTGATTTAAAAAAACCGAATAAGTTTCGAGTCGCGTATTCTTATCCGGGTTTGACACAATGTTATCGGCTATCGGCTGTTGTGAAAGCCAGGCTTTCCATAATTTAATTGCCCAAGGTCGTGTGCCTTTTATTATCATTGTCAATTTTCTTAAAACGACTTAATTTTATCAATATCCTGCCCAGTTTCGGGCAAATTATTTGTCATTTATCCTAATTCTTCGCAGTATTGATTCATGAAACGATTAATACCTTTTTCCGATTTCAAACAATTTCTGCTGGATTCCTTTTCCTTGGGCGACAGGGAGCTCACCAGGTTGCTGGATGAAATCAATTCATATTATGAGCTTGAGATGAAAGAGTTTGTGCAACTCCGCCATTTGCAGTTAAAAAACGAAGGTCGGCAGAACGCTGATATCTTCAAACAACTGCAACATGAAATTGAAAACCGGCGATTCAAAGCCGGAGAGGTAAGTCTCAGGCAAATCAGACGGATCATTTACGGATAACAAGGAGAACCCATGTGCGGGATAATTGGCTATATAGGAAACAGAAACGCGGCACCAATTTTACTTGAAGGGCTAAAACGACTTGAATACCGGGGATATGATTCCTCCGGTATTGGCCTGATCAGACGAAAACGACTGGCTGTTTACAAAAAAGAGGGAAAAATTGCCACGTTGGAAAGAAACCTGCCTGAAGATATTTCCGGTAAACCCGGGATCGCCCATACCAGATGGGCTACCCACGGCCAAGTCAACGACATCAATGCACACCCCCATGCCTCTTTTGATAACAGGGTGGCGGTTGTTCACAACGGGATTATCGATAACTACGCGTCTATCAAACTGAAGCTTGAGCGGGAAGGAATCTCCTTCCAAAGCGAAACGGACAGTGAAGTGATTGCCAACCTGATTGCCAGACATTATCAGGATGATCCGGAAGCTGCCGTACAGGCTGCATTAGCTCAATTAGAGGGAACATACGGATTAATCGTCCTCTTCACCGATAACCCGGATCTGCTGATCGGCGCTCGAAACGGCAGTCCCTTGATTGTTGGTGTTGGAGAAAAAGAAATGCTCCTTGCCTCCGACGTAAGCGCCATGTTGGCCCACACAAAGCAGGTTTTCTATATTGAAGACCGGGAAACAGTCGTACTGGAGAAAGATTCCTACAAGACCGTCAATACGGAAAACTCCGTTGTCAATAAGACCATTGAAAACATTGAATGGGAACTGGATGAAATTGAAAAGGGAGATTACCACCATTTCATGCTCAAAGAGATTTGCGAGCAACCGGAAACCATCAAGCGAGCCTATGGAGGCGGGGGGCGGTTGCTACCGGATTTTGGCACTGCCAAACTGGGTGGTTTAAACCTGGATAAACAGGAGTATTTTGATATCGATTCGGTGGTTACCATGGGAATGGGAACAGCATATTACGCAGCCATGATCGGGTCATACCTGCTTGAGCATATGGCAAGACTTCCCTGCAAGGTTGAAAGAGCTTCCGAGCTGCGATATCGCAATGCCATCGTCAAAAAGAACATGCTCTTTTTTGCTGTCAGTCAGTCCGGTGAGACCCTGGATACACTATCTGCCATGCGGGAAATACAGCACCGTGGCGGCCGGGTGCTTGGAATCTGCAATGTGGTGGGATCAACCATTGCCAGGGAAAGTGACGGCGGGGTTTATATCCACGCCGGACCGGAAATAGCCGTAGCCAGTACCAAGGCATTTACATCACAGGTCACCGTTTTTCTCCTGTTGGCCATTATGATCGGTCGTATGAGAGATATTCCGGCTTCCCTTGGCAAACAATACATCAATGAACTGACGACCATCCCGGAAAAAATTACTTCTATTTTGGAAAGAAAAGATGAGATCGAGGAACTGGCCGGAAAGTACAGCGATGCTCGCAGTTTTCTCTTTCTGGGAAGAGGAGTCAGCTATCCGGTTGCCATGGAGGGGGCTCTAAAACTAAAGGAGGTATCTTACATTCATGCCGAAGGATTTTCAGCCGGGGATATCAAACACGGGCCTATTGCCCTTGTCAATGATGAGACACCCTCTCTTTTCATTGCCGTGGAAGGTGAAACCTTTGACAAAACCCTGGGAAACATGGAGGAGATCAAGGCCAGAAACGGCAGAATCATCACCATAACGAACAGTGATAACCAAAGAATCAAGGAACTTTCGGACGATGTGTTTATGGTTCCCGAAACCAATGAGTTGCTTTCTCCACTGTTAACCGTAGTTCCCCTGCAACTCTTTGCTTATTATATTGCTTTGATTCTGGGAAAAGATGTTGATCAACCGCGCAACCTGGCAAAAACAGTTACCGTGGAATAGGAAGTTATAATGTATCCAGAAGCCGGCAGATTTCATTGGTAATTGTGTCTTGATTCTTCAGATTGCAATCGATGGAATAATCGGCATAGCGCTCATACAGGGGGTATCGCTCGTTAAAAAGGTCTTCAAATGTCTGGTCTTCTCTCATGGCGATGCCCCTGGAGTCAAAATCGGTTACTCTTCGGGTAATCTCTTCAAAGGTCACATTTAAAAACACC
>JAKSDL010000437.1 GCA_022360105.1 Pseudomonadota bacterium
GCTGAAGCCAAACTGATTATCGACGAGGAGATCGATAAAATCCTTAACCACGTCACTGCCAAGTTACCTCCCGAGGTTTTGGAAAAGTTAGAAGTAGGTGGTACGGTAAAAGAAGTCCTTCACAACTACTACAATCAATCCTTCCAAAATATGTACAACCGTTATATGACAACGGTTGAAGATGAAATGGGCAAGAAGTTCCGCGATATGATTGATAAGGACGAAGCCCAGAATCTCAATAAATACAATCCACGTGAAGTATCCTTTCTGTTGGATAATATTGGACAAGAAGGAGCCTTCAACACTTCAGGAATAGAAAACTCTGTTGTAAACGTCTGGGGTCACTTACAAGGTCATGTACAAAAAGGGACTTTCGACCTGGAAGATGAGACACGAAAATTATTAAGTGGAAAAAGCGGCATTGGTGGGTTTCTAAGGGGACAATTCGCCAACAGTGTTGTGAAATGTATTTTCAGCAACAACAATCTCAAGCCTGATTCCGTAACAAACGTAGATCTGGTCATAAACATCCCGGAAGCAGAGCTTGTGAAACCGATCTACCAATATCAGGCTGCCACTGAAACCATAATCAAGGATATCATCTCCGAACATATCCTCAAGCAAATAAACGACGAAATCGATGGTATCAATGCCGGACTTGAAGATTCCAATGCAGACACACTAAACGAGAACACCAAATTGTTCCAGAAAGTTAAAAAACTTGAGGAAAAAGTTGGCTTCAGTGATCAATCCGACGAATCACCTCAATTTGCACACATGTCAAAAAAATTCCTGGACGCTATCAAAGGTTTGGGAGCTGAGATGACCTTTAACGAAAATGATCCGCTGGATGTTAGAGAAAATGTCATGCGTATAATAAGCGCAGAAAATATCAGGGATCGCGGTTTTAATGACGCTGTGAACAAACTGGTCGGTTTATTGGATATTTCTTCCCTGGGATATCAGCATATTGAAAATTTTAAAAACTGCCGCAAAGTTGTCATCAGAGAATATGAAGATGTCAATATTCCTCTATTGCCTGATGAACACTACTCCATAACCATGCATTATATGGATGAACTGCAACTGCGGGAAGTTAGAACCGCTTATTGCCAGCAAATGGATGATTTTGAATATGAGGCTGATAAGCTGATTCGTGTTTTTGAAAAAATCCATCTTTCTGAAAAATCGGAACAAGGAATAAAAGATTACGAAGATGTTGCCGCTGAAATACTGAATACCGCCAAACGAGTGAATCCCAAGCCGGAATTCGAAGAAGAATTGCCGAGAGCAGAGCAATGGGACGAAATCATTTTCATTCAGCCGGAAAAGGATGACATTGACAAAATGAGTGAAACCTTTCTTGCCAAAAAGAAACATCTGCTGTCTCGATTTCAGGACTTGCGAGCAAGAATATCCGCTCTGTACGACAATGAAAATCCACCGGAAAGAGTTATATTGGAGCAACGACTTGATTTTCTGGAAGAAAAAACCGAGCGATTCTGTCAGAATTACAACCCATTTCAGGTATTCCCCGGATTATTCCTGGAAGCATCCCTGGCTTCCATTAACAGAAGAGACCAAACGCTTAGCAGAATGGGAAACGTTTTGACCCAGTTTCTGGAAGAAGTATTGAAGAATGCCCCGGATACGGCATTTGAAGAGTATCACCAGAGAAAAACAACTCACGATACCTCAGCAGATACATTTTCTTCAGTATACAGCTAACAAAAAAGCAGGTGTTTTTCGGCACCTGCAATATCCCATCCCAACCTACCGATAATACAAATCTGTGCACACCGGCCAAATTGCGTTTAGTCGATTTGCTTGAAATTGTCCTCTTCACCAAGTAAATTAATAAGAAGTGAAAATGTTATTCAAATACGATCTTTGTCGGTTCAGAAAACTGTCATCGGTTTGTAACAATAGTTTTCCCTTATCCACTAAAACCAGGTAAATACAATGACTACCGAAGTATTGAATATCAAGTCGTTGCACGACTATGAAATTCTGGAAAATCAAATCCAGATGATTTCTCAAATGCAATCGCAGTTGGAAAAAGGCACGAATCTGGCTGACATTGTTTGGGAAATGGAAGCATCAGGGAGCATTTCAAAAAAACAGATTCCTGCATTTGTCTATACCTTGCTAATTGAAAAATACAATTATTCCTGTCTTTCCTTCAATCTTTCCGCCACGCTGTCCGATTGGAGTAAAATCCATCAAACCGTGAAAACCTGGAACCGATTTGATACAGTTCTGGCTTATTATCATCCCCAACTGGATGTTTCGCTGATAAATCCGGCCAACGAGGAGCATTGGGATAGAATCGAAAGCCTGGCTGCATATGAAATGATGGTTATTTTCACTCGCGCAAAAAAGGAATCGTTAAAGGAAAAAGAGAAGAAACTTCTGCAGGATTTTAAAGCTATATGCAGCGGGAAACAGATTGACATAGACAGCGACTATATTACTGCTCCCGGCGAAGATGCCAATGAACGACCGGTAACCAAACCGGATACAGAGTCAAAAACAGCAAAGGCTGAATCCGAAGCCAAACCAGTTGAGGCTCCAGCTGCAAAAACCGAGGGTGATAAAAAGAAACGCATCACACCCAAATACGGAGTTCAGGTATCAAACGAGCTTTTTCATAATGGGAACGTGGAAGCATGGAGAAACATCATTGAAAGTTATGAAAAAACTTACAAAGGAAGCATGGTGCTGTTGTTTCACAATGGGCAAAGAATCAAACACATATCATCACTTTTTAAATGGGGGAAGGTGAAAACCGGTGATTCGATCTTTTTCTCAATTGTCGGAGATGAAATCAAAGATGTAGCAAAGCTGAAAAAGTACCTGTACCAGGGTGCCAGTGAGAGTTTCAAATCTTTCGTCAAAAAAGATGTTAACGTTGTCCTCAAGCTATTCTAAATACTATGGCCTCTATATATCATATTCAAAAAGGTCTCCCAATCGAAGACCAACAATTAAAAGAAAAAGCCGGGATTATTGGATATTCCATGTTGGAACAAGCAGCTCTTGATATTCCTGTTTCACCTGGATTCATTATTGAGTTGTCAACCGTACAGAACTCTGAACAACGGCAGATAAGACGAGCACTGGACGAAGGTATCCAATTCATCGAGAAGCAGACATCCAGGAAATTTGGGGATACAGGATCTCCCCTGCTGTTAAAAATCTGGCTTTCACCCAGCTTGATTGTGGAAACCTTTCCACAGGTTCGATACCTGGGATTAAATCAACCAATTTTAGATTCCCTTTCAGGCTCGGTAGCACCGGATCATGTTTACCAGGCTTATGTCACCTTCATAGAGGATTACGCCATTTTCAGCCAGGGTATTGCCCAGGAAGAAATTGAAAAGGTTCGTGAATCACCAGCACAGGCAGGACCAAAGGCGCTTTGCGAACAGTTTCTTGCCGATGTTCTTAAGGATTTTCCTCAAAATCCATATGCCCAGCTGGAATCGACGGTATATGGTTTGTTGAAACAATATCATGCTGACCCGATGAACCAGGATATACCAGCCGCTCTGGTGATCCAGTATGTTCCGCATGGTGACGCCAGTTCTCCCTTATTACGGGGAACATTCACCACACGTAATATCAAAACAGGTGAACCTCAACTGGATGGCAAATTTGCAAAATGTGAACTCCTGGTACCTAGTGGAGAGGAGCAATCGATCGACCAACTTGATACCGCACTATTGGACGAATTGGATGTGATTGCAGGGACTCTCGAAGGGTTTCACCTGGATGTCAGACAAGTAAAATTTCAGGTCGAACATGGAAAACTATATGTGACACGGGAAAAGCTTGTCGAAAGAAAATCGATGGCGACGAAGCTGCGCATTCTTTCCGAGCTGCAAAGCGAAAATCAGATCTCCGCTGAAGAATACGTCAGTTCCATTACACCCAAGGAAATGAACAGCCTGCTGTATTCAACAATAAATGCAAAATCGGTGGATGGGCACACAATCGTGCGCGGGGGTATTGGCGGTTCTTTGGGAGCTACCAGCGGACAGGTCTATTTTTCCACAAAAAGCCTTCTGGAAGCATATTGGAAAGCCAAATCCGAAGATGGTGATACTAACCTGATTCTATTGAAAAAGAGCACCTACGCAGAAGATGTGCAAGCTGTGGAAATTGGTTGCGGTGTGATCAGCAGTGAAGGTGGATACACCTCCCACGCGCCTATTGTAGCGAGATCTCTTGGCAAACCCGCCATCGTTTATCCGGATATTGCCTATCATGATGGATATGTGACTATCGGCGGACACCAGGTAAACGAAGGTGATTATCTTTCGATGGAAATCGTAAGTGCCGATGAACCCTCGATATACCTGGGGAAAGCAGAATTGGAATACCCGGACATCGAGAAAAACGGAGTGAAAGATCTGCTGGAAAAAGCCAAACAATTTGCCATGGGTATTAAGATCCTCGCCAATGCCGATACTCCTGATGAATCCCGGCAAGCAAAATTGCTTGGTGCGGATGGAATCGGACTTTGCCGCACGGAACACATGTTCCATCGACACAAGCGAATCTATACCTTTCGCGATTTGCTAATCACTCGCGATGCAGAGAGAAAGAAACATATCTTGAATGATATAAAAACCTTCTTGATTGATGATTTTAAAGAGTTGTTCGAGATAATGGACGGACGACCAATTACAATCAGGTTGCTGGATGCCCCGTTGCACGAATTCCTTCCGACCACTGAAGAGGAATTGGAAGAAACCATGAAACAGTTGCCTGATCTGTCATCGGAGCAAAGCAAGGAGGAGATCCGACAATCGTTTTTGAGGCTGGAGGAAACCAATCCCATGCTGGGGCATCGTGGCTGTCGGGTAGGGATTTCGTCCCCGGAAATATACGATGTCATGACAACGTCTATTCTGGAAGCCGCTCTTGAAGTCAAAACCAAAAAGAATATTGAGGTTCAGCCCGGAATTATGATTCCACTGATCATGTCCAAAGAAGAGATGTATCTGATCAAAAACGGACAGATTATGGAAGGTAAGGAATCGGTTAAGGGAATTATTGGTGTGATTCGTGAGTTTATGAAAAGCAGCGATTTGAAACGACAGCCATTTGACGTTAAAATCGGCGCCATGATTGAACTGCCTGCAGCCGCTCTTTCTGCCGCAGACATCGCCAAGCAGGCCGAGTTCTTCAGCTTTGGTACCAATGATTTGACTCAAACCACTATGGGGCTTTCAAGAGATGATATCAATTCATTCCTGCCGGCTTACACCGAGATGGACGTTTGGAAGAGTGATCCCTTTCAGAATTTGTTGGAGCCGGTAAAAAAATTGATTGATCAGGCAATTCAAACCGGCCGTCAGGTAAGACCGGATCTGGATGTGGGTATTTGTGGGGAGCATGGGGCCAATCCGGAAGTCATTAAATATTGCCTCGAAATCGGCATGAACTATATTTCCTGTTCTCCGTTTGGCATTCCCATCGCAATTCTGGCCGTGGCTCAATCCAACCTGAAAAGGGTTAACGGAAGTTAACTTGCAAAGGCAACCTTAAAGACATCCTGGAAGGTTTTGGCATAAAACACTTCCAGGTTTTCTTTCAGGTGCTCGGGCAATTCAACATAATCCTTTTTGTTTTGAGTCGGTATGACGATTCGCTTCAACCCGGCTCGTCGTGCGGCAATAATTTTTTCTTTCAAACCGCCAATTGGCAAAACTTCCCCTGTAAGTGTCAATTCTCCTGTCATCCCCAGTTTTGTCACAACCGGCTTTTTCAATAACAAGGAAAAGAGAGCTGTTGCCATGGTGATTCCGGCAGAAGGTCCGTCTTTAGGTGTTGCACCAGCGGGGACGTGAAGGTGAATAAAATTTTTCTTAAAGAAATCCGATTTACCGCCAAACGCACTGGCATTAGCAACGACATAGCTATAGGCAATTTCGGAAGATTCAACCATCACCTCACCAAGTTGCCCGGTTTGCTTAAATCCTTTTCGGTCAGCCGTCATTTGGGTAGCCTCAATCGGCAGAATGGCACCGCCAAGACTTGTCCAGGCTAGTCCTGTTACAACGCCAGCCTTACCTTCAGCCAGAATTTCATCCTCTTCATAAATAGGATTCTTTAAAAAGTCCCTCAATTGGTCGATACCGATCGTAAACTTCTTTTTATCATCACCAGTCACTATTTTTCGGGCAACCTTACGACAGATCTTGCGAATCTGGTTTTCCAGGTTTCTCACACCCGCTTCCCGCGCATAACCGTCTATTATCTGCCTGATTGCCGGTTCGGTTATGGCAAAATTCTTCCCTGATAAACCTGTTTCCTTACGCTGCTTGGGAATTAAATAGCGCTTTGCGATTTTAAGCTTTTCCCTGGTAATGTACCCGGAAAGTCGCAGCACCTCCATCCTATCCAATAAAGCCGGAGGAATCGTGTCCAGTTGATTCGCTGTGGTAATAAAAAGCACATTGGAAAGATCAAAGGGAACATCCAGATAATGATCTACAAACGCATTATTTTGTTCGGGATCCAAAACTTCCAGCAATGCACTTGCCGGATCACCATGAAAGCTGTTGCCGATTTTATCGATCTCATCCAGCATGATGACGGGATTGCTGTATTTGGTAGATTTTAAGGCTTGAATAAATTTACCTGGCATCGCCCCGATGTAGGTTCTCCGGTGTCCTTTGATTTCCGCCTCGTCTCGCATGCCTCCCACTGAAAAACGAAAAAACTTCCTATTCAAGGCACGGGCAATGGACCGACCAATCGATGTTTTTCCAACGCCGGGAGGACCCAAAAAGCAGAGAATCGTGCCGGAGACCTGCTGTTTCAATTTCAACGTGGCAATAAACTCCAGAATTCTCTCCTTGATATCTTCCAGACCATAATGATCGACATTTAAAATCTTTTCGGCTTTGTCGATATCCAGGTTGTCCTTGGAGAATATTCCCCAGGGAAGCATAGTGATCCAATCCAGATAAGTCCTGGAAACATTGAACTCCGGAGATTGAACATCCAGGAGGGCGATTTTATCCATCTCTTCGTCGAAACGCTCCTTGGCTTCCGCAGTAAATTTAAGTTTTCCTGCTCTCTTTTTGAGTTTTTCGATTTCCTGGGTTTTCTCATCCTTGCTCAATCCCAATTCCTTGCGAATCTCTTTTAATTGTTCCTTGAGAAAGAATTCCCTTTGATGCTCCGATATCCTGTCTTCAATCCGCTGTGAAATATCCGCCTGCAATCTGCTGAGATCGAGTTCTTTTTTAATTAAAAACAATGTTTTGCGAAGACGGCTGATTATAGGAATCGATTCCAGAATGGATTGAAGCTCATTTTTGTCCGCTGAGGTGAGAGTTGCCGCAAAATCTGCCAATGGACTCGGATCATCCAAACTGATTTGGCTGACAAACTGGTTCAGCTCTTCTTTAATCTTTTTTTTTACAACCTTTCAAACTAGATAATTGCAATGTAATAAAACCTTTTAAGAAAGAACATAAAACCTGCTTGAAAGTAAATTGTGTGCGACTTGTTCTCTTTTTTTTTATTTAAGGTCTAATTATTTGGGCTTCCATCTAATAGGGAAGGCCTGTAAAAGAACGGATCTTGACTGAAAGGTTATGTTAGGTCCTGTTAATGTTAAAAAACCTTTAAAGAAAGGACAGCAAACCTGCTTGATAGTAAATTATATGTATCTTGTTGGGACTCTTTATTTCACTTCTTCTTGGGTCCTACTTGTTTAAGCTTGTATCTAATAAGCGAAGACCTGAAAAAGATCGAATCTTGATTGAAAGGTTCCACTTTGTTTGCGGAAGATTTAATAAAGGACTTCAATAGAAAACTGTGTCACAGTTAGAAAAAGGGATCACAGTAACAAAAACGTGTCACAGTTAAAAAAATGAGTGAGAGTTGGAAAAATGGGGTAGAGATCGAAAAATTTATCACAGTTGGAAAAATGGGTCACAGTTAGAAAAATGTGTCACTGTTAGGAAAAGGGATCAGAGTTAGAAAAATAAGTCACAATCAGTAAAATGGGCCACGATTACAAAAATGTGTCACACTTAGAAAAATGGGCCACAGTTAATAAAATAGGTGAGACTTATGAGAATGCTACACAGATAGAAAAATGTGTCACTCTTACAAGAATGGGTGACAGTTAAAAATGCTTCACAGTAAGAAAAATGGGTAACCCTTACAAAAATGTGTCAGTTACAAAAATGGTTCACTGTCAGAAAAATGGGTGGCAGTAACAAAAATTGGTAAAATGGAGAAAAAATGGGTCGCAGTTAGAAACATTTGCCACAGTAAAAAAAATATCACAGTTAGGAAAATGTGTCCCAGTTAAAAAAACGGATTATAGTTAGAAAAATGGGTCACAGGTAGAAAAATAGGTCTATTAAAAAAAAGTGTGTCACAGTTAACAAAATGTGTTGTTGTTGTGTTTTACAGTTAGACAAATAGTTTACAGATAAACAATAAGTCACGGTTAGAAAATTGGGTAACAATTAGGAAAATGTGTCAAAGGTAGAAAAATTGATGATACAGATACAAGTGTGTCACGTTTAGAAAAATGGCTAAGAGTGACTTTAAAAAATAGGTCACAGGTAGAGAAATGTGTCTCAGTTATGAATTGGGCCACAATGAGAAAAATGGGTAACCCTTGGAAAAATGTGCCACAGTCAGATAAGTAGTTTACAGTCAGAAAGATGTGTCATAGTTAAAACTATGGGTCACATTTAGAGAAATGTGTTGGAGTTACAAAAATGTGTTACAAATAGAAAAATGTATCACAGTTAACGTTAAAAAAATGTGTCACACTTAGAAAAAATAGGTGACTGTTAGAAAAAAGTGTAAGAGTTAGAAAAATTGGTCACAGTTAGAAAATTGTGTCACATGTTGTAAAATGCGTCTTAGTAAAATAAACGAGCAACCCTTAGAAAACTGTGTCACAGTTAGAAAAATGGGTCACAGTTACAAAACCTTGTCACAGTTAAAAGAAATGAGTGAGAATTAGATAAATGGGGTAGAGATCGAAACATTTATCACAGTTGGAAAAATGGGTCACAATTAGAAAAATGTGTCACAGTTATAGAAAAGTGGGTCATAGTTAGAAAAATGTGTCACTGTTAGGAAAAGGGATCAGAGTTAGAAAAATGAGTCACAGTTAATAAAATGGATCACAGTTTAAAAATGTGTCACACTTAGAAAAATGGATCTCAGGTAATAAAATAAGTGTCACTTATAAAAATGCTACTTAGATATAAAAATGTGTCACTCTTACAAGAATGGGTGACAGTTACAAAAATGTTTCACAGTAAGAAAAATGGGTAACCCTTACAAAAATGTGTCACAGTAAGAAAAATGTTTCACTCTGAGAAAAATGTTACAAAAAGTGTGTCACAGTTAACAAAATGTGTTACTGTTGACAGTTAGAACAAAATTCTAAGAGTCACTTAGAAAACTGGGTCACAGTTAGAAAAATGTGTCACAGTTAGAAAACCCTGTCACAGTAACAAAAATGTCTCACATTTACAAAACGGGTAAGAGTCCCTTAGAAAAATGTGTCACAGGTAGAACAATAGCCAAGACTTACATAGAAAAATAGGTCACAGGTGGAAAATTTAGTCATAATTAATAAATGTTTCAATGTTAGACAAACAGTTTACAGATAAAAAATAAGTCACGGTTAGAAAAAGGGGTTACAGTTAGGAAAAATTGTTAAAGGTAGAAAAATGATAATACAGTTACAAAAAGTGTGTCACGTTTAGAAAAATTATTGAGTCACAAAAAATGGGTTACAGTTAGAACAATGTGTCAGAGTTAGAAAAAGTGGTCAAAGTTAAAAAAATGTGTCACATTTAGAAAACCGGATCAGAGTTGGAAAAATGGGGCACAGTTAGAAAAACTTGTTACGGTTAGAACAAAATTCTAAGAGTCACTTAGAAAACTGGGTCACAGTTACAAAAATGTGTCTTCGTTGAAATGGTGGTCAAAGCTAGAAAAATGTGTCACAGTTAGAAAACTCTGTCACAGTTAGAAAAATGGGTACGAGTCACTTAGAAAAATGTTCAACTTCACTTATGTTCTTTCGTGCATTATTTTTTTACGATCTTTCAAACTAAGTCATGTCAATGTGAAAAACATTTTAAAGAAAGGACATCAAACCTGCTTGA
>JAKSDL010000281.1 GCA_022360105.1 Pseudomonadota bacterium
CATTCGAAGAGGCAGGCGCAAAAACATCCCGGCTTATTTCTCCAAAGAACAATTTGGTTGTGCCGGCGGCGCGTTTTGGCTGGGATTCCTCAAACCGCAAACGGAAACCATCATCCAATATGTTTCGACCGGCATTCCCGGTCAGATGGAAGGTGAGTTTTACTGCGATTCACCTGATCACCTCAGAGAAATTTTCCAATACGTCGATCCACCTGCCATCGAAAAAACCTATTGTATCTTCAAACCTCTTAGTCAGTTTGTGCATCAGGAAATGCCTGAGCTGGTAGTGTTTTTTACCCACCCGGAGGTTTTATCCGGATTGCATCAACTGGCAACGTTTGTCACCAATGACCCCGAAGTGGTTGTGTCACCGTGGTCTGCCTCCTGCGGAAGTCTGGTTGGCTGGCCGAGGCATTACCTGGCAAAGGGACTCAACAAGGCTGTTTTAGGCGGTTGGGACCCTTCCGCCAGGAAGTATTTTCAAAAGGATGAGCTTTCATTCACAGTCCCGTTCAACATGTTTGAGGACATGGTCAATCGCCGTGAAGAATCTTTTCTCATGCATGAAACCTGGATGTCCGTGCGCGAACGAATCGAAAAAGAGAAGGGAAACAAAGGGGAAGCCCAATAGTTTTAGTTTTTCATTTCCAATTCTACAAACCGGCTGGTACTTAATAACATTGAATTGATTTTTTGACGGTGTTTTACCAGCCTTTCCGTGACATCAAGTTTTTCAGAATAGAACCTGATCCCATAAACAAATCCTTTGGTTTTTTTCAGTTTAACTTTTACCTGACCTTTTAACCTGATCCTGTACTGCTCGACCTTAAATATAAGGAATACATCACTTTCTATTTTAAGATTCAGAGTGCTTTTAATTGCAAAGCCACCCATTGATATATCGTGTAACATTCCACAAGCTGACAAATCGTGCTTTAAAACCGGAATATCAACCGAATAACGTTCAAACTGTCTTCTTTCCTTGTCCATTATTGTGCCGTTAAAATATTTGTTGCATCTCTGCTGATCAAAAATCTCGATTGTTAGTTATACCGCGAAACAAATACCAGGGATTCTGATTCAGTTGAAGCGGGGCAGACCAACATGTTCGGTCAAATCAAAACCGGGTTCTCCTATGCACGGTCAATCGCTGATCAGCCATTATATAGTACAATATCGATTAACGATAAATAAGTTTCTTTTCCGGTTTAAAAGCAAAATTTACAAAAAATTTATTTAAAGAATCCTGTGTTTTTCCCTTATGGACAGCAAGGGTTTTGATTGGTGCCTGAACAAAAACCAATTTAGCCCATACCAATAAAAGCTTTGAAAGGAGCCTGGTACTTCGTTGTTTAGTGCTTTCAGCAATCAGCGATCAGCTCTCAGCCGGTTTTTGCCTGTAATTGTAATGTATTAAGCTGAACGCTGACAGCACATTAATCCTCAAGCTGAATCCGGGATCTGACACAAAGCTGGATAAGGGTTTAGCGATTTTCCGTTCAGGCACAAATGAATGTTATAAAACCTGCAGTCTGAATTCTTAAACCGAACAGGGTTTGGAGTTATTTTACATAAATTTGACATCTTTATTAGCTGCCAGCCGACAGCTTGCAATGTGTTGCTGCGCAACAATTTTGTATCATACCGGATTCCGGATCGCGGCCTGGAATGACACCCATACATTTTGGATCTTTTAGAGGGGTATGTGTTGGGCTGGGAGAATAGTGATTACTTTGAAGAGTAAACAGATAGATTCCTGAAAAGAGGCAGGGGTACATCCAACCCCATTGGGTGAGGATTCCCACCGGAAGGTAAAAGATAGCTCAACTCCACCATTATGAAGCCGCTCATTGAGGGGTTGTGCATTCAGCTAGCAACCGGTGAACGGCTCAGGGAATTCACCCTTATTTCCTGACACATCTCTTTTTCTTTCGGCCATCAATCAATTGCCAGGTACATTCATGCGAGTAGTCGTCTACCTTATATACTGAACCATGGGTAGCTTTCAGAGGCTTTTTAGGTCTCGCTTTCGGCTTGGAACTGCAACTGGTTAGCAAAAATGCAGAAGCGATAAACATTGCAACCAATGAAATATAAAATCTAAGGAATCGTCCTGATAGATCCTTTTGATATTTATTTAAAATTCTTTCTTTTTTCATCTGTTTTATCATCTGTAACTTTGGTTTCTTGAGGGAAGATTGATTCAATTCGACAACTTTAGTGAGCTTTGGTTTCTATCGCTAAGGTGAATATTCTCGCTTTATCGTCATCAAATTTCAACTGCCTTTCCTACAAAAATTTAACGAGCTGAAATTTTTGGTCAAAGCGATATCCTGATGAGCAACATAACACCAAAGCTGGAAAATTCAGTCCGGCTAAAATCGGTCAGAGGTGAAATGTTGATCCCGAACTGCAGACCTGAATCTTACAGCTCAGCATTTGAACGAAGTTTATTTTCGCCAGAAAGAGGGGTAAAAGACGACCAGGGCTGAAAACATTTCAAGGCGCCCTACCATCATGTTCCAGGAAAGGAACCACTTTCCAATATCCGAAATATGAGCATAGTTTTGAGCCGGGCCAATCGAACCGAATCCCGGTCCGATATTCATCAGTGTAGCGATGACTGCGCTCATGGCTGAGAAAAAATCCATATCATCGGACAAGACCATAAAGCAGCTTCCCCCAAAAATCAGGAAAATATTGACGATAAAATAGGAGATGGCAAGATCGATCATGGAGTAATCGATCAAACGACCATTCAGGCGAATGGACACGACAGATAAAGGCTGCAGGAAGATTCGTTTGATCGAAGCCACCATGTATTTCCAAATAATCACATAGTGAACCACTTTGATACCACTGGTAGTTGACCCGGCACAAGCGCCAATAAAACAAACCACCCAAAGAAACATCTGGGCCGCCTGGGGCCATTGCTCATAGTCTGCGGTGGTGAAGCCGGTCGTCGTCAGCAGTGACATGACTTGAAAAGTCGCGTATCTCACGGAATCGGCAAGACTGTCGTAACTGCCATTTCTCCAGAGAATCCATGATACCATTCCGCAGAAAAACAGCAGAAATCCCACATACCAACGAAATTCGGTGTTGATTTTCAGTGATTTCCAGTCCCCTTTCAGCATCTGGTAAAACAGGACAAAGGTCATCCCGCCCAGAAACATAAAGACAATAATCACCCAATCGAAATAGGCACTGTTGTAATGTCCAATACTGGCATTCTTGGGCGAATAGCCGGAGGTAGATACAGTACCAAAGGCATGGCACATGGAATCAAAAATGGACATTCCGCCGGCACTCAACAGGATAATCTGAAGCAGATTCAAGGCCAGGTAAATCGCCCAAAGCCGAATCATGGCATCTCTGTTACGCGGCGTGAATCTTTCCTTGGTTATCACCTGCCCCGGGCTGGATTCGGCCCTGAAGATTCGCAGACCTCCCATTCCATGAGGCAGGAAAATGATCACCAGGGTCAAAAACCCCATTCCCCCCAGCAGGTGTGTCTGGCTACGCCAGAAGAGCAATCCGTGAGGTACAACTTCAATATCTGTGAGAATGGTTGCCCCGCTGGTCGTATAGCCGGACATCATTTCGAAAAAGGCGTCAGTAAAAGAAAGATTTGTGTGATGGATCATGTATGGCATTCCAGACACGGCGGAAACCATAATCCATCCGAAGACCGCGATAAAAATGCCGTCCTTGGTGTCAAGGTCATTGCTACGCCTGAAAAACCACCACAGTGGCAGACCCAATCCGATTGTGATCAAGGCGGAGATCGCAAGTGGGGATAAATCCCCTTCCTGATAGTAAAGTGAAACAAAAATGGGCAAAACCATGGAAAGACCGGTTAGGATCAGCAGCTTACCCAAAACGTTGGCAATGGAGGTGAAATGCATAGTCTGATTTTGGTTTTAAATAATCAAGTAGCGCGCCTTGTTGTATTGTTTTTCCCGATTACCGGCTACATGTGAAACTTCATTTTTTGGTAGCGAATCCTGAAGTTAAGTCGGACAGCACCGGTATATTAAGACAGAAAAACAGTTATAAATAGCAAAGCGAGTTATTTGGAGGTTCCACAAGACAATCAATCTGAAAACAGTTTTTGCAGATCTTTCAACATCATAGAGCCGCATACGGCAATCGCTTTGTCCCCTTCCTTCAGATGAGTATCACCGACAGCGATTCTCCAGTTTCCGTCTCGATAGATGGCACCAATTAGAATTTTTCCGTAATAAAAGGAATCCAGTTTTTTTAAAGGTGCTTTGCAGATCTGGGAACCCCTGGTGACGTTGAATTCCACGATATCCATGTCAAATCCGTGAAGATGAGCCACAGACAGCATTTTTCCCCGTCGTATGTATTTGATTATTTCGTTACCGGCCAGAATTTTTTTGTTCAATGCGATATCCAGTCCGATCGTTGAACTGAGAACAAGGTATTCCTCCTTATTCACCATGGCAATGGTCTTTGCCTGGCTTTTTGGATTCTTTTTATTAATCAGATTTTTCGCCAACAGACTGGTCATGACATTTGCTTCATCATCCTGGGTTGCAGTAATAAACGTGTCTATATCAGCCAATCCAGCCGTCTCCAGCACCTCCGCATCTGATCCGTCACCTTGCAATACTTCGGTATGTTCTAAAAAGAATGAAAGCTCTTTGGCGTCATAGTCGTTCCGCTCTATCAGCTTTACACGCACAGACTTACCCAGCAGTTGTGCCACTCGGGAACCAATCAGGCCTCCACCCAGAATCATCACCCGGTGGCGGTTGTGACGTTTGATACCGGTCAGGTCCATTAACTGCGCCAGTGCCAGTTTATTAGCCATGACCAGCACCTGATCGTTTGGTTTTATGAAGTTGTTACCACCGGGAATGATCGTCTTCGTATCCCGTGCAATGGCTAAGACCCGAAAAAACATATCGCGATATTCTTTCGAAATTTCAGTGAGTGTTTTGTTGGCCAAAGGCGAGGACTCGTGAATCCGGGTCGCCATCACTTGCATTTTTCCCTCGCCGATTTCAATGATTTCGTTACCTGCCGTCCGCTTGACCAGGCGGACGATCTCCTGGGCAGCCAATTCTTCGGGGTGGATGATTAAATCGATCTTTAAATCCTCCATATTCAGAACTGATGCACCTGTGCACAACTCCAAAGAACGAACCCGCGCGATTTTCCGGGGAATACCGAAACGATCGCCAATAATTGAGGAGAGGATATTGACTGCGTCGTTATCAGTCACTGCAATTAAGTAATCAATATTCCTGGCATTCGCTTCTTTCCAGCAATCGATGCTCATGGCGTCCCCCTGCAAAATTCTGGCATCAATCGCTCCATCAGCATGACGGATTTTATTGTTGTCTTGCTCGATCACAGTAACTGCATACCCATCATGGGCAAGTCGTTTGGCCAGGTAAAGGCCAACCCCTCCAAGCCCAAGAATCAGGATGTTTTCACTTTTCTGTTTTTTCGTAATATTCATTTAACATTCAATGGATTAATTCAAACGAAACTGTTGGTGATATAAAAATCTCTCCTCACTAAAGATTTTATCTTAACTCAAGTTTCACATCTTCGAATTTAAGTATTATCTGTACCATAAAGAATTCACAAATTATACAGTCCGCAAAAGAGTTCAATTGTTTTAGACATTTGCAGAACGTTTTTACTATTTTTCTGCAATCTGATCAATCAGCCATTGCTTAAAAAGAGCAATATCCGACTTATCCGAGTACTCCACCGGATGAACAAAAAAGTAAGAGAAATTGGATTGTATTACCTTTTCAAATACGGGCACCAGGAGTCCTGCTTGAAGATCTCCTTCCACCAGGGATTGTCTTCCCAAAACTATACCTTGCCCTGCAATCGCTGCCTGAACCGCAAAGTCGGCCTGGTTGAATTGTAGCCCTCTGTTAAAATCCAGATGTTCGACTCCCATTTGTGTGGCCCAATGCAACCAGTTGATATTACTTCCTTTAAATGTTTTTATGTCATGCAAAATCGGATAGTTCTTAATCAATTCAGGATCTTTCAAAGGCAAATCCTGTTTAATCAAATCGGGACTGCAAACCGGAAAATAGACTTCCTCCATTAGTGGCGTCACATTCAACCCCGGGTACACACCCAGACCAAACCGAATCGAGCAGTCGATCTGATCATCAAGAAAATCAACGATACTATTGCTGGTGTGGATTCTGATGCTCAATCTTGAATGTTTATTGTGGAAATCGGCAATTCGTGGAATCAACCATTTAGTGGCAAACGAAGGTAGGGTCGAAACCGACAGTCGGCCTGAGCCTTCTGCAGAACGGATCACTTCAATTTGAGTCAGTATTTGCCTGAAAGCGGGTTGCACTGTTTTTAGTAGACGTTCCCCGTTCCAAGTCAATTGTATTTGCCTGATTTTTCTTTCAAAAAGCTTAAAGCCCAATTCCTCTTCCAATTGACGAATCTGCACACTAACCGCTCCCTGGCTCAGATTAAGCTCTTTGGAAGCTTCCGTAAAACTCAGATGTTCGGCAACACGGATAAATGTGGCCAATGCCTGGAGGTTTCGAATCATCGTTATACATTAAAAATTTTTATTCATAAACCATAAAATAATTCGTTTGTCAGCTGATAGCAGAGGCGTGATACAATTTTAGCAACAAAGTATGGATCATATTATCTAAATCTTATCCTGATGTTGCAAGGAGGAAATTATGAAACGTCCCGGCCTTTTAAAAAAATCCTCAAAGGTATTCTCTATTTTCTATCAAAGATTTCACACCAGAAAAGCATTGGCCCAATTGGATGACCGGCTCTTGAAAGATATCGGATTGAGTCGAACTGATCAGTATAATGAAATCAGAAAGCCTTTTTGGAGATAAAAGCAGTTATTGGTTATCAGCTATCTGTTATCGGTTGGTTTGGGTTGCTTCGCAACGGCTGGAAAAACCTTTAAGATTGTAGATTTAAAGAGGGGTAGTTTTCAGTTGCGTTGTTTTGCGCCTGTAAGCAATTCCTATTCGAACTGATTATTTGTTCAATAGTTTTCCTCAGAAATAACGGCAACTTTATCCAGTAGCTCTCAGGGCGCTGGCAATGGCGTTGATGGTTAGACGCAATTGGAAGAGGATTTCTTCAGATTCATCTGATTGTTGTTGAGTGGAATTTCGCCATTTTTTTAGCAGGCCCACTTGTTTGAGGTGGAGCGGGAAAAGGGCCTCGCTCCTTAAACGATTGGAATACAAATGAGCTTTTCTTCTGGTTTCAAAAGGAACTCGAAACGCGCTGAACACTTTGTTTTTGGCGATTTCAAACTCTTTCAGGATTTTTTCCAGGATCTCGGAAAGAGCCGGGTCGTCATCTAGCAATGAGGTGTAGAGCCCGATTACTTTTTCATCAGTTGCGGCCAGGCTGGTTTCCACATTGGAAAGCACATAGCGGATCAACGTATCCTGGGGGACTGCTTCCAGAAGTTTCTCATACAATTCCGGTTTTTCCTTCTCCATGTAACTCATTGCTGATCCCACACCAAACCAGCCTGTCAGGTTAAAACGTGCCTGGCCCCATGAAAATACCCAGGGAATCGCCCGCAGGTCTTCCAGGCTCCTTTTGCCGGTCCTTCGAGCCGGTCGCGATCCAATTTTGCATTGTTCAATGGCGTCTATAGGGGTTGCCTGGCTGAAAAAGCGAATAAAATGAGGATGATTGATCAACTGCATGTATTTTTCCCGGCTTTTTTCCGCTAATACTTCCAGAAACTCATGTTCGTTATTGTTTTGATGGGACAGTTGATGATGCAGAGCTGTGGAGCCGGTGGTACAGGCTGTCAGCAATTCAAGATTATAGGTGGCATTAGTTTTATTTGCATATTTTTGTTGAACGGTTTCTCCCTGGACGGTCAATCTCATATCGCCATTGATCGACCCCTGGGGAAGTGTTTTGACAAACCACTGGGTTGGTCCTGCCCCTCTGCTAATGGTTCCTCCTTTGCCATGGAAAAAGCGAATTTGCACATCGTTTTCTTCTCCCACTGCGGTTAATTCAGTACCTGCTTTGAATAGATGCCATTGACTGGAGATGATCCCACCATCTTTGTTGCTATCGCTATAGCCAATCATTACCTGCTGCTGTTTCCTTTTCAGCTTGTAGAAATTCATCTGAAATTCCAAACTTCGCTGGGTAAAAGGATGTTGAAGATATGTTTCCAAAACTTCCGGACTTGATTCCAAATCCTCAATCGTTTCAAACAAAGGCACTACGTGAATCGGACAGACAATTCCCTGTTGGGTCTGTCGAATTAAACCAGCCTCCCTGGCAAACAGATAGACCATCAGCAAATCGGATAGATTTCTGGTCATACTGACGATAAAAGAACCGATGGCATCAAATCCGAACTTCTCCGTAAAAAATGCTACTTCCCGGTAACAATTCAAGATTGCATCGGCTTCCGGTTCCAGTTTTGCCTTGGGTAAGGAAAAGGGACGTGGGGAGTTCAGCTCTCGATAGATAAAAGATAAGCGTTGATCTTCATTCCAATTTAAAAAGGCAGCACCATCCAGGGAGGCTGCATTCATTAATTGTGATAGTGCCAGTTCATGATATTGACTGTTTTGCCTGATATCAAGATGAGCCAGGTGAAAACCGAACGACTGCAGAATCCGTAAAACAGGGTTGATATCGCTATTTGCGATATCCGGCGCTCCAGCTTCCACAACAGCATCTTTTAATATTCGCAGATCTCCTGCCAGCTCACCGGCATTCCGGTAACTATAGGGGAGCGTTTCAAGCTTTGTTGCATGATCTCGTTTGACATCCAATGGCAGTTTATCAATTACCAGGTCCAAATACATTCGAAACGCCTGGCTTTTATCCTCTTCTGTGGCATCAACACCAGGTTGATTAAGCTCGTCAAACATCTGTTTATATCTTTGTTGAAAGGCTGGTGCGGTTTCATCAAGGTAATAGAAAAGGCTTAAATTTTTCTGCAATTTTCTGAGTTGCCTGCGAATAACGACCAATGCATTTAAGCGCAGGGTATAAAGAGTGTTTTTTGTAACTTCCGGTGTCACCAGGGGGTGTCCATCCCTGTCTCCACCAACCCAGTTGCCAAATGAAATTTTCGGCAGATTATCAACATCTTCAATCAATTTGGGATCAAATCCCATGGCATCCCAGGCAATGGCCAATCTTCTATCCAGGTTTAAAACCAGGTCAGGAAACACATTCATCAGATAATGAAGGACATTGGCAAGTTCGGAGCTGACATCCGGTTTGCGAATATGGACCTCACCGGATCGCCATAATCTTTCCAGCATCAACTCGATTTCGCGGCTTACCTCCCTGAGTTCCTGTTTGCTGTACATACTGTTTTCCCTTTTCACCAGCAACAGGTACAACTCTCGATGCAGTTCCAGAACAGTAGGTTGTTTCGCTTCAGTAGGATGAGCTGTCAGCACTGGTTCTACCCGGGTATTGGCAAGAGTTTTAACGATCTGTTCTACCCCGATGCCTGATTCTTCCATTTTTTTTAAATTATTCGCCCACAGTCCATTGATACCGGTCAGTGATGTGTCTTCCATCCTGCGCCTGATCTGCACAACACCATTTTCCTCTGCGATATTCAGCAAATGAAAGCAGACCGTATACAGATGAATGTGATCGGACGTCAATGATTCGATTTTGGCTTCTTTAGTCCCGTTAACCCAGGGAATGGCTTCAGCTAATCCCGGCTTGTCTGATCTTAGCAGTACATTTTTTAAACAACCCAAAAGAAATTCCAGATC
>JAKSDL010000115.1 GCA_022360105.1 Pseudomonadota bacterium
GCTACTGGAGATGATTTTCCGCTTATTGTTCGCATCAATGGAAATGACCTAATGCCTGGTGGAGTTGGCAGAAAAGAACTTCGCACCTTTGCAAAAGAACTGGTAACGGCAGGTGCTGATGCTTTAAATATCAATGTAGGCTGGCATGAAGCACGCGTTCCACAGATTGTAGCTTCCGTCCCCAGGGGTGTATACGGTTATCTGGCAAAAGGTATCAAGGATGAGGTTGATGTGCCTGTGATTGCAAGCCACCGAATCAATGACCCCCAATTAGCCCGTGAAATGATTGGCGACGGATTATGCGACCTGGTAGCCATGGGCAGGCCCCTGATTGCAGACCCTTACCTTCCTGAAAAAATTGAGCAAAGCAGGGAAAACGAGATTGTTCACTGCATTGCCTGCGCTCAGGGCTGTTTTGATCACCTTTTCCAGTTAAAATCGGTCGAATGTCTTTGCAACCCAAGGGCGGGTAAAGAAAAGGAAACAGTGATAGAACCTGCTTCAGCATCTAAAAAAGTGATGGTTATTGGTGGGGGCGCTGCAGGCATGAGTTCTGCCTTGGCTGCAAAAGAGAGGGGGCACGATGTGACCATCTATGAAAAAACAGATCGATTGGGAGGTCAATTGTTCCTGGCAGCAGCACCTCCGGGCAGGGAGGAATTCGAAGAGTTGGCTAAAGATTTGGCTGTCCAGGTTCAGGTGAACAGTATTAAAACTGTTTTTAATACGGTTGTCGATGAGAGTCTGCTCAAGCAGGAAAAACCTGATCAGGTCATCCTGGCGACAGGGGCCAAACCTCTAACCATACCGGTGCCGGGAGCAGATTTACCACATGTGGTACAAGCCTGGGATGTGCTGACGGACAAAGCCATTACAGGCAAGAACGTGGTTGTAATTGGTGGAGGAGCTGTTGGCGTGGAAGTCGCCTTGTTTCTCGCAGAGAAAGGCACCATGTCCGGCGACGCATTGAAATTCCTGCTTATGAACGGTGTGGAATCGGTGGACGATCTAAAGGAACTGGCTGTGCAAGGAACCAAGAAGGTGACGGTACTGGAAATGTTGGAAAAGGCCGGACAGGACATTGGACGTTCCACCCGCTGGGTGATGATGGGTGATCTTTCCCGATTTGGTGTCACTACCCATACCGAAACCAAAGCCCTGGAGATTACTCCTGAGGGTATCAGGGTGGAACGCAATGGCGAGACTGAAATGATCCCTGCAGATACCGTGGTGATGGCAACTGGATCCGTTCCCGAAAACACCCTTCAGGAAACCCTTGCCGGTTTAAGCATACCATTTGAACTTGCCGGTGATGCCAAACAGATAGGATTGGCCCTTGATGCCGTTCACCATGGGTTTGAAATGGGGCGGGCCGTTTAGCTCGAAAATTTTGAGATCAACTTCCAGGCTTTGTGATATTACAATCTTGCCATCGTGTGGAAAAGTTGATTTATTGTCATTCCGGGCTTGACCCGGAATCCATTGTGCCCCATGCAAAGTCAATGAATAGACTCCGGATTGATTCCGGAGCGACAAGTATGGCTTTTTGTCGGGTTGTAGGGTGGGTCAAGCGAGCCGGATTCACCAACTTTCATTGCAACACAATCTGTTTACCGATCTACCTGAAAATTAAAGAACAAAAAAAGGAGAAGAGAAAATGGGACCGCTAAGAGGAATGCGGGTTGTTGAGATAGGAAGTATCGGTCCCGGTCCTTTCTGTGCTCAAATGCTTGCAGATATGGGTGCGGATATAATCAGGATCGACCGCAAGGTATCGACTGAAAACCCACTTAACTCCATGTTTAACACTATGCTGCGCAGTCGTCGTTCTGTGACAGTTGATCTAAAAAAATCTGAAGGCGTGGAAACCGTCCTTAGATTAATTGAAAAGGCTGATGCTTTGGTAGAAGGATTTAGGCCCGGTGTTACCGAAAGACTTGGCATTGGACCTGTTGTCAGCCTTAAAAGAAATCCCAAACTGATTTACGGCCGAATGACCGGTTGGGGGCAGACCGGTCCTTTGTCCGAAGCAGCCGGCCATGATATTAATTACATTGCTCTTTCGGGCGCCCTGCATGCCATTGGCCACAAGGGTAAAGAACCTGTTCCACCATTAAACCTGGTTGGAGATTTTGGCGGCGGCGGTATGATGCTGGCGTTTGGTATTATGTGTGCCCTGTTTGAAGCTCAGCAATCAGGCAAAGGTCAGGTTGTCGATGCTTCCATGGTGGAAGGATCTGCCGCCATGCTTAGTATGTTTTATGGTATGATGGCAGCAGGTGGCTGGTCCGATCAAAGAGGGACCAATCTTTTGGATGGTGGCGCACACTTTTACAGTACCTATGAAACATCGGACAATAAATGGATTGCTGTTGGCGCCATTGAGCCGCAATTTTACAAATTGTTATTGGAAAAAGCGGAAATCATCGATCCGGCATTCGAAAACCAGATGGATAGCTCCAAATGGCCGGAATTAAAAGAAATGCTGGCAGCGATTTTTAAAACCAAAACCAGGGATGAATGGTGTGACCTTTTAGAAGGCACCGATGCCTGCTTTTCACCGGTTTTAAGTTTCTCAGAAGCAGCCCGGCATCCTCACAATGTAGCGAGACAATCATTTGTAGAGGTCGATGGTATCAAGCAACCTGCGCCAGCTCCGAAATTCAGTCGCACAAAACCGGAAATACAAGGTCCGCCTCCTACCCCCGGCCAACACAATGAAACAGCCCTGGTCGATTGGGGTTTTGATGCCGATGAGATTCGGAAACTGATTGAGGATGGTGTCGTATAAATGCTGATGATGGGTAACGAGTTACCCATCCTACATTACTATTCACCACTTTTGCCTATATGTAGGATGGGTAAGTCCTCAAAAGGTAAATCACCAAACTCCGACATTTCAAATACCGGTAGAGATATCTGACAACGGATAAATTTACCCATCAATTACTTGTTTCTCATCCTATTAAACAATATGCACGAACTACCCGTAACAGAAAAAATTCTTGACATCATTGTCGCACATGCCAAACGCAACAATGTCCAAAAAGTTGTTGGTATTAGCCTCCGGGTAGGTGAGTTGAGCGATTTGGAAGACGAGTGGATTCAACATTATTTTAGTTATCTGGCCAAAGACACGGTAGCCGCAGAAGCCAGACTTAAGATCGAAAGGGTTCCGGTTATTATGTCCTGCAACGCTTGCTCCCATCAATTCCAGATCGATGTGAAGGAAGTGAAGGACATTAAATGCCCGGAATGCAGTGAAAAAAAATGTTCCCTGGTCTCTGGCAAAGAATATTACATCAAAGATATGGAGGTGATCTGATGGAAGAGGTAAGACTGATTGAAGTAAAAGAAGACATCATGTCCGATAATGCTGTGAAAGCCGATGAATTGAGGGCTGAATTAAAAGAACAAGGCACCTATCTGATTAACCTGATGTCTTCGCCGGGTGCAGGGAAAACCACTTTGATCCTAAAAACCGTTGAAGCCATTGGAGGACGGATCAAAGTCGGCGTCATGGAGGCAGATATCGATTCCAAGGTCGATGCCGAAAAAATCGCAGCCCGGGGAATTGAAGCTGTGCAGCTTCGTACGGGAGGTTTCTGTCATCTGGATGCGAACATGGTGACCAAAGGGTTGGACGCCATGAATGTATCGGAATTAGACCTGATTATCATTGAAAACGTGGGAAATCTTGTGTGTCCGGCAGAATTTGATACAGGAGCGACAAAAAATATCATGATTCTAAGCGTTCCGGAAGGTGATGACAAACCCCTAAAATACCCACTCATGTTCACCGTTTCCGACGTGATGATCATCCATAAAACCGATTACCTGACCCTTTCCGATTTTAATGTAGAGCTGGCCAGGGAACGCGCTACATCGCTCAATCCCAATATTAAAATCTTTGAAATTTCGAGCAGGACAGGTGAAGGAAGTCAAGAACTGGCTGACTGGCTGGTTGAAGAGGTAAAAGCCTATCAATAATTATTGCCCTGTATCTTTTTCATTTTGATACACTTTTGTTCATAAAGATGGGAAGCCTGAACGCAACCTCTAAGGTTCCGGGCAGAGTTGAAAATGAAAACATACGGCCCCCTCATCCCTGGGATTCGATACAACGGGGATGAAACTGGTTCGTGAATAGAGTGCATATTGCCGGCTATCCATTCTTAAAAGATCAAACACCAACCTGCTCTATCTTGTCATCCACATCAAACTGATAATCCTTGTCTTTTACCGTAAGGACCGGCTGTGGCGAGTATCGCACCACTTTTTCAGCAACGCTGCCCATCAAGATATGCTTGATTCCGGTATGACCATGAGTCCCCATGATGATGATATCGGTCTCATTTTCTTTGGCATAGCGAATGATCTCGGTAAAAGGATCGCCTTTGGCATTCACCAGCTTAACTGGAATCTCCGAATCCGCCACAGTATCCCAGAATTCTTTCAACTCAGCTTCAGCTCGCTTGGTTGATTCCAAAACAAGTTTTTGATGGAGCTCCGGCGAAAAATAACCATAGTCGTTTAACACCGCCAGAGGCTCTGTCGGAGTGACCAGGAGCAAGGTTAGTTTGGCCTGGAACTGCTTGGCAAATTTAATCGCATAATTGGTTGCTTCTTTTGACAATTCCGAGCAATCAGTAGGAACCAGAATATTGTTTAGATTGATCATAATTCCTCCTCTACAAAGCAAAACGTTGGGAAGATTAACTGCCCCCTTCTAGATAATTAGCTGAAAAAACTATATTTTCACCAATTCTCAATCGCGAAAGCAGATGATTGAAACTAAACCTGGATTTCGAACAACAAATGCTCTATTTGTTGCGGTTACCCGTTATTATCATACTAAAAATCGACTTTGGATTCAATGGATAATCAAATTACCATACCATCTCGTCAGGTCAGATAATATCCACCTTTGATGGTCTTAAAGAGAACCATTCGGGAATCTTGACCTCCTTTTCCCATAGTTAGTTGGCGGGTTCGTCGCTTCGCTCCTTAACCTACCAATATCCTTCAAGCGCCTATAAGCTAATGCGGCTGCCAACAGGCTATTAGTCCGGTTGATGGGCAACAGGTTGCCCATCCTACAGATTATCAACTCTTTCACCCCCTCAGCATCCAAACCTTTAGATCCGGTTGTAGGATAGGCCGGCGCAGCCTGTCCATCAAGCCACAATAACCGCTGCTATCTGCCAATCACATAGCGATACGGATCTACTTCTTCTCTTAAAATGTTTAGTTCTTTTTCGGTTGGTGGCCGGGTTTCTTCCAACTTTTTGGTCTGCAGCAACTCAAATCCGCAATTGTCCTGTACATCTTTAAACGAATATCCCGGATTTAAGGAAAATACCCTCATGCGTTTGGAATCGGGTTCGAAATCCATGACGGCCATATTGGTGATAATTTTGTAAGGTCCTGTGCCTGTGGGTAAACCGGACTTTTCCCGGGAGTCTCCTCCTTCCAGCCAGCCAGGGGTGGTTAAAAAATCGAGTTTTTCAACGAATCGCCTCTTATCCTGGGGCGTCATGACCATCATGCGCCAGCAGAACGAAGCAAAATCGTTGGCTCCTCCGCTGCCTGGTAATCGCACTTTTGGTTTTTTGTAATCACCAATCACAGTGGAATTTAAATTCCCGTATTTGTCGATTTGAGCACCACCCAAAAAGGTATAATCAACAAATCCCCTGGCACAGGATTCCATAGCATCACCCATGCTCCCAGCCTTAACCGCTTCATAAAACGTGCGTGAATCGCCCACGGAAATTGGCATTTCAGGAAGACGGGGACTTATACCACCTGCTTCGAACATAATCACCAATTCAGGTGCATTCATCTTTTGGGCAAGCATGGCCGCCGCACAAGGAGCTCCGGTGCCCACGCCCACTGTAGAGCCATTTTCCAGTTCTCTGGAGGCTACGGCAATCATCATTTCCATTTCATTGTATTCAGCCATAATTAATCCTCCCTAAACAGCAACATTTCTTTAGCTCGCAGATCCCTCATTTTTTTAGAGCCACCATTTAGATTAATGTAATCCTCATGGTTTTCACATTCGTAAATGTTTCTTTTAATAAAATTATCGAATGCTCCAGGGTCTTTGTCGGTAGTCAGCCACTCCTTGAGATGCACTTCATCGGAGAAATATTCGTAGGGCATTGTGCCGGGATAAGCACCGTAAGGCACTTCACAAACGGCATCGACAAGATAGTAAGGTATGTCTGTTGCGGTGGGATCTCGTTTAATTTCGTCATTGCTGATCAGCCTTTCCGTGGTAATGATCAATCGCTTGGAAGCGCTTGCCAGATCAAGATCGGAAACGGCAATCCCTTTAAAACGTGAATTCCCATAAATGTCAGCTTCATGCACGTGAACGATGGCCACATCAAGATACAAGGCAGGCAACAGGACCATTTTCTTGCCCGTAAAAGGACATTCAGCCAGTTTCGCAGCACTTTTTTTAAAGGTCTCGGTACCCATGAGATTCCTGGCTGGAAGATAGGGAACCCCCTGGGCAGCTGCTTTCATGCGGACGGTCAAACAATAATTGGTCCATTCAGTAACTTTTACTTTTCCGCTCTCCAGGTATCGTCTTGAACAGGCTGATAACCCCCTGGCTTCCAATCCGACTACGTATGCCGCATCCAATCGGTCATAAACTTCCCCGGCACTCAGAATCTGCATGTCATGAGTCGAGGTGTGGCCTGCAAAACCCAGGTTCTTTTTTTTCTGTCTCACAATTTCATGACAGGCAGCCACAGGCGTACGATTGGCACCAAAGCCTCCAATCCCCAGGTAGTCGCCATCTCGTACAAACGTTGAGACTGCATCTTTTAATTCCATCACCTTGTTCACCATCTTCCGGTCCTTTTCACGGAAGAACGCCCTGGCAATATCAGGATCGGGATTGGTGAACAGTTCTCCCTCCCCCTGGTCGATGATATTCACAAATCAATCTCCAATAATTATTAACACATGGATTCGCCAAATGACGAAATAATCATAACATATCACTAGTTATTGATTCCCATCTATAGCGATTCCACGAATTGGTTGTCAATTTGTTCAATCATATTTGCGCGGGCCGGTCGTTGCGCTCTCCGCGAAAGACCGGGCTAAAGTGCAGCAATTAAAAACCCAAGACCTACTGACACCATGTACCACACTATTGATTTGATTATTCCCAACGCCTTAAGATTATAAAAAACATCTGCATCGTCTTTTGAGTCCGTGGATTGTGGAGAAATCAGATATTTGATTACAGCGCCTGCAGTTACATTTGGTTTGTGACGACAGGTTGCTTTTCGACTTCCACCCGGATGACAAATCAGCTTTTCTGCATGTGTGCTCATCATACCTCCTTTACTCGTTTTGAGTGATTGTTTGTTACTTCTATATTAAACCCGGTAGATATGATTTCCTAATAGTTAAATTGGATGGCAACCATAAGAAATGCTGATTAACACTCCCCCTTTTACTAACGAAATAAGTTCGCATGAATTCGCTTGTTTTCTTTTAAATATAGCAAGTATATCGATGATCCTCTTTCCATGTCCGCTGAATCGGGGTATTCTGTAAAATATTCCAGGCAGTTCCGCCTCTCCGGTGATCACTGTATCGATCAATATCATTTTGAAGCGATCGCTTGGGATGAGAAAAGAAACAATAGGTGAAAAATTCAATTGGCGGTAAAAATTGTTCGCTTTTTGCAGTGTAATTTGGTTATTGTTTTGATAAAAGCAGCGCCTGCTGTCATGGGCGTTAAAAATATTCAGTTTGGAAATTAAAGGGGAAAATAAACAGGCAGCAACCCGATTTTCGCTGCAAAATAAAGGATTATTCATGGAGCAACTCAATAGACTTTGGAAAAAGGGTCAGGACTTTTTAGGCATTAAATACCCCATCATGGCCGGAGCCATGACCTGGATCTCCAATGCAAACTTCGTTTCAGCAGTGTGTAACACAGGTGGGTTTGGGTGTCTGGCTGCCGGCAATATGCCACCAGAATTATTGTCAGCCGAAATTGACCGGACGTTTGAGCTGACAGACAAGCCTTTTGCTGTCAATTTGATCACTATTTCTCCCAACTACCACGAGCACTTGAAACTGACCGTTGAGAAGCAAGTGCCGTTTATTATCTTCGCTGGAAGTTTTCCCAGGGCTTCCGAAGTAAAAATGGCCAGGGAGAGCGGAGCCAAAGTCATGTCCTTTGCTTCCAACAATTCCATCGCCCGTCGAATGATCGATATGGGTATTGATGCTTTGATCCTGGAAGGAAGCGAAGCGGGTGGTCATATTGGACATGTCTCTCTAATCATTTTGTTGCAGCAGGTGTTGCTGAAAATGGATGAGGTTCCGATTTTTGTGGCCGGAGGCATAGCGACCGGTCAGTTAATGGCACACTTACTTTTGGCTGGGGCAGCAGGCGTGCAGATGGGAACCAGGTTCATATTGACTGAAGAGTGCGAGGTTCATCCAAAGTTCCGGGAAGCATTTCGAAGGGCACGGGCTAGGGACGCAATTGCCACGCCGGCTGTTGGCTCGGAATTAAATGTTGTGGCAGTAAGAGCTTTGAGAAACAAGGGAATGTCTATATTTTCCGATCTGCAAATGGATTTGATAATTAAGAACAGGGCAGGCGAAATCACCAAAAAAGACGCCCAATACGAAGTCGAAAACTTCTGGATGGGGGCCCTGCGCAACGCCGTGCAAGACGGAGACGTGGAAACAGGTTCGGTTATGGCGGGACAAAGTGTAGGACTCGTCAACAAAATTCAAACCCTGCAGGAACTCTACGATGAAATGATCAAAGAAGCCAACGCCGCATTAAGGCTGGCGACTAAACGTCTCTGTGGTTAACGTTATCTATTCCAGGAAAAAGCAGCCGAGCCGATAAACAGGAAACACAGTGTCATGATCGTTAAAATAATCAGCTGGCTGCTGACATCTATCAACCCGGCACCATCGTTCATAATAGCCCGCAAAGCTGTCAACAAATGGGTTAAAGGAAAGACCTGGCTTGCCGTTTTCACCCATTGCGGCGCTCCCTCCAATGAAAACCAGACCTCCGATAAAAACATCATGGGCCAGCTGATAAAATTGATCACCCCGGATGTGAATTCCTCACTGGTGCCCCTGGCCGCCAAGGCTAAACCCAGTGCTGTTAAACTTAAGCTTCCCAAAAAGAATACCAGGAACAAGTTAAGATAAGAACCTTCCACCTGAAAGGAAAACAACAAGTCACATCCGATCCAGACAACCACCAGGGTGAACATGATTAAAAAGTTTCGGGATAGCATTTGTGACGACAAATACTCCAAAGCAGTTAGGGGAGTGGCTTTTAATCGCTTCAGAACCCCGTTTTTTCGATAGCGCACTACAACGTACCCCACGCCATAGAGGGCGCTAAACATCATGTTCATCGCCAGAATTCCGGGAAAAAACCAATCGATAAAACGGATCTCCTTCCCTTCTATGTTACGCTTGTTTCCTAATATCCGGTTGTCAGTTTCAATCAAGCTGGCATTAAAAATCTGCTCAACAATATAGCCTTTCTGAGATGTGTCACTAACCCAATAATCATTGGCAGCAGAATGGTTGCGAACCAGAAAGTCGATTTTATGGTGAGTCAGTTTATCAACCCCTTCTTTCTGGCCTGGAAAAGGAACAAATTTAAAACTCCTCTGGTTTTTAAATCCTTCCGGCAAACTTAGCTGCTCAACCTGGATCGTAGGCGAGCTAACAGGAAACACCCCGATTTTATATTCATTGTGTCTGTCGGAACCGAATATGACGGCAAACCCACCAACCAGCAAAAAAGGAAAAATAAAGTTCCAGCCAAATGCTGCCCGATCTCTGAAGAATTCCCTGTTACGGGCTCTGAACATTGCCCACATTCTCTTAACATTCATAACTAATCCCTTAGTTTTCTTCCAGTCAGATTCAAAAACACGCTTTCCAGATTCTGCGAACGAATAATGACATCGTTGAGATTAACTTTCAGCGAGAGTAGATCGGAAAGGCAGGTGTTGGCATCCCTGGTGGATATTTCGACCGTGTCTGTTTTTTCAGCATATGAGAAGCGCTGTGGATCCGGAATTTGCTGAAAACTCGCCTTGGGCAGCTCTACAATCACATCTCCGCCGTGCTGTCTGATTAGCTCATTCGGATTTCCCTGGGCGATGATTTTCCCATAATCCATAATCGCCACCTCATCACAAAGATACTGGGCCTCCTCCATATAGTGTGTGGTCAGGATAATGGTTTTTCCCATTTGTTTGATTCTGTTGACAACATCCCATAGATTCCGACGGGCTTGCGGATCAAGCCCGGTTGAAGGTTCGTCCAGGAAAATCAATTCCGGCTCATTAATCAAGGCCAAGGCCAGAAAAAATCGTTGCCGCTGACCGCCGGATATTTTGTCGTTCATCTGATCCAAAAATTCCCGTAAGAAGCATAGTTCTGCCAGATAATCGATTTCCGCCGTATTCTGATACAGACTTTTAAATGTCTGCAGGGTTTCACGAATAGTCATATAACCGAGCAATGCCGTTTGCTGAAATTGTATTCCTACCTCCTCCCGAAACGATGAGGACCTGGGCGCCTGCTTGTAGAAAATCTCACCTGATGTTGGCGAAATGACATCTTCAATCACCTCAATCGTGGTGGTTTTCCCCGCCCCGTTGGGCCCCAGCAAACCAAAACATTTTCCTTCCTCCAAGGAAAAACTGACATCCCTGACAGCCTCTACACGACCGTAATGTTTGATAAGGTTTTTAACCTCAAGTATTGGTTTCATTAAGCTTTTTCAATTGTCGGATGGGCCTCTGGAACCTACCCATCAATTTTTAAACACATCATTAAATTTTGTTGATGGGCAAGCTACGCTGGCCCATCCTAGATATTGTTAACCCAATTCAGTTCTCTTAAATGCTAAAAATATCAAGACCCGGCTGTAGGATGGGCTGGCGCAGCCTGCCCATCTTTTCGAAATCGTCATAAAATCCTGTCAATACACAAGCTTCGCTAGCCGTCCCCCATTCTTTACTCTAGCTCCATTCCTTTAACACTCAAAGGCTCCGTACTTCCCCAATTTGGTTTATAAAATCCCTGTGTCACACATTTTTCAAAAGATGAATACTCCCAATCTGCAGGTTTCATAACCAAGCCATGTTTAACCGGATTGTAATGAATGTAATCAAAATGAATTCTCAAATCATTATCATCCCGTATCAAATGTTCCCAAAACCGTCGCTGCCAAATGCCTTTTTCTTGCTTCTTAAGTTTCGAAACATTTCTGTTGAATGCTTTGAATCCGTTGGAAAATGATCTTTTTATCAACCTCCATCTAAGTGAAAAATCCGAATCATTTGCAGGCAATTTCCAAATTGTGTGCAGGTGATCTGGCAATACTACAACTGCTTCAATGGAAAATGGATATTTTTTTTTGGTCTTCCTGAATGCTTCTCTTAGAGTATCTATGTGCTGAATTAGTATTGGTTGGCGATGTCCTGTCACAATAGTGAAAAAGTACGTTCCTCCAGGGACATACACTCTTCTGTAGTTAACCATATTTGGGAACTGGGAATAACATATTAGTCACACATTTTAATTATTATGAAGCCGTAGGATGGGTAAGATGACTAATTCGTATGCCTTGCGCTCACCTCAGGCTGATTGATTCGTATTTTTAGATCAAATAATCGCTTACCCATCATTACTCAATAACAAAACTGTGAGGTAAAATCGAAAAGCCAAGCCTAATACTTTGTTCTGATGATAGATTTACTAATCATGGATTTATGCGTCAAGGCAAAAGTATTCTGTTGACGGGTAATAAATTACCCATCCTACACTTTCACAAGACCTTTAGATAAGGGCAAGAAACAGTGATTTTAACGGATCATCTCCTCCCAACCCAACCATTTGCACTTTTGTGTACTGTCAATCATGATATGTTGAAAACGGGTGTTGTAAACCTATAAACCCAAAATTATCACCATTGACTTGGTATGGCTTTTAAACAATCCACATTCTATGTTCTGAGCGGAACCGGGAACACGTTTCGGGTAGCTTGCTGGATTCAGGAGATGATGGAAAAGACAGGTAATAAGGCAGACTTGCAGATGAGTGATCATGCCAGGCCTTGTCAGGAACTGGTGCAGAGTTCTGATCATTTGTTAGGCTTCCTGTTTCCTGCCCATGGATTTTTGCCACCTTGGTCCATGATTAAATTCCTGTTTGGTTTTCCCCGCAGTAAAGGCAGTTCGGTGTTCTGCGCTGCAACCAGGGGAAGTTGGGTGTTCGGTCCGCTTATAATTCCCGGGGCTTCAGGATTCGCCACCTTTCTGGCTGCACTTGTTTTGTTTCTCAAAGGATACAAGGTAAAAGGATTGTTCAGCCTCGACATGCCTTCCAATTTCATCAACTTCCATTGGGGGCTAACCCCAAAAAACTCGGAAAAGATAATCAGCAAAGCTAAGATAAAACTCCAAAAATTCATCAACAGATTGAATACCGGCAAACATATCTATTTCACCCGCAACAATCTTTGGGAACTGGGCTGGACAGGCTTTATATTCTGGCTGGTGCCCCTGTTCCCCATTTTTTATTTGATATTTGGTCGCCTGTTCATGGCAAAGCTGATGTTTTCAAATAACCGCTGTGTTGGTTGCGGTTTATGTGCGAAATCGTGCGGGAACAATGGAATCAAGATGATTAAGATCGGTTCGAAACGCCATCCTTTTTGGACCCATCACTGTGAAAACTGTATGCGTTGTATGGCATTCTGTAATAAAAAAGCCGTTGAGACCGGTCATTCCTGGGCAGTGGGGCTGTTTTACATCACGTCAATCCCGATTGTTTTCTGGCTTTCCGTATGGCTGCATGAACAATTTCCGGTTATCCCTCGAATCAGTAACTACTGGCTGAATGAACTTTTAACCGTCTTTTACTTCCTGCCTGCCCTGATCATTGCCTATCGTTTGTTCTGGTGGTTAATTCGAATAAAACCTCTCAACACAATTTTTACGTTCACCACGCTGACACATTATTTTAGAAGATATCGCGAACCCTCAACCAAACTAAAACATTTAATTCTGTCTTCAAGAAGCAGAAAAACAACTGACCCCAGTTAACTTCAAATCCCTGCAACATGCCAAAACGAAAGCAGATCCATTACTGGTCATTGAATGATCGATTTGGCAAAGCCCAAACGATACCGCAAACAAAGGGAACATACGCCCTGTTGTTACGATTGAAGCAAAAATTATCCATCCGGATAGGAAAGCTGGGAATCTTTGAGTTTGATCCCGGGTATTATGTGTATTTCGGCAGTGCCTTCGGTCCGGGAGGTTTGAAAGCAAGAGTCGGAAGACACCAGGTGTGCAACAAAAAGTGCCGTTGGCATATCGATTATCTGCGCAGGAAATGTTCGCTGGTGGAGGTCTGGTACAGTGAAAAGTCACAGAATCAGGAATGTCTCTGGTCCGGTATCTTCACAAACAATCGAAAGGTAACGGCACCTGTTGCACAATTTGGTTCATCAGACTGCGGCTGTTTTTCCCACTTATTCTATTCACCGGAAAAACCTGCAGTTATACAACCCACCCCTTGAGGACCTTGCCAATTCTACCCTGTAGTCGATTGACATCACTCTCACTAAGATCTTCGCATTTGTAGGCTGACAACATTTCGAACTTGCAATTAGGAGCACAGGTACTGAGCAGGGCAGTTTTTAGAATTCTTCTGGTAGGCCGTCTCATGATCAGAGTATCAATCCACCAGGGAGCTCCGTAGGTCGTTATGGCCAGCATGTTTTTCAAGTCGAGCAGTCTGGCTTTGATCGGACCAAAATTTTCCGTGTGATCATAAGCAATACCCGGTCCCCAGACACGATCAAACCAACCTTTCATGATTGCCGGGAAACCAAACCACCAGGTTGGAAAAACCAGAACAATAGCTTCTGCAGTCTGCAAATTCTCCACTTGTTTCTCAATCGCCTGATATTCAAACTTATCGCTATAATAACTGTCACGCTCTGCTTCAGTCAAAGCAGGCTGAAAAGAGTCCTGATAAAGATCTTCCACAACTACGTTATGCCCGGCTGTTTTCAGGCAGGTAAGGGCATGACCCGCCAGGGACGCGCACAGACTGTTTGCCAGCGGATGAGCTGTGACAATCAGGCACTTCATATCAATTTCTCGTAAGATGGAGTTTAACAAAGTTGTAGAAATGGCTATACTGGGTAATGACGGTAAAAAATCGTTTCATCAGTTTGGGATCGATCTGCCAGGTTTTTCTCAGCAATCGCCAGAACATCGATTTCACCCTGCGATCCTCTTTGAACAAAAATCGAAATAGTATAAGCAGTCCAAATTTTAATTGCTTTGGATCTCCTTTTTTATGGTGATACAGGGTATTATGATAGTCCACACCATCAAGCCAGTTTAGAAGACGATGTTCAAAATGGTGGGGTTGATAGATCTTTTGAAACAAAGTCACATACAAATGTTGAAGCCTGTCCTTGTCCATCAGCTTGGGGATCACATTAGTCTGCAGTTGCCATTCACCTCCAAAGGCCGATTCCGTCAGCCTCCCTTCTTTCTTCAACCTTTCATACAGGGCCGTGTGTCTGGGAGCATTTAAAAGACTGATCCCGGCTATGGGACTGGCTGTTCTGACTAAAAAATCATCCAACTCGTTAAATACGGATTCGTCATCATGATCGAAGCCAACGATTAACCCGATAAAAGGCACAATCCCAAAACGTGAGATATTTTTAATTCTCCGGTTAAGGTCCAATTCGTAATTCTGGCTTTTGTGAACCTCGTCCAGACATTGTTCACGAACCGTTTCCACCCCCAGAAACAGCACCGAAAACCGTGCATCGGCAAATTGTTTCAATAAATCCGGATCATCTGCCACTTGCACGGTGATTTGAGTTGAAAAGGAGAGTGGTCTTCTCTGTTTTGTATTCCATTCAATCAAACTGGTGAGCAATGATCTTGTGAAAGGTTTGTTTCCCAGGAAATTATCATCGGAAAAGAAAATGGTACGGGCACCAATGGCATGAGCATTTTTCACTTCGATCATTACTCGGTCTACAGGCTTCGTCCGATATCTTCTCCCGACATACTGGATGACATCACAAAAATCGCACTGGTTGGGGCATCCCCGGCTGGTTTGAACGTTTATATTCACATAATCCCCGGCATTTATCAGGGACCAGTCCGGGGCCGGACTGTCTTTTAAGTCGACGTAAGTTTGCTGGTGGTACCTTGCTTTTGCCTCACCGCACTGCCAGTCCTTTAAAAACTGAGGCCAGGTATACTCGGCCTCTCCTATAAACAAATAGTCCGCCAGACCTACACATTTATCAGGTTCGATAGAGGCATACGTCCCGCCCAGGGCAACTTTTTTTCCTGCTTGTTTGAATTGAGTGCAGATTTCAATGATTCGCGAAGCATGCAAGGTCGCACCTGTTACCACGACAAGATCGCACCTGGTGTTAAAATTGATCGGTGAAACATTCTCGTCTGTCAGAGTGTATTCAATGTTAGCCCCGGCCGGTGTTAATGCCATCAACGTGGCCAAGGCAGAATTGGGCATCAACGTCTTTGCTCCCAGAATTTCAGCTGTTCCCTGCATGGACCAGAAATTCCGGGGATGTTTTGGGGCAATTAGATAGATTCTGCTGAAATCCGGTCCCTTGCCATAACGCCTGATCTTGTTTCGCCCCATGTCGTGCCTGTCTGTGGGTGTGTTATCGGATTTAAAAAATTGATTATATGCAACTTTTTGGTATTGTTACCACTAAGAAAGTAAAGTTTAGAGCTTTGGTTATGATTGGTGGTTTGGATAATAAAGCAGGTTGTTTGCAGATCGATTTTGGATGTTTTTGTACACCAGCATTTGGCAGGTTGATGGGTGACAAGTTAAGATTGTGTTACAACGCAAATTGGTGGATCCGTTTCGCTTGACCCGGCCTACAGCCTTATTGATTTATTGAATGAATTCAAATAGTTAGAATCATATTGTAAGGTAGATCAAGGAGTGAAACGATGGATCGACCTCTGATTCGTGAATGGCAAAACAGTCTGGTTACCCATCCTATAATCTTCGAGCACGAGCACGAGCACGAGCACGAGCACGAGCACGAGCACGAGCACGAGCACGAGCACGATATAAAATGGATTGTTGGTAGAGTTTGGTCAAGTGAAAATATCTCCCGTTTTTAATCTAAATTTTGAGGATATCTGTTATGCCAATATTGCAAGTATCATTATCCAAAGAGATCCAAACACCTGAAAACACGCATATTAATCCTGCTGAGAGTTTTGCCAAGCAAGTTGATATAGAACCGGAGCTGGTGACCGTTTACACCCAGAGTATTCGGGATTGTTATGGTAATCGCTATGAAGCGGTAGCACACTTGTTTCTGCCGAATCTCTGGTCTCCCGGTAAAGTTGGACAAATGCTTGAAGCAGCAGCAACGTTGATTGAGAGTTATTGGAAAGTACCAAAAAGGAAAACCATCATCATGGTGCAACAATTGTCATCCGGTCACGTTTTTGATCGAGGCAGGCTGGAAAGCTGGTGATTTAACAAATCACGGATTGTCATGGTGACAATAAAGCAGTTGACGATATTGAATCGTTGGAGGTTATTATTGGAGCAAAATGATAATCAATTGAAACAATTCAGCTCAAATTAGTCATGGCAACGGAAAAGATATTTTTGTCCGATATGTATGCCAGTAAAGCAGAGGCCACTATACTGGAAATCGAAGAGAACCGGGTATTGCTTGATAGAACTGTTTTCTATGCTGAAAGCGGCGGTCAATTAGGTGACACGGGTTACATCGGAGATCAACGGGTTATCGACACACAAAAGAAGATTACCGAATCCACCAGAATGCTTGCCCATCCGGATTTTCCCTCCATTAACGTTAACATGGATATCGTTCACTTTTTGGAGGAACCACCCAAAAACTTAAGGCTGGGTGACAAAGTCAAAACCGGGATCGACTGGCAAAGACGCTTTGCCATCATGAGGCTTCATTCTGCGGCGCATATTGTTTGGCATTTTGTGGAACAACAACTCGGATCCTTGCCTTTAAAAGGCTGTCTGATTGGACCGGAAAAATCGCGCTTGGATTTCGGGGCCAAAATTGATCCGGAAGCCATTCCGGATCTGGTTCGAGCCAGCAATGAATTCAGCGCTAAAGAATACTCAATCCAAAATGTGCCTTTAGATCATGAAACAGAAGCCCTGTTTTGGATCTGCAACCAGGTAAAAATCCCGTGTGGGGGAACTCATGTGAAAAATACAAAGGAAATTGGCCCCATCACTCTCAAAAGGCGTTCCCAGGGGAAAAAGCTGGATCGATTGTATATCTCGCTGGAAGATTCAAGCAATCCTTGAGTAAGCGACTGTTGCATCAAAAACCAAAAGAACAGCCGATCATTCCGCCCGAGTTTTCTTTTTGATAAACGCCCCAAAGTTTGAGCTGTTGACAAACAATACCCAGCTTGATTCCAAGTCCCAGCATACCCATGCCACCTTTATCATTAGTGGCACCGGCACCGATATCAAAACTGAGAAAGGACGTGGTGGAAAGGGCCACTTCCCTGTAACCGGCTGCCAGTTCATCAAACTTAACAACCAACTGGTCGTAATCCGTAACCAGTTTATTATACTCCTCAACCTGCCGGGTGTATTCTTCAGTTAGGTTCACAGAACGATTCAATGCAGCCTCGTGTCTCACGATTAACGATTTGTAGTCCTGGTTCAGAGTATTAATTTTTTCAAGCAGAGCCTGGTATTCCTTGCTGATCGCCTGATAATCCGCTGCATCTTTTTCCAGTTTTCGTATATATTCAGCAGTTTCTATGGGTTTGAAGCAGAGAAATTCAGCATCATTTTTTTTTCTGATATCTTTTTCGTCTACAAGATAGCTCGTCGAGTTTTCTCCCTGTTGTTTTTTCAAACCACTGGCTTTTACCAGGTAGTAACAAGGTTCTGCCGAAAGAGTTACTGAGAGAAACAATCCAACGAAAATGAATATAAAGCGCATGGATATCTCCGGAAATACTTGGTTAATCGATGGTATTGTCGGATAGCCGATCTTCTGTCTCGGAAAAGCTACCCAGAAAATCGGAAACGCTGCCGGATCTTTTTCGGTTAGCAGCGAATTCAGCATCTTTTGCTTCAAGCTTTTTATCCAGTTCTTCCTTTTTGGCCTGAATCTCTCCTTCACTGCTTTCCAACGCTTTGCGTTCGTTTAACAATTTGTTGCGTTCATTTTTAATGGCGACAAACTCTTCGTTGAGCTCTTTGTTTTTGCCCTGCAACTCCTGATGACGGTTTCTGAGTGAATTTAATTCCTCTTTTAGCCGGTCTCTTTGTCGATCCAGTTCTTTCATTCGTTTCCTGGCCCAATAGATTTGGTACCCCCTGAAGGCCACAACGGCAACTCCGGCGGTAAACACATACCATCGTACCCGTGAGGGTAAAAACCAGGTGGCAGCAAGCACAAATGCAAGACCGATAAAAATTCCGGGATCTTCGAGAAATATCGTTAAAACGGTGCCCATGCTGTATTCTCCTTCCTAAACATTGATAGTTTGACGTTTCTTTCGCGCCAAATCGATGGCTGCAATTAACTTATGTGCCGGTCCGGAGCCCAGGCCGATTGCGATGCCTGAGATGGTAGTTCCGAAGCAGCCTCTAAGTAATACGTCGATTTCAGTTGTAAAGACACACTGCTCGCAATAATTCAACTGATCCACCAGCTTGAATAGATTGAGATCCACCCAAAAGGCAATTAAGATTCCCAGGATCAATCCCAATATTTTAAAGCTGAAGGTAATCGCTTTATTTCTGACTTTGTTGGCTGAAATTACCAGCACACCTTCATATCCGGGCAAATCGGTACTGATAAAGGATGACGTCAGGTACAAAAAGAGATTTTTTTGATCCCCCCCCTTGTTTCTCAATATTCGATTTTCAAAACGCTTTTGCAGATCGCGGGCTCGATTGTTCCAGAAATCGACCCAGCCCAATCTGACTTCCAGATAATCATATACGCTTTTGATAATCTCCAGGGATCGCTCCACTATCAGCGCCAGAAATATGCTGGCTGCAAGCAAAATCAGTGATTCGCTAACGAGTTCCATATTGGTTCCTTTTGTTTAGATATACAAAAATGGCTTTTTCTTAAACGACTCTATCTGCTTTTGTACGGCATCAGACTTTTCCCAGGCTTCGCAGAAGAAGGTCACTCTTTTTTCAAATTCGATATAAGGAAAATTGGATCCCGGACAAACCGTGTGTCCTGGAATAGCCTCTTTATGGGCTAAAATGTCCTTTTTAAAATCCAATTCAATGCCTTCATACAAGTTCACCCAGAGCGCAACAAGTCTGGCTCCGGAATCCAATTGCAGGGGTGTTGGCTTTTGGTTACCAAATCTGCCGTCATAATTTGAATACTGATCATTTTCCAAGGTATGAAAATTCCCGTGAAACGCGACCCCGAGACTATGAGTGTTGAGCCCTTTGGCATGGTTTCCCCTGCGATCCCAGCGGCAGAAAGGTCTGATGTTTCCGTTGGGCATAATCACACAGTGATATCCTGTTGACCATTTTTTGTTGACCAGAAACTCATCCACAACATCCTGGAAGCTTAAATTACTGGACATGGCCGTATGATGAAAAACAACCAGGGTGGGATTGGTAGTACGATGGTTTCGATTTTCAAGGCTGGAGGGATTGACTCCACCGTGATAGGAGATCGGCAACCAGTTTGCCTGTTCGTCGTCCAACACCTCTGGTTGTTCATCGAGAGTTGCCTGTTTTTCTGTTTTTTTGATCGGATCTATTTTGGATACTTGCTTGGTCTCCGGTGTAAATTCGGGAATTTTTCTTGTGGTCAGAAACCGTATCAGGGCGTGAATAGGCTGACTTCCGCCTCCTATCACAATGCCGGAAAACATCACATCCAATAGATGCGGAACCTTGACATTGGATAAAAACAAGGCAAGCAGACGCAGATTAAACATTTCCGCCATGGCAATACCCAGTCCGGATGCCATTAACATCAGAAACACCTTGATCTGCAACTCGTTCAGTGTTTGAGGTGATGCGGGAAGGATGATCACCGGCGAATATCGTTCAAAGTTCTCTTCAGGCTGCCCCTCTTTATCGATGGTATCATCTTCCGCTTCTTGAGCAGACTCATCGGGAACACCTCTCACCTGCAGTTTGTTTTCATCCTTGGATTCATCATATTCTTCCAATGACTTGCGAATTTTAGCCAGGGTTTCATTGGCTTTTTTATACTCAATTTCTCTTTTTTCGTCCTTGCGTGTCTGCCTGGAGGTTCTGCTTTCGTAGCTTAGCATCTGCTTCAGCATTTCCAGCAAACGCTCCACTAACAATGAAGAGCTTGCGGCAATTGTCAACGCATTTGTGACAAGGGTTATTTTTTCAGGCATGGAGATTCCCTTTGAAATGATTGCCAGCAACAATCTGTTGCATCGATTGGTGCTTTCTTTTGTGTTTAAAAAGCGAATGACAACAAACAATCCATAGAATTAATTCTTTGATTTTGCGGAACAATCCTACCAGGTTTTTGATACAATTGTATCTTGTTTTTTTGAATTGCTGTTTAGCTGAAGAATGACGCTAACTTGGAGGAATGAGACTATCTTGACAAGACTTGAAAATTTTCTTTCCGATATCGTTTATCGGTTTGTAACGATTCGATATTTTGTCAATATAACCTCTATAAACAGAATAAAGCAGAAAGGGAGAAACAGGGAAGGTTGGGACAAGTGATCGGAAAGCACTCACCCCAATTGATTGGATTATAGCAATCCACGCTTTTGGGCCATCAGCATCATTTGCTCCGAGGTATTTGCCGGAGGGGTTCTGTATTCTCCGGGTTTGGGTTGCAGTTTCATGGCCTCTGTTGGACAGGTGGTCACGCATAATCCACAACCTATGCAGCGATCTGAAACGACCAATGCGGTATCATCTTCAGTGATACTGATGGCATCCATTTGACAACGTTCCAGACAATCTTCACACCCTGTGCAATCTTCCTCGTCGACAACAGCCAGGTAATTGGAAAACACCATTTCCGCCGGCTTGGGATGTTTGTTCAATGCCTTTAAAATAGCACAACAATCTCCACAGCAGTTGCACATGCCACCGGGGTTTTGTGATGTTGCCGGTTGGGTAACCAGGCCGGCATCCTGGCAGGATTTTAGAATGTCTATTCCCTCTTCCAGAGAGATCTCCCTGCCAATGCCCCGATCCAGATAATATTGCCCCATGGAACCAAACATGAAACATACTTCCTTGGGCTTTCCGCACGATTCATCCAACACTTCTGTTCGTACACGACAGATACAGTCGGTTATCACAATTTTGGATTTGTTTTTTAAAATTTCCACCGCGTCATCAAACGCGGCGATATTCTGTGTCAGCTCAATGGACTGGTTGACAGGAATCGTTCTCAGAAAATAGTCAGCACCTTTCTGCATGGCCTTATCGAAGGCTTCGTCAAAATAACGCCCGGACAGTTCCGCCAGTTCCCTGCTGAGGTTTCGAACCTGAAACTCAAACAATCCATGCACAAAGGGAATGGCTGCAAACTTCGCGTTGTTGCCCTTTTTTAATCGGAAAAGCAGTCCTTTTTCTGCCATGGTGTGCAAGTGAGCTTCAACTTCCTTAACCGGTTTTTTCACTTGTTTGGCAATTGTTTCGGGACTTGCCAGGCTATGTGACAAAGCCAAAAAAAGCCGGGCATCTTCCTCATTAAAAAGAGTACGCAGAATTTCGATTTCAATTCCCGATTCGGTTTTCGGAAATCCCATCGAAAAAAAATCCAGCTTTTCCTGCAATTGCCGGTAAAGTGTATCGCTCATATCTCCTCCCAATGTTTTTTAAATGCCTACCTGATCCCTGGATAGCAGCAGCTGCATCAACCACCAATGATTTGAAACACAATCGCAGCATCATGTCGAAATTGTTAGAAATTAACAAAATCTACTGCTTGATGTTAAAGAATGGAAGTGGCATAAATGACAAATATCGTGCAATTTCGGTCTTTTTTTTTGATACACTAAATAAATCGATCCTGCATTCAGGTGCTGGTGAAACCTTTCACCGGTATTCAGCATTAATCTTAGTCTATCCAAGCTATGACCAAAGTATCGTTTTTAGCCTTAACCGGCTGTTATTTCTCAGGTATCAACTACCTGATCGATGCATTTTCCATTGTAGAGCAATGGCATCAATATAAAACCGGGGATTATGATACACGGCTTTTTGAGATGGAGATTGTCACTGAAGACGGAAAGCCTGTCTCGGCTAATGGTGGTATTAAAATAGAACCGCAAGGCAGACTCAATGATTTGGAAGACACAGACATGCTCCTGATTCCGGGCATTCAAAACCTTACTTCTCCCTTTATAAAAAATCAGGAAAACGTAATGGAATGCCTGGTTGGAATGCATTCCCAAGGTATGCTGGTTGGTGCCGGCTGCACAGGCGTTTTTCTGCTGGCACAAAGCGGACTGCTCGATGGTAAAGCAGCAACCACCAATTGGCGGTTTGCCAAGGCTTTTGCCCGGCAATTTCCCAAGGTCGATTTAAGAATCGACCAGATATTAACAGAAGAGGACAATCTGGTTTGCACCGGCGCAACATCATCAGCCTTAAACCTGGTTTTGTATGTCTTAAGAAGATACTGCTCAGAGGAGATAGCCTTGCAGGGAGCAAAAATGCTTTTGATCGACCCCGGACGCGAAAGCCAGAGTCCCTATATGAATTTAAGTCATTCCCCGGAACACGGCGATGATGAGATAGCCAAGGCTCAACAATGGATGAAAGCTAATTACGCAAACAACGTTTCGATTGATGAGATTGCAGAGTTCGTCAACCTCAGTTCACGTCATTTTAAACGACGGTTCAAAAAGGCTACGGGAGACTCCCCATTGCACTACCTGCAGACCATTCGTATTGAAGCGGGTAAAAAGCGATTGGAAATGACCAAAGACACCGTCAACGAGATCACTTACCAAATAGGGTATGAAGACAGTAGCACCTTCCGGAGATTGTTTAAAAAGCAGGTGGGCTTAACCCCAAAAGAATACAGAGATAAATTTCTGGTTTCCTGAAATCATTCAAGTCGGTTTTAACTTTAAAACTCACGTTTCGCACCTGTTTTTGCAGTAGATGATTTATGTAGTCTTTTACTTTTTGGTATTGTCCAGGTTTGCGTGAAGCTTTTATAGTATGAGAAAACTCCAGACGACGGATAAGCAATCAAGCCAAAAACGTATTATGCATATTTACATCGTTTACGCACACCCCGCAGACGTCTCATTTCACCGCGAGGTTTTGCAGACCTTCACCAAGGGGTTGGAAGAAGCCGGACATTCATATGAGCTGGGGGACTTGTATAAAATGAACTTCCAAACAAACATGAATGCCGACCAATACCAACGTGAGGTATCCATGGATCCCCTTGCTCCTTTGCCTGAGGATGTTATGCAAGAACAGGAAAAGGTTAATAGGGCTGATGCTCTGGTGTTTATTTATCCTGTCTGGTGGAGTGACTGTCCCGCCATCTTAAAAGGTTGGTTCGACAAGGTCTGGTCGCACGGTTATGCTTATTATTACGATGAGCTTGAAAGACGCACTCAAATCTCCATAAAGAAAGCCCTGGTAATCTGTGCAGCGGGACATCCCCTGGATCACCTCGAAGAAATTGGCATCGCCAAAAGCATGAGGACAATCATGCTCAACGACAGGTTGTTGGGGATCGGGGTGCAAGAAGCAAAAATGGAGATATTGGGTGGCATGATGCCCAATGACGATTCGATGAAAGCAGCTAACTTAGAATCGGTTTACAGACTGGCGAAAGAGTATTTTGGCTAGTAGTTGTAGATAAGCACTGTTTATTGTTTTTGCAAGCATTTACATGAACAATTTCGGATGAACATGAGATGACGACACCCGAATTAGTATATTACGTTGCCCAGAGTCTGGATGGGTATATTGCAGATCAAGACGAGAAAGTGGACTGGCTTGATGCTTTTGGCAACGAAGAAGAAGACTTTGGATACAGCTCTTTTTATGAAAACATAGACTCCCTGATAATGGGAAGCTCAACCTATGAGTTTATAGAGCGTTATGGAGAATGGCCGTATCCAGGCAAACCAAGCTGGGTTCTTTCCAGCAAAAATCGTGAGGCAATGGACCCGCTGATCCGGATATCTGATCAAAGTCCCGCAGACGTGTTACGGGAAATAAGAGATTCGGGTTTTAAAAGGACCTGGTTAGTAGGTGGAGGCAAACTGGCAACCTCTTTTTTGGAAATCGATGCCATTACTGAATATATCATCACCATCATTCCTGTCCTGTTAGGCAGTGGCCTGCCACTATTGGCCGGGTTGGACAAGTTTCACCGGCTGACAGTGAACAAAAAAACCGTTTTTGATTCGGATGTGGTGCAACTGCATCTCAGTCCGGTTACGGGTTAACATTGGCTCTATCTAACCATCCTGATCGGTTGATTTGTCGGGTCGCTATGATTTGGATGCAGGTTTGGTAAAAATGGGATAGCAATGTGACTGATTGTGACACCCTGTCATTCTTGATTTGGTGCAACTGGGCGTCTAATTAAAACAGTATACGGATTATTTCGAATAACGAACAGCAGGGCCGCCCTACGCGGCCGCCAAGAGGCTTGCCTGTCGAATGTCACACTTGTCACCCCGGATACCCAGTCAAGCCGGGCACAGGCCCGATCCGGGGTCTATCTATTATTTCAGCACGTTGCCTGATGGATTCCGGGGTCAAGCCCGGAATGACGCAGAATCAAAATCTGCGCATGATGGCTGAAATTCTTATTATGACACAGCCTGTTTGCTTGATTCACTCTACAATCTTACCAATGTTTTTAAAAATCAGATAATTAGCATTTGATAATAGGAGCGTTCCCAA
>JAKSDL010000057.1 GCA_022360105.1 Pseudomonadota bacterium
GCTATCTAATGCCATTAACTTAAGAAAAGTTGGCCAAGATGTGATTCTGAACGAAAGTGACAAATTTCTCGAAGGTTCTGACAGATCCTTCACTTTCGTTCAGGATAACAACCAATCACAGTCCTCTTAAGTTAACGACATTAACCGGCTGTCAGCTATCGGTTTGTGGAACCGTTATTCAAAGCACCAATATTTTGTAACCAATTGGCTTATTTAGATTCCAATCTTTTTTGGGCAATTTTAATTCATCAGTTATCATTTAATAAAATGACATTATAGAAAGCGGAGCTTTCACAAAAAACCGATAACTGATAACCGATAACTCTAGTGGTCAATCAACATATGTTTCCAAGTACATTTATTAGTTACTGATATTTAGACAGGTAGGAAGTACAAAAGGCAAAAATGCCATTGAAAGGGGCCATGTCTTTTAACGGATTTTTTGTAAACCCTTTAAAAGGACTTACCTTTCAATGGCATTATATTTTAATGAATCCCATCCTGGTACCGAGCCGGTCAAGGGATTCAATTTCGGAATTCAAAAAGCGTTGTTATCCCCAAACACCCCAAGTAAATGACCAAGTCAAAAGGATGCTAAAAGCGACAACACCAATCATCCACTTATCTTCAAGTTTCATAAATAGTCTCCTTAGTTAATCTACTGTTATTGGTTACGCTTCCTTCACCACGATCATTTGCTCGTTATCTGCTCGCTCAATCTGTTTATCGTTGGTGGTTGACATTTCAGCCTTAAAGCAGAGAGCCCACATCAACACAATTCCAATAATCCACCAGACGATTTGCCAGGACCAGAGTGGTGGGAAACCGCCAAATTCAAACGCATTATTACCCAAGAGACAAGCAGGACCGATAGCAAAAAAGTACCAGATTGGAACCAGAACTTTCATGGCAGTTCGCCATTTCTTTCCGGCTTCGGATGGTTCATCCACGCTGTCCAACCACTTTCGCACTTCAAGTTGTCTGTCGATGGTTTCCTGGGAATCTTTAAGTCCAAGTCCTCTGCAGAGATAAGCGACTACAAGACCGGCAAAGAGTCCCCAGAACGCTGTGTGCATAGACAGTGGGTATCTATAAATAAAGTAGGTTACGAAACAGGCGGCAATGGCTGCGATCATACCCAATGTCGCCCCAATACTTGGAAACTTGAATCCGTAATGTACCCCCAGCAACAGCAGGTACATAATGAAGCCAAAGGCGGTTGCGAAGCCTCCGATCATAACGATGGCACCTGATGCCGTTAAACTCACCACAACTGCTGCTATGGTAATCAAGGTAGCAAATAAGCGGTTAACCCAGATTTGCTCGGCGTGACCGGCTTCCTGCTTCTTGACATAGCGCCAGTAAACATCTCGCAGAATGATTGTTCCCCCGGTACCAATATAAGGTGCTGCTGTGGAATGCATCGCTGCAATCGCGCCCAGGAATACGATTCCCAGGACCGGACCCGGCAAGAATTTGGTCATCAGTTTTGGCACCACATCACCGGTTTCACCAAATGTCATTTCCCCGGCCAGTTCAAGAATCTTTGCTCCCATGCCCTGGAATGCAGCAAAAAAGATCAAACAGATACCTACCACAAAGGTAGACATGAATACCTGTTGCCATGCCAGCGGTTTTGGACTCTTGATTCCGAAATTCCAAAGTGTAAACGCCGGGGATGACTGAATACCCATCAAAGCGAACATATAGGTAAGAATCATCACCGCAGTCCAGCCGCCACCCAGGCCGAAGTTGATCAGGCCCGGAACTTCCAGCAACTTAGGATCCATGGTTTTCAACTGGGCAGACATACCTGACCAGCCGCCGATCACATCGGACGTTACCACATAAAATCCCAGCAGCATAATACCACCTACCAGCAGCAAGAATTGGAGTACACCAACCCAGGTACTGGCTTTTAATCCACCGGTTACCACATAGAACCAAACAATGGCGGCCATGATGATGATACCATAAGTCATAGGTACACCGGCAACCCATTGAAACAGAGCACCAGCGGCGATCAGCTGAATTCCGGAGTAGAAAATGGAATAGAGAAAAGCTGCCAGCACTGTTAGCCAGCGCACTGCCTCGTTGTTATAATAGTAAGCGAACATGTCACCCGGTGTGACAAATCCGTAGCGCTTACCCATTAACCAGTTTCTCTTCGCAAAAAAGGCACCGGTAATAGGAATGGTCAGCACATAAAACGAAGCGAAGGCGTATGCGAGACCTGCACCGTGAATCAAACGCGGATGGCCGATAAAGGTCCATCCTGAAAAAGACGCTGCGGTAGCCGCCATCAAAAAAGCGATAAACGGAATGGAACGTCCCGCAATTCCATATCCTGAGGCTGTTTTTTCTGTGAAATAACCTCTCAGGCCCCACCAGAAAGCGTAAACAATATAAAGACCTAAAAAAATGTAAACCCAAGTTTTTGGATCCATAAAACATCTCCTTTATTAAATGATCTAAAAGAAGTTAACAAAATCTTTAATAAAGCACGTAGGAAGTTCGGTTCGGTGTTAACAACCTTTTTGCTTCCTTATTTGCGGCAAACCAGCTCTTAACACCGCAACTTCACGGGACAAAATCATTCGCTTGCCCCTGCTGCCGGACTAATGTCCGGCTGGTAGGTCGGGTTATTAATCGGATTCGACCAGGTCCTTAATGGCATCAACCACATCAGGATTGGCAAGCGTCATTACATTGCCTACATCCCCCTTATTGGAAATCGCTCCCAGTACCCTTCGCATGATTTTGCCTGACCGGGTCTTTGGCATGTCAGGGACAATCCAGACTCTTCTTGGTTTGGCGATTTTCCCAATTTCAGTGCAGACGGCGTCTGAAATCTTTTGTGCGAGGTCGTTGGACGCTTCAAAACCCGGTTTTAAAGCAATATAGAGATCCGGTTCCTTACCCTTGATTTCATGCGCAACAGGAACTACCGCAGCTTCAGCGACCTCTTCAACAACGAGTGCGGCAGATTCGATCTCTTTCGTTCCCAGGCGATGTCCGGAAACGTTGATAACATCATCAATTCTTCCCAGGATTCTGAAATAACCGTCTTCAGCTTCCATGGCAGCATCACCCGTCAGATAGGGCCAGTCTCTCCAATCCTTGCTCTTGGGATCATTGTTGTATCGGGCAAAATAAGTTTTGACAAACCTGTCACGATCCCCCCAGATGGTCTGGAATTGACCCGGCCATGGATTCTGGATACAAATATTACCGGCCCGCCCTTCACCACGCCTGATCTCTTTCCCTTCCTCATCAAAAATAATGGGATGAATTCCGGGCACGGCCGGTCCGGCACTTCCCGGCTTCATCGCTTTGATACCGGGCATGGTACTGCATAAAAAGCCTCCTGTTTCCGTCTGCCACCAGGTATCCACAATAGCAGCTTCACCTTTTCCGACAACGTTGTAATACCATTTCCAAACTTCCGGCTCGATAGGTTCACCAACCGTAGTCATATGCTTGAACTTGAACTGGTATTTATTTGGTTCATCGGGCCCAATCTTTCTTAATGCCCGAATGGCTGTTGGTGCGGTATGAAAAATATTGACGTCCAACGCCTGGGCAATTCTCCAGGATCTGCCTGCATCCGGATAGGTAGGAACTCCTTCGTAGATTACTGTGGAAGCACACAAGGACAACGGACCATATACAATGAAGGAATGGCCCGTTATCCAACCGATGTCTGCCATACACCAATACACATCCTCGGGATGAATATCCTGAACATATTTTGACATCGCTGTGACATAAGCCAGGTAACCGCCTGTTCCATGCTGACACCCTTTGGGTTTACCCGTTGTTCCACTGGTATACATCAGAAACAGGGGATCTTCCGCTTTCATGGAAACGGGCTCTACCCTGACTCCGTAAAACTCCTTCAACTTTTCATTGACAATAAAATCACGTCCGTCGACCAAGGGAGTGTCAGTTGACATTTTTCCGGGATATCGTTGCCACACCAGAACCTTGTCAACTGTCTGACCTTCTTTTCTTGCCAGTGCACAAGCCTCATCGGCTGCTTGTTTGTGATTCAGCAATTTACCACTTCGGTAGTAGGCATCCATGGTTAGCAGGACCCTGCTTTGGGAATCCACAATTCTATCCGCACAGGCGCTGGCTGAAAATCCTCCGAATACCACGGAATGGATAACACCGAGTCTGGCACAAGCCAGCATGGTTATTGGCAATTCAGCTGACATGGGCATGTGTATGGTTACCCTGTCACCGGTTTTCAATCCGGCAAAGTCCCTAAGCAGGGCGGCCATCTCATTAACCCGAACGTATAGTTCCTGGTAGGTAATGTGATCAATTCTTTCCTCCTCCAACTCAGGGACAAAATGGATCGCAGTTTTGTTCTTATTTTTTTCCAAATGTCTATCGATGCAATTATAGCTGGCATTTAGCCTGCCTCCAACAAACCACTTAAAACATGGAGCATCACTGGTATCCAAGGTCGTATCCCAGTATTTATCCCAGCTCAACAGCTCGGCATACTCATTGAAGCACTCCGGAAAATTATCCAGACTGAATCGCTCAAAAATGCTGCTATCAGTCAAATTCGCCTGACCAACAAACTCTGATGTAGGATGGTAATATTCCTCTTCTCCCCAATGGACCGCAATTTGAGCTTCTGAGGTTTCAACAATGTTCTTTTCTGCCATTTGTGTCTCCTAAAACACGCCAATGCGATTGTTAAAGCGGTTTTACCTGAACACCGCATGTTTAGATTTATTAGATTCCGGTTTGTATCGCTGCCACAGTCGGTAATGAGAACCTCGCAGAAACCATCGTTAACTATCTTTGCATTGTTAAAGTTTGCAGTTAACGGCGATAGATTTGATGGTTAGTACATTTACTCGAAAACAACCAACAGGCATCACGCATACTGCCTGTTGGCCTGTTTGTTTGAGGGTTGAACAAGAACTCTCTATTGAGAACCACTCCGGCCGGCATTATCGCCATTGAACCGGGAAAACTATGAAAACTGTACTGTCGCTTTATGGAGAAATGACTCCTGAAAGGCCAATATGACTCTCTAATTAATATAGAATTTGACCTTGAGAAAATTCTCTGAGGTCTGAGTATCATCAATTTTTGATCAGTGTCAAGTTTTTAACTTTTTATGAATTTTTTGTGATTAAGTTACTCAAAAAATCCGGGCTAATTATTACCTATTGGGCCTTCATCATATTTATTAGATATGAATATTGCGGTCTGATTCCTAACAAAAGATTAGAAGGCAGGCAAACTAATGGAATAAAATATCTTCTTTTAAATTAGTATTTTATAATGAATGCTGTATTTTGGAGTCACACGATCAGCTCGATATTCGGCACTCAAAATCTGTTCCTGGCTTTGCCAATATGTTTGTATTCTGAAGATTTGCATATTTTTTAATATACTGTTTATATTGACTTTTATATATTTTACCATTTGATGAATTCAAAGATATTCGGCACAAAAATCATACAACCCTATTTTAACCAGGCTGGATTATCACACTGTTTTTATAAGTCTTTATCGTCTTTTGTGGTTTAATAAACCGATATTCGGAACACAATTTGTATTTTTTTGGAGTGAAGGATGGTAAGTTATTAATTTTTAATAGCCAAGTCGATTTTCGGAACATTTTGTTGACATATTTGCATCAGAAATGAGTAATTGTTGAAAACCACCGCCTTTTAAAAAACCCGCATTAATTAAATATTCCGTTGCATTCTAAAAAGGGAATGCGATGCATGACGAAATGTTTTTTATCCGGTTTTGATGATGTCGTTCAGACGCTTTGATCGACAAACAAAACCTCACTCGTCGGTCGTCCGACAATCAGGGTTATTTGTCCCGGAACTGGTTAGTCCGGAAGCAATGCACCCCATATCAGGCACTCACAGGATTTTAGCACTCCCGGAGTTTCAGAAGGGGAGAAGCACTCAATAATGGGAAAACGGAGTGAATTTATGACCAACAACTATGATGTTGCATTTCAAAAGTCCATCAACGACCCTGACGGATTCTGGGGGGAAGCAGCTGAGAACTGTCACTGGTACAAACGATGGAACAAAGTTCTGGACGATTCCAATAAGCCGTTTTATCGATGGTTTACAGGTGGAGAAATCAACTCCTGTTACAATGCTCTTGATTTCCACATCGAAAATGGAAAAGGGGAGCAATTGGCGTTAATTTACGACAGCCCCGTAACCGATACCATTCAAACCTACACATTTAATCAACTAAGGGATCAGGTAGCCAAATTTGCCGGACTTCTCGCCGCCCAGGGTGTAAAAAAAGGTGACCGCGTTTTGGTTTACATGCCGATGATTGCTGAAAGTGCCATAGCCATCCTGGCATGTGCCCGCATTGGTGCCATCCACTCCGTGGTCTTTGGAGGATTTGCCGCCAAGGAACTTGCTGTTAGAATCGATGATGCCAAACCCAAAGTCATTGTCTCTGCATCCTGCGGTATCGAAGTAGCCCGGATAATTCCTTATAAACCATTGTTGGACGAAGCTATCAATATGTCCTCCAACAAACCCGAGAAGTGCATCGTTTTCCAGCGACCGCAGGAAAAAGCAGAGATGGTGAGCGGACGGGATGTTGACTGGAACGAAGGCATTGAATCGGCTTCCCCGCATGAATGTGTTCCCTTATTAGCGACTGATCCGCTTTACATACTTTATACTTCCGGAACCACCGGCACTCCGAAAGGGGTGGTTAGAGACAATGGTGGCCATGTGGTGGCCCTTAAGTGGTCCATGAAAGGAGTGTATAATGTTGATCCGGGCGATGTTTACTGGGCAGCATCGGATATCGGATGGGTGGTTGGGCACTCTTACATTATATACGCTCCCCTGTTCCAGGGTTGTACCACGATCCTTTTCGAAGGAAAACCCGTCGGCACCCCGGATGCCGGTGTGTTCTGGAGAGTTATTGCCGATCATAAAGTCAAGACCCTGTTTACGGCTCCAACAGCTTTCAGGGCAATTAAAAGGGAAGACCCCCAAGGTAATCTGGTGAAAAGCTATGATCTTTCCAATTTTCAATCGCTGTTTCTGGCTGGAGAACGAACAGATCCTGACACACTGAAGTGGGCGGAAGATATGCTGAAAGTACCTGTAATCGACCATTGGTGGCAGACAGAAACCGGGTGGTCCATAGCAGCAAATTGCATGGGATTGCATCATTTCAAGGTTAAGGAGGGGTCACCAACCAAACCCGCACCTGGTTGGAACCTGCAAGTGGTGGATTCCGATACCAAGCCCTGTAAACCCGGAGAAATTGGCGCTTTGGTTGTCAAACTACCACTGCCTCCCGGCTCGTTGCCAACTCTCTGGAACAATGATGAAGGTTATCAGAATACATATCTCAGTGAATTTCCGGGTTTTTATAAAACGGCTGATGCGGGCTTTATTGATGAAGACGGCTATGTCTTTGTCATGAGCCGCACGGATGATATTATCAATGTAGCGGGACACCGACTTTCAACTGGAGCTATGGAGGAAGTTTTAACCGATCATCCTGAAGTGGCAGAAGCTGCGGTTCTCGGTGTTGATGATAAGCTAAAAGGTCAGGTACCTGTGGGCTTTCTGGTTCTTAATGCCGGAGTCAGCCGCGACCATGATGATATTGTGAAGGAGGTCATTCAAATGGTGCGGGATCGCATCGGTCCTGTCGCCTCATTTAAGACAGCGACGGTGGTTCAACGACTGCCGAAGACGCGATCCGGAAAAATATTAAGAGGTACGATCCAAAAAATTGCCAACAGTCAGGAATACAAAACACCGGCAACGATTGATGATCCGGCTATTCTGGGCGAAATCAAGGAAGCACTAATTGATATCGGATATGCCGGAGGCAAATAAGAGCTCTGCGGGTGGTTGTTATCGACAATTTTGAATTCCCGTTTCATTTCGTCGGGAACAACACCCGTTTAGATTTGCCTGCATTTAACGTTTCAGGTCGCCAAATCGCTGCCTTTTTTTATGTTTCAAATCGTGCAATTACGATTTACCCTCCCTTGTGATCGAACATTGCTCTGTATTCACCCCTCTTTTAACAATTGATATTGTAAACTTTCTTATCATCAAAAGAATCCGCCAGTTGATTTTTATGTTTTAATAATCGCTTTTTTCCGCTATATTTTCCTTGCTTTAAATTTCCTCGATTGTAAGCACGCATTTCAAAGTTTTCTTAAAATGTGCAACTTACCAATACTTGCCAAGCAAATCAGAAGTCACATGGCAGGGTTGTCAGTTATCGGTTATCCGTTATCGGTCTTTGGTGAAAGTTCTGCTTTCTTTTTCAATAAACAATTATAAATCGTTCAAAAGATAAAGGTAGAATCATCAACAGAGAGATGGTTTCTCATTTTTTTTCCCGACTTTGAGTAGTTGTTCCATAAACCGGTAACTGGTAGCCGTTAACTGATAACCCATAAAAAACCGGTGTTAACGGGCCAAATAAGGTTCATCAGGAGCCTAAGTCGTGTGCAAGTACTTTTCCAGGTATTACCCAAGCAAAGCCATGCGAGATGGGAGCGCGTCAAATACCACCTTTTTGTAAACCTTTTTGATAGGTTTAAATTTTATCCAACCAAAGTCTGTTGAGTGCTATGATCCGTGTTCCAGGTTACAACATTATAGAAACTCTGCACGAAGGGACCAAGTCACAGGTTTATCGAGCTCTGCACAATGATGATCAGAAACCTGTAATCTTAAAAACCTCGACACAGGCTTATACTTCTCCCGATGATATAGCTCGTTTGCGTTATGAATTTCAGATTCTGCGCAATTTATCAATTCCCCAGGTAATTCGGGCGTTTGATTTACAACAGATAGGCAGCGTTCCGGTGTTGATTCTTGAGGACTGGCAGGGAATTTCCCTGGATCGACTATATGACAGCCAGCCAATGGATCTGGAAACCTTTCTCAGCACTGCCGTTCAACTCACCATCATTATTGGCAATCTTCATCAGAAGGGCTATATCCATCGCAACATACATCCGGGTAACCTGGTTTGGAACCAGGAGTTCCAGATGTTGCAACTGATCGATTTCTCTTTTACTTCCAAGTTGTTGCGCGAAAAACATCAGTTTAACACAACGGAAAAGCTTGAAGGATGGCTCGCTTATATCTCCCCGGAACAAACCGGGCGTATGAACCGAATGGTGGATTATCGCAGTGATTTTTACTCCCTGGGAGCAACCTTTTACAAACTGGTCACCGGGCAGGTGCCTTTCAAAAGTTCCACACCACTGGAAGTTATCCACTGCCACATTGCCAAACTGCCTAAACCTCCTCATAAAGTTAATTCCGACATTCCCAGGGCGCTTTCCGAAATCATTTTAAAGTTACTGTCAAAGGAAGCGAAAGAACGCTATCAAGGCAGTTATGGAATCCGGGCCGACTTGGAAACCTGTCTGAAGCAGTTACAGGAAGTGGGAACCATTTCCTACTTCTCCTGCGGCAAACAGGACCTGGCAGAGCATTTTCAGCTACCACAAAAGCTTTATGGAAGAGATGAGGAAATCACCTACCTGGCTGATATCTACGACAAGATCTGCCATTTCAATCGAAAAGGCATGGTCATGGTTTCCGGTTATGCAGGGATTGGCAAATCAAGTCTGGTTTTTGAACTGCAAAAGTCTATTGTCAAAAGCCATGGCTATTTTATCTCCGGTAAATATGATCAGTTCAAACAAGATATACCTTACTACGGAATTGTCCAGGCATTCAGGGAACTTATCAGACAAATTCTGGGGGAACCACCTGAAAAATTGGAGCAGTGGAAGAATAAACTGCTGACTGCCCTCGGCCCCAACGGCCAAATCATTATCGACGTTATTCCCAAGGTTAAGCTGATCATTGGCGACCAACCCCCAATCGTTGAACTGGGACCGACAGAAACAAAAAACAGGTTTATTCTCGTCTTTCAAAGCTTCATCAGCGTCTTTGCCCAACCCGAACATCCCCTGGTGATATTTCTGGATGACCTTCAAAATGCAGACTCCTCAACATTTCAACTGTTGGAACAAATAATCGCCAATGAGACTTTGACTTCTATTTTATTAATCGGGGCCTACCGCAGCAATGAAGTAGGCGATGACCATGTATTGCACAAAGCTGTGGCCGAAATCGAACTCGTCGGCAAGATTCATCGTCTGTTTTTGGAGCCTTTACCATTGCCCATAGTACAGACCATGCTGTGCGATACACTTGACACCGATAAAAAGAATACGAATGAACTTTCCCGGTTAATCCATCAGAAAACCCGTGGAAATCCTTTCTACGTGGGCGAACTACTGCAATATCTTGTAGACAATAATGTTTTAAGATTTGATTCCGCCAAGGGAGCCTGGGAATGGGATCTGGACACGATTAAAACTCTCAAGGTGGCAAAAAATGTAGTGGACTTTGTTCTTACCAAAATGGATAAGTTGACCCCGGAATCACGCAGGGTTATTTCTTTGGCTGCCTGCATTGGCAACCAGGTTGATTTAAAGACACTGGCTACTATCTCTCAGCAATCGCCAACCCGGGTCAACAAACAACTTTGGACAATTATTCAGGAGGGGATGCTACTGCCCCAGGAAAAGAACTACGAACTGTGGAGTAACATTGAGGAACTCAGCCAGCAGGTATTAAACGACAAGATTTCCATTAACTTCCAATTCCAGCATGACAGGGTGCAGCAGGCTGCCTATTCACTGATTCCTGAAAAAGAAAAATCCAACCTTCATTATCAAATCGGCCGTTTAATGCTGGAAAGCACAAGCCCCGGGCAATTGGATGAAGCAATTTTCATGATTGTGCACCAGTTAAATTCAGGCAGGGATAAGATCCGCAAGCAGGAAGAAAAATGGGAGTTGGCAAGGTTAAACCTGACTGCCGGAAGCAAGGCAAAATCCTCCATTGCCTACAGATCTGCCTTACAGTACTTGAAAATCGCAAAAGATCTCCTGCCCGAAGATTGCTGGGAAACAGATTATGAATTTTGTCTGATCCTGTTCAAGGAACTAGCCGATTGCGCATACTCTTGCGGGGAGCTGGATGAGGCTAACACTTATGGTCGCGTCTTAATGGAAAATGCTCGCCACCAGCTGGAAAAAACCGATGTCCTCTATATGCAACTCCTGCATTATACCGTAATGGGAAAGTCGGATGAAGCTGTGAAAGCTGGTGTTGAAGGACTTTCACGCCTGGGTCTGGTTGTACCGGTGAAACCTAAAAAGGCCATCATCTATAAAGAATTCGCCTTGATCAAATGGAAAATGCGCAATCGGAAAATCAAGCAGTTGATCGATCTTCCGGAAATGAAGGGTGAAAAAAGACAGATGATTATCCGGATACTGATGCAGATGATCGGCCCTGCCTTTATCTCGTGTAACATCAATCTCTATGTTTTTCTTTGCCTGAAAGCCGTCAATCTTTCTCTCAGATACGGAAATGCGAAAGAATCAGCGTTTGCTTATACCTGCTATGGAATGTTCCTGGGGGCCATGTTCAACGATTTCCGCAGTGGCATGCAGTTCGGTAAGCTGGGTCTTGAATTGAACGAAAAATCCAAAAACCTGGATGACAAGTGCAGAATAAATTTTTTCTACACCACCATGATCCACAGTTGGAACAAACCCTGGAAAACGATGTCTGTGATGCTTAAGGAAGGCATCGATGCAGGGTATCAGACCGGTGATATTTTCTATATGGGGAATTCTTACAACCACATTATTCTCTGGGATCCCGACATCGATCTTACCAACTATATCCAGGAAGAGGCCAAACACCTGGCCCTTTTAAAGGAAACCAGGTACCTCAACGCCTGGGAAAGCAGCAAGTTTGCCTTTCAATTACGATCCAACCTGAGAGGTCTGACCTCGGGAATGTATTCATTGAGCGATGATTCATTTAATGAAAATGAATGTCTGCAAAGAAACAAAAAAGATGCCTTTATACCTGGCATTACCAAGTATTACCTCTATAAAATGCAGATGCATTTCTTTTATGAGGATTACGAAACCGCGCATCAACTTCTCAAAGAAGTAGATAAGGGCATTGATGCTCTTTTTGGGCTTCCATACACTGTGGAACATTGCATATTTGCCTTTCTAACACTTTCCACCACCTTCCAGAGCCAAAATCGCCAGGAAAAGAAACGCAGCTGGCGACGCATTAATAAAGAATACCTGAGAATGAAGCAATGGTCGGAAAATTGTCCGGAAAATTTCAGCCAGCATCGTTTGTTGATGGAAGCTGAACTCGCCAGGATTTCCGGGAGAGTTAGAAATGCTGCCATAATTTACGACCAGGCTGTGGAATCCGCTCAAAAAAGCGGCTTTTTGCAATATGAAGCATTGGCTAATGAAATCACGGCAAAGTTTTATTTGAATCTATCCCGCAAAAAAATGGCCGGGGTTTTTCTTAGAGACGCCAGGGATTGTTATCTTAGATGGGGTGCAACCGCAAAGGTAGAGCATCTGGAAAAATCCTACCCCATCCTCAAATTATTGAGTGATGCGGAAGACTCACAAAAGAAGTCCCTGGATATTTATAGTGTGGTAAAGGCTTCACGTGCCATTTCAGAAGAAATTGTGCTCGAAAAATTATTGGAAAAACTACTCACCATTGTAATCGAAAATGCCGGGGCTAAAAGAGCGGTTTTGCTGTTCGAAGAAAATGGCAATTTCTTAATCAAAGCCAAGCTGGAGCTTGAAGGAAGTTTTTCATTGAAATCCATTCCATTGGAAAAAAGCCTGAAACTGCCCAAAACAGTAATCCAGTTTGCCATTAGGACTCAAGAAGTACTCTTGCTGCCGGATGCCGCGAGCAAGGGTGATTTCACCAGTGATCCTGTAATTGTGAATGGAGAGATCAAATCAATTCTTTGCATCCCTATCAAGCGCCAGGAAAAGCTGATCTGCCTATTGTATCTGGAAAACAACTTAATTGCGGATGCTTTTACACCTGAACAAGTGGAAATGCTGAATCTTCTGTCTGCCCAGGTGGCAATTTACATTGAAAATGCACGCCTTTACAAGGAACTGGAAAAGTCTTTGCATCAGGAACAACTGGCCAGAAAAGCCCAGGAAAAACTCGATCAGCTCAAAGACGAGTTTCTAGCAAACACGTCCCATGAATTACGAACGCCCTTGCACGGGATGATCGGTCTGGCAGAATCTCTGATGGGTCAAAACAGCCAATCTCTTGGCCCGGAAGTCTTATCAAGTCTGCAGACCATATCCTACAACGGTAGAAGACTTTCCAACCTCGTCAACGATCTGCTGGATTATTCAAAGATGAAGCACATGGATATTTCCTTAAATCTTCAGGCAGCCAACCTCTGGGAGATGGTGGAAATGGTGCTTTCCCTAAATAAACCACTGATTGTTTCCAAGCAACTAAAGGCCTGCAACGAGATAACAACAGATACACCTGCTGTATTAGCAGATGAAAACAGGGTTCAGCAGATTTTAAACAATCTGATTGGCAATGCCATTAAATTCACTGACCAGGGAGAAATTCGCATAGTTGCAGAAGCCGGTGTTGACCAGGTTGAGGTAACAGTTGAGGATTCGGGCGTTGGGATTGAGCAAAGGCGCCTGTCTGAAATATTTGAACCATTCAACCAGGGAGATGGTTCCAACGAAAGAGAACACGGGGGCACAGGGATCGGGTTATCCATTACAAAGCATCTTGTTGAGTTACACAAAGGCAACATTCGTGTTGAATCTGCCCCCGGAAAAGGCTCCCGTTTTATCTTCACACTTCCGATTGCCAAAGGTGAAGAAGCTCCGATCGGATCACCTCATGGCATAACTCGCTTCACAGCTCCCCTGCCTCAAGTGGAGGAATCCAAAAGTCCGAACCTGGCCTCCGGGGAGGACGGGCTTTATAAAATCCTCATGGTAGACGATGAACCCACTAATTTGCAGGTATTACAAAACTATCTTGCAGGAGAGCCATATATTACCATGGCTGCGACCAGCGGTCAGGAGGCCCTGGAACTGCTTGAAAAAAACGGCAAACCGGATTTGATTCTCCTGGATGTTATGATGCCCAAAATGTCCGGATTTGATGTTTGTAGAGAGATCCGCAAAACTATGCCGTCTCACCAATTACCAATTTTATTCCTGACAGCCCGCAACCAGGTTCCCAGTCTGTTGGAAGGATTTTCCGCAGGTGCCAACGATTATTTACCCAAGCCTTTTTCTCGTGAAGAATTGCTGGTCCGCGTTCAATTCCATCTGGAACTGGCTTTGGTCACCAGAAAGCTCAATTCACTAAGAACATTCTCCAACCAGATCGGTGTGTTTAAAGATAAACTTCAGATCGCCCGATCTGCATACTCACACATTAAGAACCAGGTGCCTTCCAGCTTTGCCTGTCTTTTGAGTGATAACGCCGTTGTCGAAAAATCTATCCGGAACGATAGTGATAACAACGAAATCAATCTACCCCTGGAACTATTGCCCACAGAACAAAATCCGATTGTTCTGGAAAACATGGACCCGGCCCATTGGCAGATCAATGGTACAAAAGCAGGAAGCCTGCTTTATTTTCAGTGGGACGAATTTCAGTTCTTTCTCTTCCGAGAGCCTAACATCAGGGGTTTTACATCACAGGACCTGGAATATATCAAAACCTTTCTCAACGAAATCAGGATTGTACGCAAAAACATTCATGCGGTTATCTTTCAAACGGAACCGGAACTGCTTGAAAAGCTGATCCAAATTCGGGTACAGATTAACCAGATTATGTATCTCACCATCTCTAAACCCAACACGGAAGTCGTTTTCACCGACCCTGCAAAAACACTGGCACTGAGGCTATCCCTGCAAAATATCGAAATCTTTTTTGAAGAGGATACCTTTTTACGTGTTCATCGTTCCTATCTGCTCAATCCCAAATACATCAAAAAGATTATTCGTGACAGCAAGGTCCTCTCAGGTTACAAGATCAAAATCAGTGACAACCAAATCCCCATTGGAAAAACCTACCTGCCGGCACTGATGAAAAAATACCCTCAGTGGTTCTGATACATTTTAGATTTATGGGACGTGAAAGCTTCGCTTTCGCTTTGGTAAATCTATACATTGAACTCAAGATGCTGGTTTAAAGTCAAAGTCCGTTGCCAAGAGTCTCGTTGGGCATAGGTGATTTTAGAAGGATGATTTTAGATTTATGGGATGTGAAAGCCCAATTCTCACTGGCCGCTCTAGGAACAGGAATTGCAGAATATTTAGACACATAACATCTGCTTGCCTCCATCATTCACCTGTTAAAACTGCTTTGATAAAACAAGACGGTCACGTAAAATAGATGTGTCATGCAGCAATCAGAATCTATTAAACAGGTTGCCTTACCATAGTACTTAGTCTCCCCATCGTTATGATAACTCAAAAGTTAACCAGAGATGACAGCAAAACAATGATTGAATGGGATCTTTCCAAGTATTCCGAAAAAATCATTGATACCATGGCAGAAGCCCTCATCGTAATTAGCCCGGAAGGGACTATTTTGACAGTCAACCGTTCATTTGAAGTAATGTTCGGCTATGCCTCAAGCGAAATTGTCGGACAATCCTGCAAAGTGTTGGAATGTGATGTTTGTGAATTGATGGATCACGAAAAACAGGGATGCTGGTGTCGACTTTTCAAGTATAAGGAGGATGTCAGAAAACGATGCAAAATGAAGAAAAAAGACGGTACCTATGTTTCGTTGCTGAAAAATGCGTCGCTGATGAAAGATGATGACGGAAATGCCCTGGGAGCTGTTGAAATTCTTACCGATATATCTGAATTGGACAAACTGGATCAGAAAGTAGAGCTTTTATCCAGAAAATTGGCAGATGAAGGAGAGTTTCATGGCATTGTTGGTAAATCACGCAAAATGCAAAAGATTTTTGAGCTCATCAAAAAAGCGGCAGAAAGTGATGCCCCCATCATCATTTACGGTGAAAGTGGAACGGGAAAAGAGTTGGTTGCTCAAGCGATTCACAAGCTCGGAACCCGCAAAGATAAACCATTCGTGCAATTAAACTGTGCCGCATTAAACGAATCTCTGCTGGAGAGCGAATTGTTCGGACACGTTAAAGGTGCTTTTACGGGCGCCTATCGACATCGAATTGGAAGATTCGAAGTAGCCAGTGGAGGAGATGTTTTTTTAGATGAGATAGGA
>JAKSDL010000728.1 GCA_022360105.1 Pseudomonadota bacterium
GCGTCTTCATCCGTTGTCAGATTTAAAAAGTAGGTTTCCACACCACTGACATGCTTTTTTAAACTGGCATTGGCATGAATGCTGATAAACAGGTCTCCCCGGTGTTTATTGGCAAAAGCGGTGCGTGCTTCCAGTTCAATAAATACATCTGTGGAACGGGTCAGCAGCGTTCTGACCTGAGGGTGATTTCTGTCGATCAGCTTTTTTAAATGCTTAGAGATAGCAAGCACGACATCTTTTTCCATGAGATTAAACGCGATGGCTCCGGGGTCTTTTCCGCCGTGACCGGGGTCTATAATGATGGTGTTGACTTTTAAACCCAGCGCTTTGGAAAGAGATAATTCCTGTTGGATTTTTTCCTTTGATTTTGGCTTAGTCCCGGCTACTTCCTGTTCCGGTTCAACCTGTTTGACTGGGGGCAGGGATGGTTTTCCAATCACATCAATCACAATTTTGTATTGATTGGGCAGGCTGAAATGAAAAACCTTGATCCGGTCCAGGCTTTGGATGTCCAATACAATCCTTACAGTGGATTTATCAAACTGGGCAATCCGAGCCTGGCTAATCAAACCGTCATTCACAGCAATCCTGCGTTTGAAATCTGCAGGGATATAGCTGTTATGCAAGTCGATGTAAAGTCGCTTCTGAGGATGTTGTTTATCCTCAGCCAGCAAATGATATTTATAGCGAACCTGGCCTTTGGTATTGATCACCATTCGGGTCCATTCGATGGTTGACCAATAATCTACCTTGGAGACCAGAATCGAAGAATTGTTGTTGCTTTCTTCTTCGCTAAGCCCTCCAAATTGGGGTTTAGCCAAATCGGTAGGAGCGGTTGCAATCTCCATCTCAGGAGCTACGGTAACATCCTGAGCATTTTTGAATTGCTCCAGCTTCTCTTTTGTTTTCTTAACAGCCGAGCCGTTAGGAAACAGTTCCAATACCTTTCGATATTCAATTTGAGCCAGATCGACATCCTGTTTGTAAACTTCGTAATTTTCACCCAGGGCGTATTGAGCATCGTCGGAGAGCCCGTTCAAGGGATATTGGCGCACAAGCGTGCGAAAAGAGATGCTGCTTCGATCCAGGTAAATATCTTTTTGATTTAGCCGATAAAGGGAGCGATACAACTTGCCAATACTGAACAGTGCTTTAGGGGCCTGATAATGCCGGGGATAGGTCTTGTAGATTAACTTAAACTGTTTAATGGTGGTCAACCAGTTTTCTTCTGACTTTCTATAGGCGGGATCGTTATACAACGCTTTATATTTTTCCGCTGCCTTTGCATAAAGATGATCTACCTCGTCAGCGCACAGGGGAGTGGATAGTAATAAAGATTGTAATAGTAACACGCAACCAATAATGAGTAGGCAGTCTCTTTTCATCATCGACTTAACAATCAAATCTTTTTTTGAATATAGTTAATCAATTCCAGGGCATCCAGGGGGGTGCTTTTGTTGATGTCAAATTTACGAATATCGTCCATCCAGGGTTCTTCAGGGGGCAAAAAACTCATCTGGAAGTTGTCTTCAATTTGTTCATTTACAGCATTGTTTCGTAGGGGAGATCCCGTCTCCAGGTCACTGAATTTCTTTTCCGCCATCTTCAATCCCTGAATCACTTCCTTGGCTCGATCAACAACGTTTTGCGGAAGACCGGCCAGTTTGGCGACTTGAATTCCGTAGCTTTTGTCGGTTTCCCCGGACACAATTTTTCGCAGGAAAACCATGTTGTCGTCTTCTTCGTGGACAACCACTTTGGCATTGCAAACGCCCTCCAGTTGTTGCTCAAGCAAGATTAATTCATGATAGTGGGTAGCAAAAAGAGTCAGTGCTTTTATTTCATGTAAATACTCTATGATCGCCCAGGCGATGCTGATTCCGTCAAATGTGCTGGTACCCCTGCCTATTTCATCCAGAATGATAAAACTGTCTTTGCTGGCATTGTTGAGTATGGAGGCAGCTTCGCTCATTTCCACCATGAAGGTGCTTTGTCCGCGTGTCAGGTTATCGGAAGCCCCAACCCTGGTAAAAATCCTGTCAAATATCGGTAATCGAGCGTCCTCGGCCGGAACAAAAGACCCGATTTGCGCCATCAACGCGATCAAGGCCGTTTGGCGCATATAGGTGGATTTCCCTCCCATGTTGGGACCGGTAATCACCATGATTACACCCGCCCGGGAATCCAACACCACATCATTGGGAATAAAAGGCTCTTCAAAGTCCAGTGATTCAATAACCGGATGCCTGCCCTCTTTGATAGTAAGTGTCCTGCGGTTTGGATTGTCGTCCAGTTCAGGCCTGTTATAATTGTTTAACTTGGCGTTAAAGGAGAAAGTCGATAATACGTCAACAGTGGCAACAATTTGTGCTGATTTCTGAATACGGCTGATCTCTGCCTGCAGCTTCTGCTTAAGCTCATTGAACAATTTGAGTTCCAATGCCCTGGAGTCTTCCTCGGCTGAAAGTATTTCCTCCTCAAGCTCTTTTAACTCTTCGGTTACATAACGTTCGTTGTTTACCAGGGTTTGCCTTCTAATATAAGAGTCGGGCACCAGGTGTTTGGAAGCGTTGGATACTTCGATGTAGTAACCAAACACCTTGTTAAAGCCAATTTTCAGCGACGTAATTCCTGTTTTTTGCCTCTCATCAGCTTCCATGTTAGCGATAAGCTGTTTCCCATTTTTCATCAGGTTTTTCAGCTTATCCAGTTTTTTATTGATTCCCTGCCTGATGAAACCACCGTCTTTAAGCTTGACTGTCGGATCATCCAGGATCTGATCTTTTAATAATTGATAGAGATCCTTTAGATCATCAAAATTGATCACCTGCTTGTGCAACGTGGTGTTATTCAGCTGCTTAAAAAAACCATTCAGTTGCTCCAGTGGTTCCAATCCTGATCGCAGTCTTACCAAATCATTTACGGAAGTGCTGGGCATGGAAATTCTGGCAATGATGCGCTCCAGGTCTCCAACCTGTGAAAGAACAAGTCGCATTTTTTCCAAAGTAGAACCACTGTCTATCAGACTCTGGACAGCATCCAGACGTTCTTCGATCTGATCTTTTTTCAACAGGGGAGCTGCCATCCAGCGTTTCAGCTTTCGTGATCCCATGGCTGTTTTGCATTTATCAAGCAGATGAACCAGGGTGTTCTTTTTCTCAAATCCGTTTAGTGTTTCAAACAGCTCCAAATTCCGAATCGTCGATTCATCCAGAATCATTTGCTGGTCTTTCTGAATCTGCCTGATGCGGTTGATATGCTTCAGGGTGTCTTTCTGTGTCTCTTTTAAATATGCAAGTATGGCTCCCGCCGTCCTGATGGATAGAGGCTTAGTTTCAATGCCAAAGCCATCCAGGGTACTGACACGAAAATGATCCTTCAAAGATCTCCTGGCCGCTCTTAATTCAAAATTAAAATCAGCCAATGGTTCGAAATGAGTTCCAAAATCTCCATTTGAGAAGAGGTTTTCGGCCTGCTTAAAAAAAATCGACTGTATGCCCGTGTCGCTTCGCTCATCAGATTCTGATACCAGGATTTCCCTGGGTTTATACAAATAAAGAAGCTCGACTATTTCGGAAGCCCCGGTTTTCAAATCAAGCTGATCGACTTCAAACTCACCGGTGGATAGATCGCAAAACGCAATGCCTGCCTGGTTCTTTTTTGAGTCAAAACAAAGAGCAGCTAAAAAACAGTTTGAGGTAGCGTCGAGTAAATCCGGGGATACGATGGTTCCGGGGGTGATGATTCGGACTACTTCGCGTTTGACCAGTCCCTTTGCCTGGGCAGGATCTTCTGTTTGTTCGCATACTGCAACCTTGTAGCCTGCTCCTGTCAATTTGTTCAAATATTGGTCGTAAGCGTGCACAGGTACGCCGCAGAGGGGGATGGAATCTTCTTTGTTTTTGTTGCGGCTCGTGAGCTGAATTTGCAGGATCTTGGATGCAATCACGGCATCGTCCCCAAACATTTCATAGAAATCGCCCATTCGATAAAACAAAATCTTATCCGGATGCTGTTGTTTTATCTGAAAAAACTGTTGCATCATGGGTGTTTGTTTTGTGTCTGTCTGGCTAATCATGCAAACCGAATGGCGGAAGATGTTAGGGAATGCTGCGGAAACAGCTTAGGAGATTACTCATTAGAAACCAACAGCTGGCATCGATTATGCTATCGATACAACCTCCGCAAAATTTAAAAACTCTATCAAACCCTGCCTGTTTCTTCAATGACGATTCCCCCAGGAAGAAGAAAATAGGCGGTTAGAGATCCAAATGGGTAATCTTTTCAAAATGGATGGGGACTTCCTTGTCAATTTTGAATAGTCGGGCACCTTCTTCCAAAAGGTTTTCATCAGCTCTGGTTTTTAGTTCCGATTCATCCAAAACTTCCCAACGGGCAACCTCATTCTCGATGGGAACGAGATATAGGTAAAATTGCTCTTTTTTCTTTTTGATGGATAGCATGGTTTAATGTGAATCTTAGGGGTTAATGCCTATTCCAGCGGCGTTAATAGTCGTTTCGGATCGTTTAAACCATTAACCTGCATAATCGTTTAAGTATTGGTGTGCTACCTAATATCAGTCTAGTTGCAAAGGTCATCGATCTCCCTATTTAGCTTGGATTTTTTTTCCTCGGACATAAAAGATCCGCTGACCGCATTTTTAGCTAATGTTCCCAATTGCGCTGCAGACGGGTGATAAAGATTGTTAAACGTTTCATATTCTTGCATCAGGCTGTTTCCAAACATTCCGGGATCATCGGAATTCAAAGTTATGGGGTACCCTCGAGTTAAATACTCATACATGGGATGTTCGTTGATCGACCCGATTACCCTGGTGTTGACATTGCTCCAAGGGCAGAGATCCAGGGTAACACCTTCCTGCTCTATCAGCCTTTCAAGTTCCGAATCCTTTGCAATACCGAGACAATGACCCAGTCTTTTGGCTTTCAGCAGATTGATGGTATCCAACATCGACTGTTCACCGGCAGTTTCTCCTGCATGAGCAATAGTCTGCAAACCGTGTGCTCGTGCATATTCGAATTCCTCAACGTAATCCTCTGCTGGATAGTTTGCTTCGTCTCCACCCAAACCTACAGCGATGACCCGCCCGGTTTGATCCTGGATCGCCATATCAAAAACCTCTTTGACGACTTCTTTGCCAAAATTGCGGGGACCATCCAGTATCAATTTCATCTCGATGTCATGTTCAGATTCCACTTCTTTGGCTGCCCGATCAATTTCCGCCATCATCTCCTGATAGTCAATGCCTCTCTGCACGACAAACCAGGGTGTCATCATCACTTCACAATAACGGATATTCTGGGTGACAGCGTTGTGCAGATAATGAAGGGTCAGATCATAAAAATCGTCAGCGGCTTTAAAACTGAAGATAATATCCCGAAAAACTTCGAGGAATTGATCAAAGGATGCGTATTGAAAGCGTTTTTCTAACTCTGCCAGCGGCAGGTCAAATTCGGGAGTCTGGTGTTTTTTTAACAGTGATTTCCAAAAAGTTGGATCGACAGTACCTTCCAGGTGGACGTGAAGTTCAACCTTTGGCAAATCTCTTGTTAAAGCGATTAAAGGTTTTTGTTTCATAACACTTCAGGCAATTTATTGCAGAGACCAAATGGGGAAAGCTTACACTAGTTTCTCATTACAGATTTGATCTAACAAGGGCATTATGAACAATAAGTTACAAACGGTATTCTTGGCGCAATGTCTGTAGTTATTCCTGTCATGCCAAAAGGTTGCCCTTCTGAACCTTCAGACTGAGTCGCAATGAAAGTTGGTGGATCAGGGCGTGAAACAGAGGATCCACCTCTGGCTCAACAACTGCGGTACAGCTTGGTTGTGAACAATCATTTGAGGGCTCTGACAGATCCTTCATGGCCGTTCAGGATGACGTGAAATCTTGATTTTTTTTACCAAATGGTATTGGTTTTTTAGCGGGCTTCGTAATCCACAATGCCCTGGCAGAGTCCATCCAGATTTTGCGGATCGGCCGTAAAGGCGGGTTCAAGGGAAAGTTTCAGCAGGGTTTCCGTGGTGATCGTTCCTATCGAAGCAATATTGGGAAGAGAAACCTCTTTGGGCTCACATTTCAGAATTTTGAACAGATTGGTCACCGTGGAAGAGCTGGTAAAGCTGATCCAGTCTGCCTTGCCGTCATTCAGGGCAGCCTGCAATAGCTCTTTGTTCTCATAAGGAACGGAATTTTGATAAACAGGTGTGACTGTGACTTCAGCACCTGTCTTAACCAACTCGTCAATCAACACATGACGGGCGACCAATGCCCTTGGAAACCATATGCGTTGTCCTGAAACCCCTCTTGATTTTAAACCGGCGGCTAACCCTTCCGCCTGAAATTTCTCCGGAATAAAATCCACCTTCCAGCCCAAATCTTCCGCCTGTTTTGCCGTTTTATCACCAACTACCGCAATGCTGGATAAGGGGAAGTCAGCAGGTTGATATCCTAACAATTCTATTCGCTTGTAGGTCTGAACCACAGCGTTAATGCTGGTAAACACTACCCATTGGAAAGATTCAATTTCCCTGGCTGCTTTGTCAAAAGCTGACCAATCCGGAGGATCGGTAATGCTGATGGTGGGAATGCTGATCACTTCTGCCCCCAGGTCTTCAAGCATGTCTTTTAAACTTCCGGCTTGTGAGGAATCTCGGGTGATAATGATTTTTCGATTTGCCAGTGGTTTCATGGATTAATTTGTAGATCAGGGATTAGTCGGTTTCTATACCAACCTGGGCCAGGATTTCCCTTCCCCCGCATTCCAAAAGTTTTTCACCAAGTCTGGTACCGATCCTGGCAGCTTCTTTCACGGGACCGGAGTCGGTTAGTCTGATGAAATCCGATCCCTCCGGACTTGCCACCATTGCAGTAAGGGTAACCGTTTCTCCTTTGGTGACAGCGTGCCCGGCCAACGGTACCTGGCAACCCCCATTCAAGCGCAGTAACAGTGCTCGCTCCGCTTCAACATTGCCTGTGGTTTCACTATCTTTCAGGGGATGAATTAACTGTTGAATGCGGTCATCACCTGTACGAGATTCAATACAAACCACACCCTGCCCGATGGCAGGAATGGACAAATCCATGGGTAGTTTTTCGGTAATTCTCTCTTCCATCTTCAAACGTATCAATCCTGCTGCTGCCAGAATGATTGCATCGTAATCTCCCTGGTCCAGCTTGTTGAGTCGGGTATTTACATTTCCCCTTAGCGTCTTAAACACCAGATCAGGTCTGGCTTTCCTTAATTGGGCAATTCTTCTCAGGGAACTGGTTCCAATGATTGCCTGTTGGGGCAGGGACGCAAAACCAGAATATTTGTTGGATACAAAGGCATCCCATGGGGTTTCCCGCTTGGTTATTACCGAAATTTCCAAGCCTTCGGGGAGCTCTGTGGGAACATCTTTTAAGGAGTGCACTGCTATGTCTGTTTCTCCCGCCAGCATGGATACCTCCAATTCCTTGACAAACAAACCTTTGCCACCGATTTTTGCCAGGGGAGAATCCAGAATTTTATCACCTTTGGTTTTGATATGGACCAGTTCGACGTTTGTTTCAGGGAACAAACTTATGATCTTAGCCTTGACCCATTCCGCCTGCCAAAGTGCCAGTTGACTGGAGCGGGTGGCAATTTTAACCGTTTGTTTCATTTTAGATTGATGACTTTTGGTCGGGGTTTCTTTTCGTTTGCGGAGGAGAGGCCAAAGAGATCGTTGATTACCTGTACGTAATCCAGACCCCCGGTACCTTCTTTGGCTTTTTGTTTTAACATAATAGTGGGCTGATGGAGGATCTTGTAGGCCAGGCTGTTAATCATGGAGCGGATCGCCCGTTCCTGTTTACTGGAAAGGTCGCCCAGCTGTCCGAGTCCTTTGACTAGTTCGGAATTGGAAAGTTCAAGGATTTTTTCCCGGAACATTTTAATGGTGGGAATTACATCCAGGGTCACAATCCAGTCTTCCATCTTTTCCAGTTCATCCAGGATGATGATTTCGGCTTTTTTTGCTTCGTTTTCTCTGAATTTGAGGTTGGTGTCGACCACTGTTTTTAAATCATCAATATCGTAAACGTAGGCATTGCCAACATCATTGATTTTGGGCTCAATATCCCTGGGAACGGCGATATCGATCAAAAACATGGGTCTGTTTTTGCGCTTCTTCATGCACTTGACGATCATATCGTGCTGAATCACGAAATCCCTGGCACCGGTGGATGAAATGATAATATCGGCTGTCTGCAGATGATTGGCCATGTATTCAAATCTGACCGCGGAACCATTGAATTTTTCAGCCAGGGAGACCGCCCTGGAGAAGGTTCTGTTGGTAACCAACAGCTGGGAACATCCGGCTTTTAACAGGTGATTCACCGCCAGTTCGGCCATTTCTCCTGCTCCGACAATCAGAATGATCTTCTCTTCCAGCTGGTCAAAGATCTTTTTGGCCAGTTCCACTGCAGCAAAGCTGATGGAGACCGCAAATTTGGCGATTTCCGTTTCTGATCGGACACGCTTGGCAGTAATAAACGCCCGGTTCATAATCTGATTCAGAAAAAAACCGCAACCGCCGGCTTCTACCGAGAGATGAAAATAGTTCTTAATCTGTCCGGTGATTTGCGGCTCACCGATAACCATGGCTTCCAGACTGGATGCCACCCTGAAGATATGATTGACGGCTTCTGTCCCGGTCAATCGTTCGAACCTGTAGTTAAAGCTTTCACCCAGACGCAGATAGTTAAAAAAAGCTTTTTCCACTAGATCCAGTTTTTGTTGCAAGCGATCCGCCTGAATATAGAACTCAACCCGGTTGCAGGTGGACAGCACCATCACTTCATTTAATCCGCACTCTTTTTTGAGTGTAGCGATTAAGGGCTTGACTTCACTTTCCGGAATCGCCAGTTTTTCGCGAATCTCAATATCGGTGGTTTTATAGCTGGTGGTCAGTAATCCAACATCCATTGGTTGCAGTCCGAGGAATTAGTGTTAGGCAATATGATTCAGGATATCATCCAGGCCAACGATGTTCTGTTCTCCGTTTAGCATGTTTTTCACGGAAACGGTATTATTTTTCAATTCTTCAACACCTAGAATCAACACCGTTTTCACGTTAGCCTTGTTGGCCTGTCGGAGTTGACTCTTCATTGAAGCTTGAAACGGATCATATAGACTTTTATATCCCGCTTCCCTGGTTTTGGCAACGAGCCTCGTCACCGCTTTTCTATCATGCCCGACAATAAACAGTCCTTCCGGCTGTGCTTCCATTTTCGCGATCAGCATGGCCAGGCGGTCCAGACCCAACGCGAATCCCAAAGCAGGGATTACGGGAGAACCATAAATCTCGAACAGACCGTCGTATCTTCCACCCCCACCAACAGCGTTTTGAGCACCCAGGTTGTCCGAGTATACTTCAAACACGGTTCGTGAATAATAATCCAGACCTCGAACCAGTTTGTGGTTGAGATCATGTTCCACCCGGTGAGCTTCCATCATTTGTCTGAGCTCGGTGAAATGGGTATCACATTCCTCACAGACATGATCATAGATTTTTGGAGCATCCGCTGCAATGGCAAGGCACTGTTCTTCCTTGCAATCCAGCACTCTTAAGGGATTGGTATGAATTCGACGCTGACAGTTTTCACATAATTGGTCCTGTTTGGATTCCAAAAATTCCACCAGCCGACTTTTGAAAGCTGGCCGGCATTCCGGTTTTTGACAGCCGATAGTGTTCAATTGAAAGGAAACTGCTTTTAAATCGACTGCCTGCAGGAATTGACGCAGCATTAACAAGGTTTCAAGATCAGCATCGGGAGAAGAAACTCCAAAATACTCGGCACCAATCTGATAAAACTGGCGGAAGCGACCTTTTTGAGGTTGTTCGTAACGAAACATGGGACCAATATAGTAAAAGCGACGATGGGTGTTCTGCTGCATGTGATTGTTGGTAATCACACTTCTGACAACCGACGCAGTCATCTCTGGCCTTAGAGCCAGGCTTCTTCCGCGGCGATCTTCAAGTAAGAACATCTCTTTTCCCACGATATCCGTATCCTCTCCCACACCATGTGCAAACAATTCGGTTTTTTCAAACAATGGTGTGCGAATTTCTTCGTATCCATAGAGATTAAAAACGTCTCGTGCAGCGTCTTCCAAGCGTTGAAAACGATTGATATCATCTCCGTATAAGTCCCTGGTTCCTTTAACGATTTTTAGTTTCATTACAATTTTTTAAAAATTACCCCGGTATTTGTGTGACCGATTCCGTTATCGCTTAAAATCAAAGGGCTATCTCCGTATTGGTCCAAAGGAGGTGGAAAGGTAACGCTCAACTTCAAGATAACTGATGCGCCTGATTGATGTAGTTTAGAAGCTGATCAATTGCAGAATGGGCTGGTTTCTCAAATACAGGTTGTTATGTTATGCTGGTTTTGTGCTAAATAAATAAACAATAAAAATATCACCCAATTCCAATTTAGACAACGGCTATTTGGACTTGGAAAAGCGGGAAAAAACGAAAATCGTATCGTGTTGTAAATATCCTATTTATGGGGACTTATAAACTATTTGACAAGCATAAATTTAGCTTTTATGGTATGGATGAGCTTGTCAACAACGGATAACGAATTAGATTTTCCACTCAATTATCTTCAGCCTTGAACAGATTCTCCCAACCACTCGTATTGGATATCCGGTTTCAGGGATTTAATATCAACCAACAAGTTATTGAGGTACCATCATGCATAAGTTATTAACCGATGATCCGGGACAAAAGATGCTTTTGTTAGGAAACGATGCCATTGCAAGGGGAGCTGTGGAAGCAGGTGTCGGAGTTGGCGCGACTTACCCGGGTACGCCCTCCTCTGAAATTTCGCTGGCTTTGTTTCAAATGTCCAAGCAATCGGACATCTATTTTGAGTATAGTGTGAATGAAAAGATAGCAGTGGAAGTGGCGGGCGCAGCTGCCAATTGCGGAGTCCGCAGTATTGCTATCATGAAACACGTGGGATTGAACGTGGCAGCAGATGCAGTGATGACCCTGGCCTATCTTGGTGTTAAGGGAGGTATGGTAATTGTTTCCGCGGATGATCCTTATATGTTTTCCAGTCAAAACGAACAGGACAACCGCTATTATGGCAAACTTTCCGGTCTACCCGTGTTGGAACCGTCTACTATCGATGAAGCGCGGGTGATGACCAAATATGCGTTTGAATTATCCGAAAAGCTTCAGGAACCGGTCATTCTCAGAACCACAACCAGAATCAACCATTCCACAGGAATCGTCACCCTGGGAGAAATCAACAAACAACCCGCCAAGGGAACCTTTGTCAAGGATCCTGCCAACCTGGTTTGTGTACCGGCTGTTTCAAGAAGACTGCACGTCAAGCTGCTGGAAAATATCAAGGAAGCTCAAGTTATTTCCGATCAGAGCGAATTCAATGTTGAATCCGGGACAGGAGAGTTTGGCATTGTTTGTAACGGAGTGAGCCACGGTTATGTGGGCGATGCAATCAAAGAACTGGATGTAGAAGACAAAGTCAGGGTGTTGCGCATTGGATTCTCAAATCCTATGCCGGATGGCATGATTACGAAGTTTCTCAAGGAATGTTCGCAGGTGCTGGTTGTAGAAGAGGGTGAACCGGTAATGGAAGAGTACCTGAAGATGATTGCCCATGATGAAAAGCTCGAACCCAAAATTGCCGGTAAATCGGAAGAGCTTTTCTCCAGGTTGTATGAATACGATCCAGCCCTGGTGAAAGAGAAAATTGCCGGTTTTTTTGGATTTGATTATACTCCGTCAGTCAAACCCGATCTCTCCGACGTTCCCGATATCCCAATGAGACCGCCTTCGCTTTGTGCGGGTTGTTCTCA
>JAKSDL010000410.1 GCA_022360105.1 Pseudomonadota bacterium
ACTAACTCTTGCGGCTTGTTGCCGACAGCGGAAAGTGCCAATCTAACCGTTAACATATCGGAGAGCCCTGTTTGAAAAGGGCTTAGGCCTACCGGCTGGATTATTAACTGTTCAGCCAGATTGACCCGATGTTGTATCCCTCGCTCTAAACAGCAGAATTGACGAACTGCAGTCTTAAGTCATATTTAGAAAAAACTTGGAGGCAGATGAACTTAAGAGTGTACTGCGGCTAATGCCGGTTTTGTAGCGACTAAGGCGGTAATTGTAGTGATGGTGGCAGATGTCACACACCAAATGCAGGTTGCACCGATGACAAAAGGTTCCAAAAAAGTTAAATAAACAAAAAAGCAAACCGCAATGACCGAACATGCCCAGGCTGATACAACAAAAAGTTTTTTTTGACTCCAAACATCAAATCTTGCCGCTAACCAAAATACTATGCAGGCAGCATATGCAAACATTCCCAAAAGACTAACGGGAATGATTCCAAACAGTTTTGCATATTTGCTTTGTTGAACGGTATTGCACTCTCCTACCGGTCCGCAACTGAGCTCACTTTCCATCAATCCCGACATAAACAAGTATATTGCTATTCCCATAGCGATCAAGCAAAGCACAGGATATAAACTTGGCAGTGCAAACTGGCTATCTGCCGGTCTGCTAATGAACAGTTTGAAGATATAAGCCAAACTAAAAATCATGCCTAACAATACAATTACAGCAGTTCCATTTCCAACCGGGTCTTTTTGATAGTTGCTGTAAAAATAATCTAACCAGTTTTGTTGTTTGGGTCTTGTGTTTTTGGTGATCAAAAACGCAGTTGAATATCTTTGATTCGGGTTTGGAGATAGCAGATTAGCGACCAGATTCTTGCTTGGAAAATGATCCGGGGGAAAAAAATCGTGCTGGGATCTGAGTAAGTTATTTAAGTTCCTTGAAATCTCTTCCTTGCCGCTCCAGATTTCATTTTGGGTTATGAATATGGGAAGCGTTGCGTTTGGAGGAATTTTTCGAGTCATTAGAAACTCTAAAAACAACTGCCCACCATCCGGAAGTGAATTATTTACAGCAAGGATTGAACGATCGCTTGAACTGTTATCAAATGCGGTGGGAATAATTTCATTAATGACTTCCAAGCATTCAACGCAATCGGTTTTAAAAAACAGAATGCCAGCCAAATTTGGACCGGGCGCAGGCGATACCGAGCTTGCCAAGGCCGGTATCGCAGGCACGGGAAATAAAAGGAGTAATATTGTCAAACGAAATAGAGAAAACATCCTTGTTTTTAATCCGGTAGGAATACTTGGGGTTACAATGTGGTTTCTTCAAAGGGCATTTTTAATTTATAAACACCGTATTCAAGCTTGGCTTTTACAATGCCGCCTTTTTCAAAGACAGCCATCATGCCTGCATTGGATGATAATACATCGGCTGTAAATCCATGAAGCCCCCTTTCTTTGGCCAGCCTGATCAACATTTTATAAAGATAGGTAGCAATGCCAATTCCGTTGAATTCCTCATCCACAACAAATGCCACATCTGCGAAAGGTGTATCGGGTTCTTTTACAAACCTGGCTTCGGCAATGATATGACCTTGACCTGGTTCATTAATCAATCCGACGATTGACATCACCTGACTATAGTCGATATTGACGTATTCCTGCATTTTTGTGTGAGGCATGGTTTTGATAGATGTGAAATACCGATAGTAAACAGCCTCATCTGAAAACCTGTAGAATAGATGCCGCATTTCATCTTCGTCGGATGGCTTGATGGCTCTAAACCTAACTTTGAGGCCATTTTTAAATACATGTTGTGTTGCTGCATCAGCTGGGTATAGATGAGCATTGTCCTTAAGAAAAATCTGGTCTTTGTAAATAAGATTGGCTTCCTTGGCTTTGGTAATCAGTTCTTCCCGGTCATCAGGATGGGCGATTTCTATCAGTGCTTGAGCACGCTCGCGGACGGTTCTTCCGTACAAATAGGCAAACCCCCATTCAGTTACCACGACATTCACTGATTCAGGAATATTCAGCAAGTTTGGATAGTTTTCCACCGAAGTCAGGAAATTGGGCTCACCAGCTTTGTTTCTGCTGGGTAAACCGAAAATAGTGAATCCTCCTTCTGAAATCTGGGCACCGGAAACCACAGCAGTAGCCTGGGCCAGGCCCGCGATAACCCCTTTGTTTCCTACGTGTAGAGTTACACGACCGGAAAGATCCACTTTTCGTGCTTGTACAACCGCAATGAAATTAGGATTTCTCCCAATTTGAGTAGGATTGAAAACTTTATCTATGCCCTGAAACTCTATCAACGGATTTCTGTCAAGCCAATCCAATAACTCGGGAGAACCAAACGCATAGGAAGTTATGGTTTGCCCCCGATACATTCCTTTTTTTCGGTTTGTGACTGCACCGCTTTGTATGAGCTTCATTATATTGTCACTTAAAAACGGTGTGTGAATACCAAGGTCTCGTTTTTTATCCAGGTATTTTCCCAAATGCTCAAACAGGGTTCCGATTGAGGAGGCTATACAACTGCCGTCTTCTATAATGGAGGCGACATTTTCTGCAACCTTGTCAAAGATTTTGTCTTCCGGCCATGGCTCAAAATAAATTGGAAGATCCTTTGAGTAGACCAGCATATCAAAGCTTGAGGCGGGAACAAATGTGTCGCCAAAGGTCCTGGGGATTTTAGTATTGATTTCGCCGACGACGATTGATGCTTGCTCCATGGCAAGTCTTGCCACATCGACAGCCACGCCTAAGCTGCAATAACCTGCCTCATTGGGTGGAGTTACCTGGATAAATGCAACATCAATGGGAATCCTTCTTGATTCCATTAAGGTAGGGATTTCATCAAACCGGCTTGGTATCAAATCGACCTTTCCGGAGGTAATCGCATCACTGGCAATCCATCCGGAGAAAAAAGTTTTCAAACGGTATCTCTGATGTTTCAACTCATCCTGGGAAATCGCATCACCTACACTTACCAGTTGAATCAGCTCAAGGTCCTGTAAATTGTAGGCATCTGAGCTGGTCAGTGCTTTTACCAGTGTTCGAGGTTCGGCGGGACCAGTACTAATAAAAATACTCATTCCCGGTTTAATCTTTTCCAGCACCTGTTCCGGGGTTACAATGCTTTTTTCCCAGTCTGCTTTGATGCGATTTGTCATTTTTCGTTTGATAAAGAAGTAATTGAGTTCCTGTGAGCAAGCTTGGATGTCTTATTTATTTTACAGTTACGACAGGGCAGCGGGCTTCGAGGATCACGTGCTGCGCGGTTGATCCAAACAATAGTTTTCCGACTTTTGAAGTTCTCTGGATACCGATTAAGATTTCGTCAATTTCGTTATCATTGGCAAACTTGACTAAATCTTCTCCGGACGGAAGTCCGCGAATCATTAATCGGGTTTCACATTCCACTCCTTCTTTCTCAAGCAGTGATTTGCCAAATTCAAGGTTACTTTCCGCGTTTCTGTTTTCTTCAGCATTATCTTTATTGCCGCCAACCAGCGACGTGACGAGGTATACTTTGGCATTAAAATGCTTGGCGTGTTGTAGAGCAAGCTTTAATGCTTCTTGAGCTGAATTGGAATTGTCGTAGCATACCATCAATTTCATTTTTCCTCCTGAAATCTTAATGATTATAAATAGGAAAACCTCAAGGCCATCGAAACAAAGTCTAACTAGAAATAATTAATAATAACAGAAAGTAAAGTTGATATCGCTGATTGCCGATAAACAAAAGGTCTTAGGCTTTCAGAATTCCGTGAGCTGTTATTTATTCCGGCATCAGTACAATTTACCTTTTAAAAGTGCTAATTGAGATTGATACGGTCTATGTCATAGGTACATGCTGCGGCTCAAATATTCAATCAAATTAAGGAGAATCTTGCGCCGGAAACGAGTTTCATATACCATTAAATAACAGTTCTGACAACGTTTTATCGTTTTGGCAACTGTAATGATTAGATGATGTTTTTTTTTAAAAAGCTAGGTTTATCAAAATTATAAACATTTTTTAAAAATATTCTAACAAATATTCTCCTTTTTAGGGGGACAATTTGCGGCTCAGAATGGTACCTGTTGGCTAACACAATATATCTGAACCATGCGCAGGGAGAAGGAAAAATGGATATTCTTGTAATTGACGACAACGCCCAAGTAAGAAAAATGCTTTCCAGTTATTTGATCAAAAATGGCCACATAGTTGAAATGGCCAATGATGGGAAGCAAGGATGGGATATGATTGAACGCGCTAACGGAGAATATGACCTCATTTTCAGCGATATCAAAATGCCCGTCATGAACGGTTTGGAGCTACTGGAAAGGTTGCGATCTCAAAACTTGGATATTCCGGTTATTATCATGACCGGTTATGCCGTTATCGAACTTACATTGAAAGCATTTAAACTTGGTGCTTACGATTTCTTGACCAAACCCTTTGAATTTAAACCTTTGTTGGCAACCCTGGATAAAATAGAATCAATAAAAGCCGGCAAGCAGGAAATGGTCAACATTTCCGAGCACTATCGGGCCCAAGTCCAATTTTCCATTCCCAGTAAAACCCGCTATATAAAAAGCCTGATTCCCATTCTGCATAACCACTTCAAACCGTTGTGTGAACTCCATAAACAAGACAGTCACGCAATTTCTTCCTGCTTGTTTGAAACAGTTAAAAACGCAATTGTTTTTGGTAATCTGGAAATGAACCCTGATTTAAAAGAGCAATCATCAGAGCAATTCAACGACCAGATTATCGAACGAGAGGCGACCAATCTGTATGGTAACAGGCAGGTTCATGTCCGTGCAGATCTAAATGCCGAACAATTAAAATTTGAAATTGAAGATGAAGGTAATGGGTTTGATACCTCAGCATTGCCTGAATACGATGAGTCGATGAAAACACTTCCGGAAGAGAGGGGACTGTTCCTTGTCAAAGCCAACATGGATGAAGTTACCTGGAATGAATCCGGTAATTGCATAACCATGGTGAAGCGGTTCAAGTAATGTTTCAGTATTGTCATCGGTTAATGGATTTTGTAACTGTACCATCTGTTCATTGAGTAAGGCTCTCATACGCACTAATAGAATGTCCTTTGTCTATGGATACGCAAAACCAGGATCACTCCTTTAAAGAGAATATCGAGATAGTAAATTATCTGAAAGAATCTCGACTGTTTGGTCACTTGGCAGATGATGTTTTGAATCAATTACTGCCGTTGTCCAAATTTATTGAATTTCCGGCAGGGCACAAAATTCTGGTGGAAGGACAACAAAACGACCGGGTTTATTTTCTGATTAAAGGTGAAGTTGGTGTTTTTGCTGGGGATGATCCGATTTTGCGTTTAAAACGAAAGGGAGACATTTTTGGCGAAATGAGTGTCATCAGCTCAAAAATGTGCTCGGCAACAGTTATTGCTAAAACCCCGGTTACGGTATTTAGCATAATGGCAAAGGGGATCGGTAAATATTCCGACTTAAAATCGGATCATTTGCAAAACTTTTTTTACAGGGTTTTTGCCATGGTCCTCACCGAGAAGCTAAGCCTGACTACAACCAAAGCCCAGCAATATGAATTTACCAACCGGTTATTGGAACAAACCAAGAAAACCCTGGAGCAAAAGATACTGGAACAACAACAGGCTGAAGAGAAACGTCTTCAACTGGAAGCGCAATTAAAACATTCACAAAAACTGGAAGCTATCGGAACCCTTGCCGGTGGTATAGCTCATGACTTTAATAACCTCTTGTTTGCCATGCTCGGCTACATTACCATGGCAAAAGAAGATCTTGATGCGGAAAGTCCGGTTCGGGAAGACCTTGAAGAAGCCATAACTGCTGCAAAAAGAGCAAAGGATCTTGTGCATCAGATACTTACATTCAGTAGGCAGCAAGAGGGAGAACAACAGCCCATTCGAATATCATCCCTTGTCAAAGAAGCACTGAAAATGATCCGGGCATTTCTCCCGGCTACCATCGAAATTCGCGAAGATTGGGAAAGTACTCAAAGTGCTATTTTGGCAGATCCCAGCCAGATTCATCAGATTGTCATGAACCTGTGCACCAATGCCGGATATGCAATGCGGGCAACAGGAGGCACGCTGGAGGTCAATCTTGCCGATGTTGAAATAGACTCAGGTTTTGCATCGTCCCATGCCATTTCGGAAGGCAGGTATTTGATGCTCAGTGTCAGCGATACCGGGCATGGTATTCCCACTGAAGATCTGGATAGGATATTTGATCCTTTTTTTACAACAAAACCTGTGGGAGAAGGCACCGGAATGGGACTGGCTGTTGTGCATGGCATAGTTCGGAATCACCATGGAGCAATTACAGTATCAAGTGAGCCTGGAGAAAAAACGGTTTTCACACTTTATTTTCCGGTCATTGAGGATGAAATTGAAGACAGCCAAACGGTAGTCGAATCAATGCCGAAAGGTACGGAACATATTTTGGTAGTCGATGATGAGATTTCCCTGGTAAAATTAGAAAAAAGAATATTGGAGCGTTGCGGTTATCAAGTAACAACAGCCATCAGCAGCCTTGAAGCCCTTCAGTTATTTCGAGAAAGCCCGGATTATTTTGATCTCGTTGTATCGGACCTGGCAATGCCAAAACTGGATGGCGCAGGTCTGGCTAAAGAAATGATCAAAATCAAGCCAAATGTACAGATTATTCTGGTAACAGGATATAGTAGCGCTATATCAGCGACTCAAGCAAAGGAGATTGGCGTTGCGGAATATGTTATGAAGCCAATAGCGCCTCACGAATTCAGCAAAACAGTTCGACAAGTGCTTGACAAGCTGAATAACACCCTCTAATGGAATATTAAAAGCGTGTAAAATTATTGTTCAAACTTTTCAAAACAGTGGGAATTTCCTAAATGGTATAAGCGAATGCCCGATTTTATGAAGTCACTCAAACGGCTTACGGAACAAAGCGATAGTGAACGGATCTATGTGCTGAAACAGGTCGCCCATCATATGCTTGGCGCAAAGTGGAAGTATTACCATAAGATCAAAAGAGGCGGGGAAGGCTTATCCATATTTAAGGAGAAAACCTTAATGGAGCAGATGAAAGCAACTCAATCTGCACTAAGGTTTACCTCCAAAAGCGCAAAAAGCACTTATCGATCCGCCTACCAGAATTGTCTTAAAGATATTGCACAATATACCGGTCTAAAAAAAGAGCTGTTTCCGGAACTTCCGGAAGCGGTTGAAGGCCAGGAAACTCCCTCCCTGACTTCGCAATTCGATGAAGTGATTATTAGCTGGACCCCATTGAAGTTTTTTATCCCGGCCAAGAAAATCAGAGAAAAAGGAAAGGCAACTCAAAGGCATACGGAAGGCTTAGTGGCCAAATTATTTTTTAAGGTCTCTGCTTTTTATTCAGCGCCTGAAAATTGGAACAAGGATAAAATTTCACTGTATGTGCGGAATCTAGAGGAAAACTCGTCCTATCAGGATGTCGTTGCTGCGCTGGAACCACTAAAGAATGACTTGAACCAGTTTGTCGAAGCTTATGAGCCTTTCAAATTTGGGAAGGCAACACTAACAAAGGGCGCAGAACAAGAATCAGACGCTTTTGATGATGCCATGGCTGTTGAAAGCTTTGAATCACAGGTTCGGTCTCTTTACTGGTATAACATCATATACTGGGCGGTCGAGACGTTTTTATTCCGTTACTATCTCACTCTGATTACTTCGACCCGGTCTACACAAGCCATTCGGTATTTAACCGTCATATTTGAGTCCGCATTTGAAAAGGCTATTGATAACAAGAGCGTTTTTATCGGTTCCTTTGAAGTAGATCGAACCAAAAAAATATTTAGGGAACCCTTTGAAGAGTACAAGAAAAAACGTAGGGAAGACCCGAGATCAACAAAGCTAAAAACCCGAAAAGGTATCTACGAGACTTATCTATACAATCATAACCTGTTGGAAAATTTGACGATTAGTTTTGAAATATCGGAGATACCAGGTATCGATTCCGAATGGGCGAAGTATTTAAAAGAATATTTTTTGGCACTTTATGTAGATCGCCCGGAAAAACCTGCGACAGAACTGGATGAGCACATGGAAGAAATTGCTCTTTCCAAAATTCCCCTGGAGATCAGGGAATACGCTTTCATGCAATTAATGGCGGTGATGGTGAAATGCACCCAGGCAAATCGCAAGGCAAGACATAAAATATTGGAACGATTTAAAAAGCGAGTTGTCGCTGACAAGGAATTTGCAGAAAAACAGATCCTGGAAATAAAGAAGCGGGGTGAAAAACAGATTCGAAAGCTGGAGCGAAAATTCGCCAAAATTAAGCGTCTGAAGCAAGATGATGCAGCCCAGGTATTTGAAAATGATGTACAGAGTTTTCAGAAAAAGCTGGATGCTCGCTGCAATTCAATAAGACAAAATGCTTCCAAAGAACTAAATGCTCAAAAGGAACGACTACAAATTCTTTTTAAGGAAATTGCCAAAGAAGATTCAGTGCATGCCGGCCTCAGTGCTAACTATATCTACAAACTCCTCGCGCAGATTGATGAGGACAGGGATTTTGTTTCCGGTTTTTTGAAAAGCACCATCGATAACGTTCAGCATCAGTATTCCAAAGAACTGGAACCGTTTTATGAGAACCTCTTTGAAATTCTTGATCCTTCCACCCAGGAAAAAATTGTGATTATTCAGGCGCTGAAGAAGTCAGGTGGAGAGAAAAGCATCAATTTGACATTGACGCAGGAAGAGGAAATGGAATTTGAAAATATGGTAGCTGAAATGAAAAGCAAGATAGAGCAATCCATGCCCGGTATTTTCAGCTGCAAAGTGTTTTTCCTTTCCCAGGCATTCCCTGTTGAAGATTTGTTTCGTATCAGCGTTGACAAGCAAAGCATGAAAAAGCTGTTGAGATTGAAATTTGCCCAGGCAAATACGGGGAAAAAAGTCAATGTACCTCCTGAAACAGCCAAAGCACTGCTGGTATTGAACATGGTGGTAAATCCGGTTCCAAAGAACAATTTGATTATGGAAGGGAAACAGGATGAACAAGACCCGCATAAAGCTATTAACAGTGCCCTGTTGAATAAGCTACTGGCGGACATTTCCTAGGTAACTGCTCTCATCGAAATTTCGGCCTTATTTAATATCAATCCTTGAAGGTCGAAACTGACCTTCTTCGTCGTCGAAATAGATTTTCTTCCAACGTATTTTTTAAATTACATTCCTTACAAGACGAATCATTCAACACAGGGGCAGGTTATCAACTAAATGGACAATTGGATGTGGAAGATTTACAATGCACCAAGTTCAAGCCGATTTTCCAGCGTTGATTTTCGATTGAAATCGAAAATTTAGAACCTAAACCGTTATCAATGTTGCATTTGGATTAGAAATTGCAATCCTTTCCAACCAGCAACAAAAATAAGCTAAATACCATTTTCAAAACAGGTTTAACTCTATAACTCCGGAACTACTTTAATGTCCTATGCTGGATATAATTGCTTCAGCTAAAAGCCTCAAAGACGAGACTCCAAGCGAAAAGATCTACTTATTAAAAGTGATCGCACATCAGATGCTTGGGCCTAAATGGGTCTACTTCCGCAAAATCAAACATGCGGGAGAAGGATTTAAGCTCTTTAAGGAAAAGTCGCTCATGGAACAAATGAAAGCGACCCAGGCGGCATTAAAGTTCACATCGAAGCATGCCCGCAAAAAATTCAGGACCATATACAAGGAAACCCTTCGGGATATCAAGGCCAACACAAATCTAAGAAGTGAGGATTTTCCTCCTTCTCCGGAATATGACGAAAAAAATCAGCTTGAATCTCTGACTTCTGAACACGATGAGGTTTTAATAACCTGGACACCAATTAAGTTTTTCCAGTCCGTTAAAACCATTCGAGAAAAAGGTGTTGCAACTCAAAGACATAGCGAAGGCTTAGCGGCCAAATTGATGTTTAAGGTCATAGGGTATTACGCAGCTGCGGAAAACTGGGATGAAGAGAGATTGACTTTTTATTTGAGGAAACTGGACAGAGATTCCAGCTATCAGGATGTTGCCGGTGCACTAACTCCTTTAAAAGAAGATCTGCAGAAATTTACCGAGCTTTATGAACCCTTTAAATTTGGTAAGGTGTCTTTATCAAAAGATAAATCCACGGACGAAGGGGTGTTTGATGACACTTTTGGTGTCGAGAGCTTCGAGGACGAGATCAAGACTCTCTATTGGTACCATTTTATTTATTGGGCAGTTGAGTTGTTTCTATTTCGCTACTATGTGACTCTGGCGACTGCAACGGACTCCAAACAGGCTATCAGGTATCTGACGCAAATATTTGAACCGGCTTTGTTAAAGGCGATAGAGATCAAAAACGTCTTTCTGGGCTCATTTGAGACAGATCGCTCAAAAAAGAAATATCGTCTTCCTTACCGTAAATACCAGCAAGAAAAGAGAAACGAACCGTTAACCAAGAAAATAAAAACCCAAAACGGAATCTTTGAAACATATACCTATAATCTCACCATGCTGGAAGATGACACTATGGGGTATAGTATCGAAAACAAACCAAAAGAGGATTCTGAATGGGGCCGGTTTGTAAAATTCAATATATATAGTGCAGCAGCATATAAATTGACGAAGGGAGAACCGAAACCGGAAGAAATTCCTTTTGATACAACAGAATATGCATTGATGCACATTCTTAAATGCATGGTTAACTGCACCGGATATGAACGAACTGCTAAACACAAAATTATAGATCGATTTAAAAAACGATTGATAACTGATAAGGAACTTGCTTCCAAACGCGTTAAGGAGGTTAAACAACGCGGTGAAAAACAAATTGGCTTGATGGAAAGAAAAATAACCAAGCTAAGAAGAATGAAACAAAGCGATGCAGCAGAAGTTTATCTGCGTGATATTGAAGCTGCTAAACAGAAAATCGAAGAAAAATGTGATGAGATTCTGGAAAGTACACAACTGGAAATAGCACTTCAAAAAAGAAGATTGCAAAGTCTGTTTCAGGAGTTCACCCAGGATCAGGATGTGGATGAGGGTAAGTCAGCCAGATTTCTGCTCGCCTTGATTAGAGATCTTACTCCCCAGGGAGATTTCATGAGGGATTTCATCAAACGTGTTTCAGGGTTTATTCAAAACGAATACGAAACAGAACTGGAACCGTTTTATAAGAATATATTCAATATACTTAACCCTTCTACCCAGGAAAAGGTCATCCTGATTCAATCTCTGCAGAAATCGGGAGGGGACCAGTCTATTCACCTGCAGCTGACCGATGAAGAGAAAGAGAAAACAGAGAACATGATAAATTTGCTCAAGGCAAAAATTAAGGGAGGCATGCCTGATATCTTCAATTGCAAGCTGATTTTTCTGACCTCGGTAATCCCGATCGAAGACCTGTTTAAACTTGGCATCGACAATAAGAGCTTGAAAATGTTACTCGGTCTGAAAGTGACATCTCCCAAAAACGCCAAGCCTACGTTACTGCAAGACGTTATTGTCAAAGCGCTTATGGTTCTAAATCTGGTTACCAATCCTGTTCCCAAGCACAATTTAATTCAACCAGGGCGTGAGCACATGAAAGACCCCCAACAAGCCATCAATGGGGCCATGTTGACACAACTGCTTTCAGATCTCCCCAAGCAGGAAGTACCCGCTTAAGGTACCGCTTCAAAGCAGCGTTTTCTTGCTTTAGCTATCTTCTGTTTTGTTTCACCAAGTTCCAGAGCAATAGCCTTCAAATGGTCCCGTTGATTGATAATCATCTTCTCGACAGATTCAACCGCCGGACCTCCGGTATGCTTTTTTTGGTTGATTATAGACGATGGTGTATTCAATAAATTGACATCTTCAACTGTGATCTCTATTGAGACATTTGTTTCCTTGATTGCCCGAGTCAGGGCATCATGTGTAAGCTTTCCGGCTTCATCGCTGTATTTTACAGCCAGCGACAGGACTTCGTAACATTCTCTGAATGCCAGATCAAACGTTTGTGCCATCCAGTCAGCTACATCCGCTGCATTCATGAATCCCATCTGACATTGTTTTTCCATGTTTTTGTGTTTGAAAGTCATGGTTTTACAGACATCCGAGAGAATCAAGGGAGCACTGCTGCATTCTCTAAAAAGATCGATAATCAGATACTTTGACTGCTGTATATCACGATTATAACCACTCATAGAACCTTTTAAAATACCAAGCAAGCTAGTGGTAGTGCCATGACAGTAAGCAGCTTTGCTGCGAACGACCTCGGCAAAATCAGGGTTGCGCTTTTGAGGCATAATGGATGAGCCGGTGACATAGCGGTCATCAATATGCAGCATGTCGTAATACGGGGTGCTAAGTAAAATAATATCCTGAGAAATCGTGCCGAGATGGTTCATCATCATCGAGAAATTGGATGCTATCATGGCTTCGTATTCACCTCTGGAGCAGATACTATCCAGACTGTTTTCATCAACTTTTTCAAAACCAAGAAGAGATGAGGAATACTCGCGATCAATTGCCCAGGATGTTCCAAAAGATGCAGCGGCACCAAGGGGGGAGCTGTTCAATTCCACAATGTTTCGAGTTATTCGATCAGCATCTCGTAACAGTGCCTGACTCCAAGCCGTCATCCAATGTCCGGCCGTAGTTATCATAGCCGGCTGGTAGTGGGTAAATCCCGGCATAATCGATTTTTTTTCGTTTTCCGCTTTATCCAGGATCTGCCCAATTAACTGCAACAGGTTTTCTGCAGCAATGACCAACTGATCCCGAAGGTATAGCCTCATATCTGTAGCTACCTGGTCGTTCCTGCTTCTTCCGGAGTGAATTTTTTTTCCCGCTTCTGCGCCCTTTTGCTGGGTTATAAAATGTTCAATGTTAACATGAACATCTTCTTTTTCGGGATCCAGCGTGAATTTCCCATGTTCATGCTTTTCAAATAAATCCAGCAGTGCATTTGACAGCTCCTTTAGTTCCTCTTGTGAGATGATTCCCGTTTTGCAGAGCATTTTAGAATGAGCCAGATTGGTCCAAATGTCGTACTTAAATAAAACCTCATCGGCCATGGGAAGGCTTTTGACGTCCCTTCCGGCGCAGAATTCTATATTCAGTTGATCGGGAGGCACGCTTAAACGAGAGCCCCAAATTTGTTGTTTAGGTTTGTTGCTAGCCATAATGCGGTGATTTGAAATGTGTAATATAATGAATTTCGGCCGGCATCCTCCATGTGTGATGAACAGCTACGGATTCGAAGATGCAATGAAAATTAGTAAAAACTAGTATAAATAAACAAATCATTTATTCATCAAAAATCGGTTTTTCAAGCATATCTGTCATGCTGAATTCATCCGAAACCGGTTGAAGTTCATCCAGTGGACTTCCTTCGGCAAAAACAATTTCTCTGATAAATATGAATGATGTTTGCAGGATAGAAAATAGTGGAACCGCAACGAGAGCGCCAAAAATACCGGCAGCTTTTTCGCCTGCCATCAGCGCCAGTATGACCAAAACAGGGTGGATTTCAGCTGATTTTCCAATAATTTTGGGATTAAGAATGTTGCCTTCAATGAAATGAATCAACAGTATCCAGGCAAGGATAGCAAACGCACTAAAAATGCCGTTTGGATTTGTCAATGCCATCAGTAGGATAGGCACGGAAGAAATAAACACCCCAAAAATAGGAATCAAAGACGTAACTGTGGCGAGTAGTGAGAGGGTTAAAGCAAACTTAATATCGAATATCAAAAGTCCAATTCCGGTAAGAGTACCGTTAACCAGGCATATTATCAGCTGACCTCTGACCACACCATGCAAACCTATGTTTTGTTTCTGAAGAAAAATATCGAATCGACTGAGAAATCGCTCAGGAAAAAGTCCTCTGAAAAAATCCAAGATCTGTTCATGGTCTATGATTATAAAGGCCGCAACCATCAATGTGATAAAGGTCTGAAAAATAGAGCTAATCACTGAAAATACCACGGCCTGTCCAAAATCCAGAAATCCAAGCAAAATGCTCTGCAGATTTTCCGTGAAATCAGCCACAAATTCGTTGATGTATTGAGCAAAATCGAATTTGTCGATGTCATCTTGTAATTGTACTTTCGTGATTTTATGGGGGATAATTTCAAACCCTGCCTTTCCCTGTTTAACCTCAAATCGGGTATTCTGAAGGAATTTTAAGATATCATTTTGCGAATCATATTCGGATGTTTTGGGTAGAGCCTTGATTTCATTAGAAGATATTTGCTCTTCTTCGTTCTGTGTTTGCTGGACCTTAGGTAAGTAGGCGGCAATATTTTGAATACCCTTGCTGACGGAGGGAACCCATTTCTCAGAAAAACTTTTGCTGTAAGAGGGGATATCCTTGACCAGCAATTGAATTTCATTAGTCAGATTGATCACAAAATAAGCACCGCCGAAGGACACACTGGTGATAATCACCAGGTAAAGAAATATAATGGAAACACCTCTTGGAATGTGTCGTTTAAACACTTTTTTGGAAGAGATCCAAACAACAAGGGGTGTAAGTATGTAGGCAAGAAATAAAGCAAGTATGAAAATGGGAAGAACCCCTCTGAACCTGTAAATCAAAGCCAACACAACAACAAAGAGGGAGACTGTGATGATTTGCTTTATTCTAAGGGATATATTCATTGTTTTGCAAAGTGTTTATAAACCAGAATGATCATGGTATTTTAAATTATATTAGTAAGTTAGGCATAGTGGTAATCCTTGTTTTCAAACCAATGATGGTTTGCCGCCAAGTCAATCCCTGTTTCTTCACGATTTTGCGTCATGCAGCCGATTAGATTAAAAATTAGTATGTTTTCGGGGTAAAGACAAGCATGAATACACGCTTCCACTCCGGCTTCAGCAATAAACTGATCTTTTATTGAGTATGCTTTTGTCTCTAAAAATTTTCTAAAAGGTAATATATTAAGATAGGATAAAATGTTGAAACTATAACACCTTGCAAATGGCCGATTCACAGAGAGACTTGTATACATCTGTTTACGATTGTATTAATATTCGTGTAATTTTTGGGTTCTTTATTTGAAATAAGAGTTTGAAGATATGTGAATTTTTCCGATTGATAGTAAGGTCGACAATGAACATCTGACATCATCATCGCTTTACAAATACCAAAATCGGATGACAGGCTTCAATTGGGATTAAGCGGGAAAACTATCGGTTTAATTTTATTCCGGTTACAGGCCCCGGTTGTTTGAGAATCGATTTTATTTGTATGATTGTTTTTTAACGATTATAAAAAAAGAAATACTGCCGGTTAACAAAATCAAACGAAAATCAGTTAATTGTTGATCGATTTTTAAAAGTAAGTCTTATAAACAACCGGATTGCTGAATCTTCAGGCAGGCAACTCGGTTAGAACGAGCTTTTTAAGTATGAGAAAATTCAAAATCCTCATTGTTGATGATGACCTGGTATCGAGGAAGTATCTGCACGGGATTCTCAGGAAATACGGGACTTGTGAGATTGCGGCCAACGGAAAGGAAGCGGTGGAATGCTGTAAAACAAGCATTGAGAGCAAGGACCTGTATGATATGATATTTCTTGATATAATGATGCCTGAAATGGATGGGGATGAAACCTTGGAAGTCATCAGGAAGCTGGAAGAGGAAGCTAAAATTTCCGCCGGTCAAGGTGCAAAGATCGCAATGATCAGTGCATTAAATGACAAAAGAAACATATTGTCGTCTTTTTCCAAAGGATGTGAATACTACCTGGTGAAGCCGGTCCATCATCATAAAATCCAGGAAATAATGGAGGATCTGGATTCCAACCGCTAGTAATTCATCACAAAATCCCTTCGGTTTTATCACCCAACTTGCAGCACAAAGCATGGATGATATCGCTTTCTAACGCTAATCAATCAAAAATGAGGCCTTGCGATTGATGTTGACTGGAAAATTCATGCAAATCAAAAATAATTTGAAAAACCATCTAAATACAGATACAATTTATTAAATAAATTGGCACATCAACTCCAAAATTCAGCAGTGAATCATTGGTTTTTTGTTTCTTTTTTTTGGAAAGCAAACTTAAAAAAAGGCCGGGTGCTTTTTTGAATACAAATTGATGTTGAGAAAAGGTACGGAGCCATTCCTGATTGCGTTATGGAGAAATACCACATTCTAATTGTAGATGATGTTGTTTCCAACCTAAAGCTGCTGGAGAAGATCCTTCGTCAGAACAACCATAAAGTCAGCAAGGCACTGTCAGGTAAAGAGGCCATCGAATTGGCTTCCAGACATAAATTTACGCTGGCACTAATTGACATAGTCATGCCGGAGATGGATGGGATGGAAACCGCCAGAAGAATCAAAACCATAGAATTAAACAATAACCTGCCTGTCATATTTCTCTCGGCAATAATGAAGGAACAGCAAGATATTATGAAAGGCTTTGAGTTTGGTGCCTTTGATTATATCTTAAAACCGTATGACTCTGTGCTGCTTTTGAACAAGGTTCGGGTTTTTTGTGATTTATGGGATCAAAAAAAACTTTTAAGTGAAAAAAACGAAGAGTTACAGACTAATAACTCCGCTTTGGAAGAAGCCATTACAAAAAGCAAAATTATTCAACAAGAACTGAACGCCAGTCAAAAAGAATTGCGAAAACATCAAGAGCATTTGGAGGAGTTGATCGAGGAAAGAACCAAGGCATTAATTAAAGCCAGGCAGGAGGCGGAAGAAGCCAATAGGGCAAAATCGGAATTTTTGGCAAGTATCAGTCATGAATTGAGAACGCCGCTCCACCAGATCCAGGGATACACCAAAATGGGCATCGATCGGATCTACAAGGAAAACCGTGAAAAACTATTGGAGTTCTTTCAAGAAGCATATTCCAGCAGCCAACGTATGGGGGTGTTGCAAAACAACCTGCTGGATCTTTCAAGGCTGGAAGCAACCGAAGTTGTGTTCGATTTTCAGGATTTGAATCTATCAGAGCTTATTAGAGAAATTGTCGAAGAATACAGCAAAAAGGCTGCTGAGGAAAACATTGAGGTCCGGCTGGATTTCCGGCAAAAAACAGATCTGATTGCAGTAGATCAAAGTAAATTTAAACAGGTGCTAAGAAATCTATTGAATAATGCATTTGATTTCTCGGAATTTGGATCTTCAATCACAATTCAAATCGAAGAGAAAAAAAATGATTTTCAGATATCCATGATCGACTTAGGAATTGGAATTCCGGAACAGGAACTGATCAGTGTGTTCGATAAATTTGGCAAAAGCAGTAATACTCGGGATCTATCAAGTGGTGCCGGACTTGGATTGTTTGTGTCCAATATGATCATTACCGGCCACAAAGGCAGAATTTGGGCTGAGATAAATCCGGATGGCGGAACAATTATCAAAGTCGTAGTTCCTAAAGACCAAAAACGACGGAGAAAACTGTTAGGGCAGATTCTTGTGGAAAATGGTTATATAACGAAGGAGCAACTTACCAAGGAACTCAAGAAACAACACGTTGAAGATTGATATTTATACGATTGTTTTCAGCCGTATCAACGAGCGAAAGTTTATTCTTTGCAGTTCTGTATTTGGTAAATATGTCAATTCATCAAGTTGCTTTGAATTAAAGACAAGTTGTGTTATAGTAGCAATTAGACTGTACGTTGCGGAATCCAGGGAGTAAACTGATTTCTTCAATGAAAAGAAAGCAGTACAAAAGTCTGGTAATGGACTCCTATTAGGAAAATAGCAGTAAAAAGTATAATTGAGTTAGACATTTGCGATGAGATCCGAATATAATAGCTCCATTAAATCAGTTAGAACAGGATCAAATAAACCAATCGCGAAATTTAAAGTCACCAGGAAATCTCATGCAAAAAGGTCATAAAATTCTTGTGGTTGATGATGACCAAACGAATTTGAAATTCTTAAGAGAAATTTTAGAGGACGAATATCACCTGCTAACCGTTGATACCGGAGAAGAAGCTCTCAGCGCCATTCACGAGTTCAATCCAAAAATTGTATTGCTTGATATAATGCTTCCAGGTGTAAGTGGTTATGAGGTGTGCGAAAAAATCAGGCAGGACGAAAAATTATCGCAGGTAAAAATCATTCTGATTTCGGCAAAGGCGATGATCAATGAAAGGCAGAAAGGCTATGAAGCCGGTGCTGATGACTATATAACAAAACCATTTGATCATGAGGAATTGCTCTTAAAGGTACAATCCATTTTGGAACAAGTCACCAGTTGATTCGGGATTCCTAAAACGGATTGTTTTCCGGTAAAATTAAACCAACTCCATACTCTTAAAAACAGAACATAGCAAAAGGAGAATATGAAGTTCTTAATTGTTGACGACGACCTGACCAATAGAAAGCTGTTGCATACCATGCTTGAGGATACGGGTCATTGTGATATTGCAGTAAATGGAAAAGAGGCGGTTGACTATTTTCAGTTAAGCCTTAAGGACAAAGACTTCTATGATGTTATCTTCCTGGACATCAAAATGCCGGTGATGGACGGTCACGAAACGCTAAAGAGAATTAGAAAGATTGAGGAAGAAAACGGCATCTACATTGGCGCCGGCGTGAAAGTGGTTATGGTGACAGCACTTGGCGATAAACAGAATATTTTGTCCGCGTTTCATGAAGGCTGCGAGTATTACCTGGTGAAGCCGTTTCAACAAAAAAAGCTTTTTGAATTGCTGGAAGAGATGGGATTTAGTACCTGATCTTTTGAGATCTATCTTCGTATTCTCAGTTGCGGCCTGACTGGTGGGTAGATAAAGTGCCAGTTGATAAGCAACGATTCTTTAGGAAATGATTCGGGCAATGGAGGTCTGGCAAAGGAGCCAATTAATGCCTGAATCACTCTTAATTCCATCTCTGCAGTCACATCCGAGCTCTTAATTCGATAACCCTGCAACCTTCCCGATTTGCCGATTTTAACTTCGATCCACATATTCCCGCCTTCCGGAACATTTCCCATGGCGTAATCCAGGGGTGCTTTCCACCATTTTTGAATATCTAAAGCCCAATTACCCATATATCGTTTAAATGTCCATTTATATGAATTCATGGAATATTCCAGTTTTTCATCATCGGTTTTTTCAGGTTTGCCATCTCTGAAGGTTTTCTTTACTTCCTCGGGAATCACTTTCTTTTTTTTCTGCTCAGGCGGAGTATCAGCTTTTGGTTTGCGAATAAACAGTGGAGATTGCGAGGTATCAGTCTCTTTTCGAGCGGTCTTAGCGGGTTTTGCAGGACTTGTCTGTTTGGGAGGAACTTGTTCTTTCGATACTATTTTGTCTTCAGTCAGTGTGGGATCAAGGTGTTTTTTGGTTTGAGGGATCGGAAGTTGTTTTTCCCTTGGTTTGGGTTTTTTATCCGGGGCCGGTTTTGATTTTTCAGGAGTCTGATTCCCACTGATAGTTTGATCAACAGAACTGTCTTTTTGTGCCTTGATTTCCGAAAGGTCAATAACCAGGCTTTCATCTGACAGTGCCGGCAGGATTTCCCTGTTTAGCCATTTGGAGAGAGGACTGACGGCCAGCAGATGAATCAATATTGTCAGCAACAAAGCCGTAAGGAAAAACAAGTGGTTACGATTCGCCATAAGTACCGAATACAACTTTTTTATATTGATGGGTCTTAAGCAAATCCAAAAGTCCTACTACCTTTCCGTGGGTGATTTTTTTGTCGATATTGAGTATGACTTTCTGTGTTCTGTCATATTTGGGTTTTTCAATTTCCGAATGTACCACCTTCCATTGGAATAATGCGCCGTTGATAAAAACCTCGTTTTCGTCACGCATAATAATAATCAACTTTTCAGTGGTTGAAATGGTGTTGGAGTTCTCAGTTTGGGGCAGGTCAACTTGAATCGCCTGTTGGTTGGTAAACCTGGTTGAAACTGAAAAGAAAATTATCAACAGAAACAACACATCTACCAAGGCTGTCAGGTTGATCCCGGTTTTTCGTTTTGTGGTAGTAAATAGCTTCATGAAGGTTTTGTTGGTTATTCTTTGATAATTGTGGCTGCATGGCGGTCGACAAAACGGTTGATCTGATCTTCAGTCTGGATAAGGATTTTTTCTATATGGCGTGAAAACAGGTTAAATGCTATCAATGCCGGAATTCCAATGCATAAACCGGTGACAGTTGTAAATAAAGCCTGTGATATCCCTGAAGAAAGAGCACTCATTTTCGCTTCCCCGGCAATAGACAACCTGGAAAATACTTCAACCATTCCCAGGGCAGTTCCCAGTAATCCAAACAATGGGGCAATACCGGCAATGGTGTCTAAAAAGACCAGTCCCCTTTCCAATCTGTGCTTTTCCATTCTTCCCAGGTCTGTGATTCTTTCTTCCAGTCTGGAGCGGGTCAAAGGAAAATAGTCAACCAGTGAGTTCAGAATTGATGCGGGGACAGAGCTTGAAGTGGATTTGGGTCTTTCGCCTTCGTCAAGACCGTTTGAAAACCAGGTATCCCAGACTGACATGGTTTTTTGAGAGACCAATCTGCTGGATCTCAGCACCAATAACCGTTCAATAATCACCAAAAGAACGATAAAGGAACAAACAGCAAGTGGAATCATCATGATACCGCCCCTGGAGAAAATTACCTGAATCTGCTCCAGTAGCTGTAATTGGATTGGGTCATTGGAAATAGAAGTAGTCATGAAGTTTATACAAAGGATTGAATGTTGAAGAAAGAATGGGTGAGTCTGGTTTGTTCTTTATACTGGGTTGTAATAATAAAATCAGGTACTGTAAATGAGCTGATTCTAAAGTTTTAGTAAAATCCAGTGGTTGAAGGAATTAAACAACATGGGCCTTTATGTTTCTCCTTTAATGAATTGATAAAACCACTCAATTCTATCCTCCGGACAATGCTTTTCTAATAGACGAATAAATGTCTCTTTGATTCCGGACCGGCGAATAAAACTTTCCAAACCACCTTTTTTCCATTGAATTCTAAATTCGCTTAAACCATTTTTATTGGGCTTCTGGCCCAGTCTGGCAACCGCAAGAGAAAGAGTGTTAGGGTTCCACTCGTACTGCTCGTAGACATCAAAAATCAACTCGGTAATACAGGCTGGTTCCTCCTTTTCGTTGATAATTTTGCTAGTCAGATAGAGTGTTAAATCTTTTATATAAGATTCATGGTACAAGACTAATTTTTGAATGCTGAAAAACCCGGCAGGATACTCTTCCTCGTACCAAACAGGTTGTTGAATCAAAACCGCCAGCGAGCGGATAAAAATTGATAACGCCCGGGCAGAAGCGTCGGTCAGTTTGATATCATCAAAAAATTGTTTTTCCGAAATGAAGCGTTCCGCCACATTGAAGTTGAACCTAAGGATCTGATTAAAAATAATGCCTTCCGAGTCATTCAATAATGACTTCATTCTCTCAAATGCATACAGTTGAGAAGCTTCCTCCAAGTCCTCTATCTCAATAATCGTCAGGGCTGGATCTGCATAAGCATAACTATCATTTGAAATAAAACTATCGGCCCCTTCAATTTTGTTATATTGGGGAGTTAACACGTTATCTGCAGAATCAGCGGAGGACGTAATATCTTCAAGTGAGATTAATCCCAGGTTAGCATATTTGATCTGTGATTGAATTTCTTCCAATTCCTTGTTTTTATCTTCAAGTAGCGCAGATTGTTCTTCGGATAACGAAAAATTTAACATGTGACCGAATTGAATATCATAAATTTCTTTTTGGATAGTTTCCTGTTGCCTGTGGAGATTCGACAACAATGTCCTCATCGCCTTATCAACAGAAATGTCCTGATCAATTGCGAGGTTGTTATCCGTATATTCGGGATCTATTGAATAGTTTCGGGATTGTGCTCCTGCATCTTTTAACAAATCGATAATCTTTTTGTTTCCGGTTTCAACGGCGACATCAAGAGGATTCAGGTTGTATTCGGGATGAATCTGATCAAGTTCCAGGGACAGTTTCAAAAGTGATTCCACTTTTCCGGTATCTTCTACTTCAATTGCAGTAAACAGTTTATCTTCGTTGGGAAAGAACAATGGGAAATAGTCTTCCACAAGGGTTTTGAACAAAGTATGGTTTCTAAAATAATTCCTGTGATCAGGGTTGCTGTGATAGATTTCAAAGTCAGGTTTTTTTGTGTAAAATTCCAGTTGTTCAAGTCCTCGTTCCGGCTGAAAATAGCCCCTGGTTAAAATCATATCAACGGTCTCCCGGCACCACCCATAATGTTCGATGACTTCGTCTATCAATTCGGCCAGTCGATCTTCATCTGCCTTGCAATCACCATAAAGCCGGATATATTCGGTAAACAGTTCAAATGCATCTGCACTCTCCAATATCACCCTTTTAATTAAGTAAAAAAGGGAAGGGGTTGAATCGTCATACCAGAGTTCCTTGCCATGGGAGATGTAAGCTGAAATAATTTCGCGACTTATTTTTATCTGCTCATTATTCCAGGCCAGTTGGTGAAAATAGTCTTCCTCTCTAATGGTGCCTTTGGAGGTCAAAAATCGAAATCGGAAGAACGGGCCGTCTTTGAGCTTCTCCAATTCTTTAGTTTTATTAAGCATAACCTGTAGCTGATCTATTTTTGAAGGTTGAATGCCAATTCCTTTTAAATCAAGATCGATCCAACTGAAGGCGTCAAGGTCTTTCGAATGTATTTCGCAATCAGATTCAACAATCAATTCTTGTGAGATCAGGAAGATTTTGTCAGGTTTCGCTTTTTCCAGGGAATTCGTTGCAAAACAGATTTCAGGAAGTCCAAATGCTACAAAGCGATCATCAGGGCTTAAACGCAGCGGTGTATCAAAATTGGTACGCAGCAAGGTTTTTTTATCCCTAAAATCGGGATCACCCGGATGCACAATCAAGGGGGAAAGCTTTTTTCCGTCCAAAGATACTTTTCTTAAAACACCATGTTGAAATGTAACCCAGAATGCATCTTCCAGGTGACAATACTGCAAAGCTTCAAATCTTTCCAGGAACTCCTCTTTTACGTCGCGATAATCGTCTGAATAGGAAGGAAGCTCAAGACATGATAGGGCAAATTCAGGATCATCATCTTCAAACATGTCAGACGCTGCAAATTTTCTGACTGTCAAGGTATCGATTTTTTTGCCGGTTATTAGATCAAAAAGTAAAATCTTGGCAAGATATGCTTTGGTACCATTTTCAATGATTTCAATAGGATCGTAGCAAGGACGAATGCCGGTTCTTGTTCTCGGATCAAATGCTATGGGAGGCACTGGGAACAAACCACTTGGAGATGGTCTTAAATAACGCAGTTCATGGGATTTTTTGTTGGAATCAATTGTCAAAAATCCATCTGATGAATGTATACCTTCAAGTGAACCAACTGGTGTATAACCAACCAATTGATTTTCATCCAGAGCGGTTACGTGGGTTATGTGGCGAACCCCTCGAATGGTCTGCACAAAAGACGTTTTCAGGTTATCCAGTTTGAATTCAAAAACATCAACACCTTCCGACTCCAGATTTTTTGTGACAATGTAGCCTTTTAACTGAGAAGGATAGATGCCTGTGCCAAACAGACTGGTTGCTCCAATTTTGGCACTGGCAAGCTCCTGCTTTTCTTTGAGATCGTAAAGCCTTAATTCGCCGAATTTGTTAATGATAATCAGCTTACTGTCAGTAATGACTTCTGCCAGCGAAATGACAGGATATCCGGCATCCGGCATCAAAGACCAATAATGCCCATAAGAGGCATCGGATTTTTTCTTGAAAACATCCACATATCCGCAGTTCCCGGGAGTTACTCGGGTTAAAACTATGTATTTTTGCTGCTTACGCGTCAGGAATTGCATGAAACGAAGTCAATAGCTGGCATAAAATATCTGGAAGAAAAGAATATATTGAATCTTAATAACTTTAAGGTAGGACTGCAATTCAGAGTTTGATATTTTCGATTTGGGTGTATAAAAATGGAAAAGACGAGAGCGAAGCGACCCGGCAATGATGACTTTGGGGTAGTAGGTCGCTTCACTCTCTGGGGGCAATCTTAAGAAACCTTTTCAGCTTGCTGCATCTCTATGGGTGCGGTCAGGCCAAAATCATCCGCTATGGCATAAAAACACGGGATGACGATAAGTATCATTAGTGTAGATGCCATTAGACCGTATGCAATGCTCACAGCAATGGGAATCAATACCTGTGCCTGCAGGCTTGTTTCGGAAAGCAGCGGCATTAGACCGGCAATAGTCGTGACAGATGTTAGCAAAACCGCTCTGAATCGTTCTCTACTCGCCAGTTTCGCAGCTTCCACAGCGCTTTTCCCTTCTGCCCTGCGGAATTTCACGAATTCCACTAACAGGATCGAATCGTTCACGACAATTCCGGAGAGAGAAATAAAGCCCAAAATGCTTGGAAGAGACAATGATATTCCCATCAACAAATGACCCCAGATCACGCCGATTAACGCAAATGGAATCGCCATCATGACGACGAAGGGCTCACTGTAACTTTTGAACTGGTAACTAAGCAGAATGTAAACCCCGATTATCCCTATCAGAAATAATGTGACCATTGATCCGGAAGTCTTTGATGTTCTTTCAGCTTCGCCGCGAATTTTAACGATTACTTCCGGGTGTCGTTTATTAAATTCGGGAATAAATTCGTTTCTAATTTTATTTATTACTTCACTGGTATTGGTAACGGAAAGATTTACATCCCCTTCCAAAGTCAAGGTTCTCATTCCGTCTATACGAACGATTCTGGCGTATCCCCTTTTATTCTCGAAATTCACAACGCTGGTCACGGGGATGCCGGTTCCATCGGCGCTGTACACTCGAAACGATTCCAGGTCCCTTATATCATCCTTATCCTCATCGGCTAACTGGACAGATACTTCGTAAGACTCCTGGCCAACCTGAATCTCGTTTACTGTCCTGCCCAGAAATGCTGACCTGATCTGGCTGGAGATTGTATTGGCTGTAACACCTAGAATAGTCGCTCCTTGTTTCAGTTTCATAACCAGTTCCGGTTTCCCGGGGCGCATATCGTCATATACGTTATAGACACCGTCAAATTGATTCAGCCATTCCATCAATTCAAGAGACGATTGTTTCAAGACTTCAAGGCTGTCTGCCTGAAACTGGATTTTGATGGCCTTTCCAGCCGGTCCAACGCTGGATTCACCATAATTAATCGTAATGACATCAGCAATGGAACCGACTTCTTTTCTCCAGAGGGAAACCACATCGGTGGTGGAATGCAGGCGAAACTCATTTTCCAACAAGTCAACAGCCACCGTAGCGAGATGCGGTCCTGATTCATTGGAATCTATATTTTGTCCGTATGAAACTCTAACATTTTGGACCAGTTTTTTCCCATCTGTTTGCATTGGTGTGAGTTTCTTATCTACGGCATCAAGTCCTTTGATAACGGATTCCACGACAGATTCCGTTTTGGTTAGCGTGGAACCTTGAGGTAACAGAATTTTTGCTTCGACAACATCACCTTCAACGCTGGGGAAACCGATGAATTTCAACTGCCCGCCAGCCAGCATGGCAAAGGATATGATCAGAAGCATCAGCACCAGTCCCACGGTGAAATAGCGACGATTGACAGCGGCATCGACAACGCGGCCCAGAATCTTCTCCCTGGCGAATTCAATGAACGAGGAAACCTTGTTTCTGAATTTGCCTTCTGCTACGTTTTCCCTGCCCTTAAACGAATGTCCCAAATGATGTGGAAGGATAAAAAACGCTTCCAGCAGACTGACAGCGAGGACGAAAAGCAGCACCACCGGAACAACAAGCAGCACGTTACCGATTTGTCCTTCAATAAAGGATAAAGGCAAAAATACACAGGCGGTTGTCAAAAATGACGCGATAACTCCGTTTTGTACCTGTTTGGTTCCGATGATGGCGGCTTCTACTGCATTTCTGCCTTTTTTCAATTGCACGGCAATATTTTCAGCTATCACGATGGCATCATCCATCAATATTCCAATGGATAGCAGCAAAGCCAGGCTGGTCATCATGTTCAGGGTGTATCCGATCTGATACATCAGGAAAAAAGCGCCCATGAAAGAGATGGGAAGACCGACCACGACCCAAAAAGCCGTTCTGAGATTGAAGAAAATGAACATGGCAACAAATACCAGGATCAATCCCTGCCAGCCGTTTTTTGCTACCAATGCCAATCGATCTCGAATCAATGAGGCCATATCATAGGTGAGTGTCAGCGAAACGCCGTCTGGTGCCAGTTGCTCTTCACGTTCGACAAACTCCTTCACTGCATCATAGATAATCAACGCGTCTTCAGACTTGGATTTGACGATGGAAATATAAGCTGCTCTTTCACCGTTAAATTCAATTTTGCTTTCTTCCGATTCAAAAGCATCGCTAATAGTGGCGATTTCACCCAGTTTGATTTCTGCACCAGTGCTTCCGCCGATAATCACAATGTTTTCAAATTCCTGAACGGCTCTTCGTTTGTCTGCAAAACGAATCAGCATTTCCTGTTCACTTGAATCGATGGAACCGACCGGTGTATCCAAACTTTGATTGGCGATAGTATTAGCGATATCCGTGATACTGATCCCATATTGCATCAGTTTATTGGCCTGAACCTTTATTTGAATTTGCCTGTCTGAGAATCCATTGATTTCGACAATGGAAATGTCCGGGTGCTGTTTAAGTTTTCGTTTTAGATACTCGCAATATTCTTTTAAGTGTTGAACCGACATGGGACCGGATACGGCGATGGCAACCACATGACTGGTTCTGCCCATTTCAGTAATCACAGGATCGTTGGCATCTTCAGGGAAGTTATCTATTGCTTCCACTTCCGTTCGAATGTCATTATAAAATTCTGCAAGATCCCCCTCTTCCTTCATTTCCACGGTTACATTCGTAATGCCTTCCTTGGACTCGGCTACGATTTCCTGCACATAATTAATGCTGCCCAGGGCATCTTCGATGGGCTGACCGACCGCTTCTTCCATCTCTTCAGCTGAAGCTCCGGAATAACTGACGCTCACTCTTACTTTGTTGGCTTCGAATTCCGGAAATGTGTCTCTTTTTAGAGCGGGTAATCCAACAACGCCGGTGATGATAATCATCAACATCAATAAATTCGCTGCCGTGGGATGGGTAGAAAAAAAACGTATCATTTTCCACCTCCCATCGCGTCAGCCTTGATTTTCGCAGCCAGTTCAAGGTCCAAAACCGGAATGACACCCATGCCTTCCACTGCCGGAACAACATCAGTCACAATTACTTTTTCACCAGGGGCTAATCCTTCTCGAATCATTGTGAAACTATCCTGGGTGAATCCGGTCTTTACTTTTCGAAACCGGAGTCTGTTGTTTTCATCTGCAATGTAAACGGTATCCTTATCGTGGAGGGCTGTTCTGGGGATGATGATGGCGTTCTTGAAGGGGCTGCCATAAAGCTCGACTTCGCAATACATGCCCTTGATCAGCGGTCTTTTGGGTATTCCAGATTTAAGACCAAAAGGATCATCCACCTGCACAATGATCCCGGGAGTTCTGGTTTGAGTATCGATTTGGGCATTAAATCGCATGACCTTGCCCTGCCACTCCGATGACATTTTACCGAAGTTGAATTTTACCTTTGCAGTGATTCCCAGCGTATCGCCAATAGATCCGTTACCCTGGATCAAGCGGGAGCGTACCTCTTCATCCAGCTGGGGGCGGAACACATGTAACCCGTTAGCCAGTTGGGCTTCAATCTCTACCGAATCCACACTTTCAGCTTCGGCAATGCTTTGACCTTTTTGAATAAACTGCAATTTTTCCACATTCACACTGGAAATAATGCTGTCAAAAGGTGCCCTGATTTTGGTGTATTGCAATTGCAAATTGGCTGATTGTTGGGAGAGTTTGGCCTGCTCTTCCTGGGCCTTCAACAGTTCACGTTCCGAATCCAGCGAGTTCAGGGTGTTTTGAATGGCTTGCACCTTATATTTCTGGGCGAGAAAAGCTGCTTCTGCCTGCTCGAAATCAGACTTGCTGGCCATATTGTTGCCCAGCAGTTTCTTCTGTCGGTCAAGCTCCTTTTGTTTCAGTTCTAAGGTATGCAGCTCCAGTTTTAGCAATTCCTTGTTACTGGTTTCCTTGTCTATCGATTGCTTAACCTGGGCATCGATGCTTTGCAGATTAGCCCTGGCTTCCGCCACTGTCAGTTTGTATTCCGTGGGATCTATCTCTACCAGCAACGTTCCTTTTGAGATTCGACCACCTTTTTTTAAAGAGGGACTTACATAAATAGCTTTTCCACTGACTTCAGCTACAGCCTGCCAGACATTTGTTGGCTGCACAGTTCCATAACCAACCGCTACGGGAATCACATCTGTTTCCTGAATTTCTATGATGCGCACTTTGCGCTTGTTATCGATCTGCTCCTTATGTGGAGGATTGGGTTTGATATTAAGCAGCACAATGAAAACCAGGATCCCGACCATAATCGGGACGGTCAGAAACAGTATGCGCCGAAGTTTTTTTCGTTGCTCAGACATAGATATACCCCCTTGTATTTATTACCTGGACGGGATTGAAGCTGTCACCCGCCTGCTTAATTTGCCTTCTGTTACATTATAAGGATTTCGGAAGCTTGTAATAGGAAAAAATGTCTCCCGTCAACACCAACAGTTTAACAAAATTCCTCTCATTCCCCACCCTGACAAGAGTTTCGCCTAATTTCGCATCGGTGTAGTTCTTTTGAGCCTGGGAAACGTTGTAACTGGTACTTTTCCCAATTTTAAGCTTTTCCACTTCCTTATCCAGCAGATCCTTTGCCAGGTTCACGGACAATTGGGCTGCCTTCTCTTCTTCAATGCCGAATTTCAGGTTTCTAAGTATTGTTTGCAGACTGACATAGATCTCTGCTTTGGCATCCTTGATTTGTAACTCCAGTTTGCTGCGTTCAATTTTGCGCTGCATAATGGTTTCAGAGGCAGAATCGTCAAATAAGGGAACGTTCCAGGTTAACGTCGCTGAATAGCCCTGGTACTCATCATTGGAGTAATACTGGGTTGTCTCGGAAGGTGAATCACCATATCCGTTCAGTGTGTAAGTCAAGCTGAGATCCAGATCAGTTTTGTCACTGTTGTAGGCATCATCCAGATCGTATTGATTGGATTTCAGACTGATCATCAAGGTCTTTAAATCGGTGCTGTTTTCATAAGCCTTGTTTAGTAATTCCTGAAAATTGAAATCCTCTCCATGGATTCTTGGCAGATCGGCCGGTTTAAAACCGAATGGAATTGTCCCCAGATCAAGTGCCACTCTGATTTTATCTTCCGTTTCCTGTTCTTCGATTTGTTTTGTCAGTAAATCTTTTCGGTTATTGGCCAGTTGGGTCTGGGTTTCTTTCAGATCAGTCGGATTCAACACGCCAACCTGTACCCGGGCCCTGGTTTCCCTTACCAGCTTTTCTGAAAGGTTTACTGCTTCTTTCAAGGTCTTGATATTTTCCTGCACACCAACCAGGTTCCAATATTCATTGGCCACCGATTCAAGCAGACCAACGCCTGTTGAATAGGTTGTGGCCTTGGCCTGGTCCAAAAGTATTTGGCTTCTTTTTACCGGCAGATCATTGACGTCGCCCCAGTCCTGAAAGAGGGGGATGGAAACAGTTGCGCTGAGAGAGGAGGAATCAACTTCCTCACCTGTGCTGCTTTTAGATAAATCATCTCCTTTTTCTGCCATGCTATAATTGTCAGTCTGTGATTTCGATGATGATAACGTGGAAGAGAAGGTGATTCCGAGGGATGTTTTTTTACTGACGGTGGCGGACAATGCAGTGGCATCAGTGGATGTTGTAGCTAAGTATGAAGTAGTGGGGTCGTCATTGTCATCCA
>JAKSDL010000927.1 GCA_022360105.1 Pseudomonadota bacterium
CATGGAAGATGAAGCGGATTAATGCTTTTTGGATATTAAAACACCAAACACCGTGACCAGCCACAATATGATCCCGAAGACGAAGATGAAGGCGGAGATGCTTAAAAACAGGACCTGTCTTTGGGTATCCAGTTCCGCACAGGATCTTATGATTACTGCAATGATAAATGCAGCCAAAAAACCCAGCAAAGGAATTGGATGGACCCGGGACCGAACATGTTCCTGAATGCTGTTCAACACAATAGTCAGAAGACCAAGAGTAATCCCGGCGATCAATACGATGTGCAACCCTGTTTCACGTAATTCAGGAGCGATAACCGGTACCATGTATCCAACAGGAATCATCCAAATGGACAGCCAGATTAGCAATAGCAAGCGATTTTCTATCCTTGGAGGTTTTTTCAGAATTTTCTGATTCCCAAATACGAGAAGCAATGCCGAAACTCTCAAGGCAAAACCTAACCTGGTTGAAATCCAGAATTCAACCGGAATACTTAATACTAACACCAAAGCACCCAGCATGTTGAACGAATGCAAAGGTTGATTATCGGAATTGTTTGACAGCTTGTTCACAACCGCAGGAACGACCGCAATAAATACCGACAAAAACATCCCTTGTAGCAAGTATCCTCTTCCCAGAAATAATATCCATGGAATGTCGTTGACAGTCACAATGTTTATGGTCGAATAGGTCGATACCAGACACGTTCCGGCAGCACCGAAAATTAACGCACAGCAAAACCAGAAGATACTTGTTCGGGCAGACGCAGCATACCTGGTTTTTAGGAGGGGGTAACAATATGCTAACAGGCTACAAACGAGAATCGTCCAAAAAACCATCGAGATTGCCAGCATAATCTCATCACGAACTGCAAATCGAAACCAAGCAGCAGCAGAAGTTCCCACGGGAGTCAGAAACGCGGCTAACCATAAAATCTTCCCCGGAGAACGTCTACCATACTTTCCCGGCAAAAACAAAAAGCAGGATATAATGATCAGCCCGCTTAGAAAGCCTTGGATACCGGATATCATGTGGTAGACATTACGATAGTCCCCGGAAACTCCGGAAGGCGTTACCAGCCAATGAGCAACCGAAACGCAGGCCAGAAATCCGCAATATAAACAGGACCATCCAATGACTGATTTTTGTGACATTTTGTTCCGTCTGCTTTGGATAACGATTTACATCTTGTTGACAGGTTTATCATGAAGGTAGTTTGCCTTAAAATTATGCTATTGAAAAGCAGGATCGATAAGTCAAATCCTTAGGGATTTATGACTTTTTTTATCGCTAAGCAAGTCGTTATCTCAGATTGGGGGCAATCATGAAGACAAAACGAACTGCCTGGGGAATACTATTTACCATGTGTATTAGTTTTTTCGCTATTCAGGCACAAGGGGACGAAATTTATCATTACCAGGGGAAAGTTGGGGAGCGTGTTAAAAATTTTACCTGGCAGCTGACAAAATCCGAATTCGATGTCATATCGACAAAACAATATGATTTTACTTTCACCAATGTGTGCAAACACAATGGTGAAACCGTTCTATGGGAAGTAGAAGGACCAAAGACTTCTGTTCGAGCACATAGAGCAGGAAATTTGCTGATTATTCAAGGTACAAAACACGGTGAGAAAGTAGATCACAAATGGAAGATTGATAGTTCTCCCTGGTACCAGCCTCTCACATACTCTCTTCGTCAATTCTCAAAAACTGATCAAGACACCGTATCATTTTGGACACTCCGTTTCGATAATCTGAAGGTAAGAAAACTCAGGGCAAAGAAACAGAACACTGTTGAATTAATGGTGGGTGAAATACCTGTGAAGTCTCAATTAATAGAAGTTAAGCTTAAATGGGGATTATCCGTGTTGTGGAATGCTTCTTACTGGTTTCGAGCGGGTGACGGTGTTTTTCTCAGGTACGAAAGTGTCCATGGCTTTCCTGGAACTGACAAAACCATTATTGCCATGGAACCGAATCTAAATGCCAAACAATTTGCCAATAAGCAGCTTGAGCCATAACAGTGGTAAGTTGAAAAAAGCGCTGGCGGTGAGATGGTTTTTCTTTTCCTTATAATGCTATATTCATGCAGCTTCATCTCCATTTAGTCATCCTTCCCCAAGATTGGGGCTTTTATCAAACAGGAGGGTCTACTGTAAATGAAGCTGTAAAAAAGGCATGATACGATAATAAAAGATATGTTAAACAGTGTGAGGAAAGATAGAGGGATAATTCAGCTACAGGCCAGCGCAAGTCCAGGCTTGGTATTTTTAAGGTATTCTCCCTCATTTACTACCAGTTGACCGTTGATAATCACTGTTTCAATTCCGGATGGAGAGCGATCGGTTTTCTTTTTTGTTGTGTTGTCAGCAATGGTATGCGGATCAAAGATTGTAATGTCTGCGTAATTACCGGGTTTAAGTACCCCTCTTTCCTTTATACCCATCCAGGAAGCTGTTTTACCTGTCATTTTGCTGATGGCATCAGGCAGGGTCAACGCTTTTTTCTCGCGGACAAAGCGACCCAGAATTCTGGGAAAGGCACCGTAAGAGCAGGGATTAGGGAAACCTTTTGAAATCAATAAGGTATCTGTTTCAAATAAACACAAGGGATGCTGCATCATTTTTTCCAGAAGCCACTCATTGTTATCATCACCGCTGTATCCCCAGGTTAATTGCAACGCTTTGCCATCGCTTTCCTTTACTATTTTAAGCATGGCGTCAAGTGGTTCAATACCTTCCATCGCACCGATTTCGCCCAGGTTCAGGCCATTGTATTTTTCACCTTCGGGGTATCGGGCTTCCATAATCTGTATATCCTCTAAATCCAAACCTACCAGTAGTTTAGCCATGTTGAGTTCAAACTTCAGTTTTTTAATGGCTTTGGGATTTTCCATATTTTCATCCAGTTTTTCTACAAACCAGGGTGGCAGAAACACCACCAGGTAACTGTTTCCGCAAAAATGAGGGTAGATATCCCACATCACCCGGGCACCTTTGTCCCGGGCTCTTTCAATCATGGAAATCGCTTTGTCAGCAGTAGACCAGCTTTTCCTGCCTACAAAAATAAAATGTGAGATCTGGGTTTTTACGCCGGTATCCAGTGCAATCTTCAATACCTCATCCAATGCCTTTAAATTGTGTGGCCTGCCAAAAAACGGAATGATGGGATAAGCCCCTGAGTATTTGGATAAAGCGCGGTTGTGGACAGAAAGAAATCGATCGTTGTTTGCCGCCACCTTGGCCATGGTTTTCAAGTCCCTGGTTTTCGAAAACAAACCCGGGGGATACATCAGGCCAAGTGAAAGACCATGAGCCCCTTGTTCAAATGCTTCTTCAGTCATCATGATCATCCGCTCAAGGCTTTCCCGACCTGGTTGGGACGTGAGACTTTTTTCAGAAGCAATTTGTATCGTTCCATGGCCCACCTGTTGTGCATTGTTAAAAAGCAGACCATCCGTTGAATTTAAGTAGGCAATATAATCCCCGATGTCCGTCCATTTGAAATCCAGGGGTTTCTCCAGCAAAAACTCGGAATACTCTTCAATCATTGACTTACTGTATTTATCCACCGGTGCCGGAGAGAATCCGCAGTTACCGGTAACCACTGTTGTTATACCCTGTTCTACCAGTGGATAAAGAAACTCCTGGTGATTTGACAAGGGAAACATCCAGTCGAAATGGGAGTGACAATCGATAAAACCTGGAGATACTGCTTTTCCAACCGCATCAATTTCGTAATCACACCCTTGCCTGGTCAATTCCGCACCTTCCTGGGATTCGGAATGGGCCTGGGATACAATCCTCTCGTTTTCAACTAACAGGTGTCCTTGATATGCATCCTTTCCTGTTCCATCAATTATCAGTCCGTTTTTAATCAAAGTTCTGGTCATGGCAGCTTCCTTTTACAGCGGTTTATGATTGAACCAAGAGATTCCCCTGATATATCCCGGGAGATCAGGGGGACATGATTCGGACAACTGTGACATAGTCTTTCCCTATCATCTGATTTTGAAACTCTCAAATGCCAATTAATTTACGGTTCGCTTTCCGAATTGAGATTTTTCAGTCTGATGCTGAATAGCCTGAACCTCGCGGATCATCTGGCGAACATATTTCAAAGGGATATCGTCCGGAAACAGTTGCTTGATAAATGAAAAATTGTTTCGAATTCTGTAAATATACTTAAAAGCCTTGTTGAGGATACGATTATGGTCGTATACCATATCTATCGGTTCCGACAGCTGAATAAGCTTGATTTCACTTGCCAGTCCTCCAGCTGACATACGCATCTTGTCTCCGTAGTAAATTCCTATCATGCCAAACGCTATCATTCGTCCAAATGGTGTCCGGTCCACATTATCAAACGTTTCAAAGTGAACAAATTTGATTTTCTCCTTGATGCCCAGGGAATGTTCAATACAGCGATTTGCTCCATCGTAGCGGGTTTCTTTTTCACTGATGACAGCAATCGGCAAGGACCAGTAGCCCTCGAACGGATGGTATTTGCGTTTCACAATCGCAACGGAGATTTTCCCCTTTAAGGAAACATTGATGATGGTGCAGGTCGCTACCAAGCCGATATTGGCCTGTAAATATTGATGATCCAGGTCCCTTGGTAATTCGGGAAGCAACGGATCGGCTGGCTGGTCATCTTGTTTCACGGAATCACTTCCGATGGGCTTTGCCAGAAAATTCAATCGTTCCCCAAGGGAGTCCTTAACATCGTTCCAGTTCATTTGAATCCAGACATAAAGATCCCCGGTAGTCCTGTTTGGGAAATTCGCCAGTAAATCATCCAGGTAAGCTCCTTCTGCAAATGGTAAGAAGATACGATAGTACCATTCTGCTGCCACTTCTTTTAGTGTTAGTTTTTTATTTAGAATTTCTTCCAACGGTTTGGCAAAATGCTGAATAATGTTAAGCAGCAAACGATAGGAGCGGGGTCTGGTCAGTTTGATATCAAATCCCCTGCCGAGTTTGCTGAGTCCTGTTGCCTCCAGAAAATTAACATGCTCCTGAATGGCCAATCTGTCTTTAATAGTCAGCTCTTTTGTAATTTTCACATCAATGTCATACTCGGTAATTTCGGCATCAATGAAGGCCTGTTTGCGCGCTTTGGCAACAGATACACGATGGTTCCCGTCACGAACAAAATAATAATCATCTATCTTAAATACCGAAATCGGCGGGAGAGGTTTGTTCTCCTCCATAATCTGGTCAATCTTCGACCAGCGTGATTCAAGAGCATCCTTTTTGGGGAAAAAATCCCTGTTGAAATCTTCGTACCTGCCTTCGCTGCCAATAATGTTGTCAACAGGGATTTCCATAACGCCAATATAGCGTTCGTTTTTAGCCTTGGTAAGGTTTTTTATCTCCTGCAGGGAGGGCAGGCAGTCATCTTCTTTTTTGAGTTTTTGATAAATCGATTTAAAAAAGGAACGCATTCGTGCGTTGTTAAAATGCTGTCTTGATTTGGTGGCTGTATACATTTTTTGGGGTTATTGGTTTGTTGTTTATTTCTTATGAATTCAGAATTGAGTCTTTAAGTCAGGAAAAATAATGATAACACATCATTTTTCCGGCATTACAGTCGAGTGATAACCGATTAATGTCATTAACTTAAGCGGACCGTGATTGGTTGTCATCCTGAACGAAAGTGAAGAATCTGTCAGAGCCTCCGAGAGATTCTTCACTATTGTTCAGGATGACATCTTGGCTGACTTTTTTAAAGTTAATTGCGTTAGATAACAAATGATGGTTTTTGAAGACTTAATATTCAAAAATATGATGCTGGAAACCATTAATGATTGTAGTTTCTCCGTGCGTTATCAGTCTGGGATTCTGTGAATAGGACAAATGCACGTGACCATGCAAAAAGTATTTTGGATTGTAGGTTTCAATAATTGTGCGAAACACTTTGAATCCTTTATGAGGAGTATCTTCCAAATCATTCAATTTGTAAGCCGGCGCATGGGTGACGAGAATATCGATCCGCCCTTTTTTCCACCAGATTTTAGGTTTCATTTTCAGGTAACGCCAGATCATCTCAGCTTCACTGTATTGCTGGGGGCCGTTTTTGTAGCGCCTTGAACCCCCGAGTCCCATGATGGTTATTCCCTTGTGCTCAACCAGTTTTCCGTCCAGTGAAATCCAGCCCTGGGGCGGGTTGTCGACAAATCCTTCATCATGATTTCCCGGCACAAAGTAGCAGGGGATATTCAACATGGATACTAGGTAATCCATATAGTCTGCCGGCAAGTCTCCGCAAGAAACTACCAGGTCGATATCCTCAAAACGTTCCCGATCAAAATAATCGTACAAAATCGGCGAGATTTTGTCTGAAATCAGTAAAATTTTCAATTGAAATAAGCGAAAAAACAGTTAAGGTTATTTAACCAGTGTTTTTATCCTAACCTGCCTGCAGATGATTGAGCAATGGTCTACACAAAATGGTATCTTCCGGGCTCACCATCTTTGAATTGGTTTTTATTTTGCTATGTACCAGTTCTTTTCAGGGAAGCGTGATTTATCACTATGCAGAAAATTATGCAGCTGATATCAAGTATACCTGTCGGTACATGGACCTGTCAGGAAACTCTCATAATCTCTCTTAAGTTGTTGTTCTGATGAAAAACAAATCGATACAGATAAGCGAAACCCTATACCGTTCTTTTTTCGAATCCCTTGTCAAAGGCGACAGTTCTCGTAGCCGTGACATAGTCAATTCATTGCTTAAAAGTGAGGTTGACGTTCTGAATTTGTATGAAAACCTGTTCAGAAGGGCGCTATACCAAATAGGCGAATACTGGGCAAAAAGCTTAATATCGGTTGCAGAGGAACACATAGCAACTGCAATTGTTGAAAACCTCCTTTCACAGGTGCAATCAACCAGGCATTTAGCCGAGGAACCTGCCAAAAGGGCTTTAATTGCCTGCATTACCTACGATCTGCACCAGGTTGGTGCCAAAATGGTGGCAAATATTTTTGAAATTAAGGGCTGGGAGAGTATCTACCTGGGAGCCAATATGCCCATTATTGATCTCTTGAATGCCATTGACCGCATCAAGCCAAATGTTGTCTGCCTTTCACTGGCTTTGATCGAGCACATCAAAACGCTTGTCGTAACTGTTAAGGAAATTCAGGTGAACTATAAGAAGTTGCCTATTATTATAGGCGGCAGGGCGCTGCTCAATATAAATGAAACCGAGTTAAATCTTGAGTCAGCTGAAAATCTTTACCTGGTTCAATCAATTATCCAATTGGATCCCCTGATCGATCAGATAGATCAGGCTTCAGTCGCTTAGTGCTTCGTTTAAAGATTGCTCAATAGTTTCAGCATTTTGCATTCCAAACATTCTTCGAAATTCATTTCCTTCCTTAAAAACAATTAGAGTTGGAATACTGGTAATACCAAAGGCCAAAGCGGGATCAGGATAATCATCCACATTCAGGTTGATGACGTATGCTTTCCCCTTGTATTTTGCTGCTACTTTTTTAAGAATGGATCGTTGTTTACGACAGGGGACGGACCATTCTGCAAAAAAGTCTATCAGGGTTACACCGTCTCTGACTGCGGAGATGTAATTTTCCCGATCCGCTTGTTTGGCCTTTTTTTCAATCATGACTCGTACCATCGTATCATTCCCGAAGATCCTCCATGATCCCCGGGGTTATAAAACTCCCATGCCTCCTAGCCGCCAAAAGATCCTGCACTGATTGCAGCCATGGCCTGATCGATGTCACGAACGCTTGGATTGGCATTTCTATAATTGTGACGTTCTGTAGCAATGTCATCAAAACCTTCAATGGAGCAGGTTTCCTTAAGTTGTTCGATTCTTTCGTTGAATTCTTCGACCACCATATGTAAATCTTCAATGTTACCAAGAATCTTCGCTTTTTCAGGTCCGTTAATGTTTTCAAATCGTTTTAACACCTCATCCACAGTGTCGCGCCAGGCTGACAATTCCAGGCGAAGGCTGTTGCAAAAATCGTTTCCAGACATTTTATTCTCCAGAAATGTTAAATGAAGGCAGGTAACACTCCTGTTACCTGATCAGATTGAGTGTTAAAATTTGAGGCTTATCCACCTAAGTTGCCGCCACCAACTGTTCCTACGGCTTGATCGGCATCCCTGACATTCAGTTGCGCTTTAACATCTTTTTCCCGCTGCTTGACGATGTCATCAAATCCATCCAATGAGCAGGTTTCTTCCAATTGATTGATACGACCTTTGAGATCTTCAACCAGAATTCTGATGTCTTCGATATTTTCCAATACCCCTGCTTTGGCATGTCCAGGCTTTGATTCAAATTTTTCAACAATATGATTCACCGTGTCTAACCAGGCTTCCAGTTCGGTTCCCAGGCTTGTGCAGAAATTAGCTTTTTTTGATCCCATTTTTCTTCTCCTTAAGAGTGTTTTTTGATGAAAATTAGCGTTGCTATGAAAAGAACACCTAAACCGGGCAGTTGCTAATTCGTCTCATCAAAGTTGGTAACATATCTTGCTGCATGTGTGCCTTTTTGCTGTGAAAAACTGAAACAAAACATGATAAACTGTTTAAGATGCTGAATATATAAAATAAAATTATCTATAAAATTTAGTTGTGACTACGAATTTTGCCTTTTTTAATACCATCTTTGTTACTTATTTGTTACGATAACAATCAAAGTAACAAAGCTTAATTTGAGGTAACAGCAACGGTAACAATTCAGGTAACAATCAACCCTGACTTTTCAAAAAAGATCAACAAAATGAGCACACAAACACATAGCATTTGGAATCCGCGTTTCATGAGGCAGATAATCGATTCGGTGGCAGACGGGGTGTTTATAGTGGATGCCAGGGGACTGGTCACTTTTTGGAATCCCTCCATGGAAAAAATCAGCGGGTTCACAGCCCAGGAAGCGATGGGAAAGCCTTGTACCATGATTTCGTGTACCGGGTGTTCAATTGAAAACTGTGAATCTTCCCTGGAGGATTGCCATATCGTCAAAAAAAGGCAGCCTGAAACAATTGAGTGTTCCCTTAAACATAAAAGCGGCTACGATGTTCCCATTATCAAAAAGGCTGCTGCGGTTGAAGATGATGACGGAAAATTCCTGGGTGTGGTGGAGGCTGTTACAGACCTTACGGAATTAAAACAAGCGAAACAAAAGGTGGAAGAAGCCAAAATTCGCCTGGGAGAGATGCACAATATCCATCGCATCATTGGAAAAAGCCATGAAATCCAAAAGGTCTTTGCCTCGCTAAAAGCGGCGGCTTCCAGCGACGCTACCATCTTAATTCAGGGTGAATCGGGTACCGGAAAAGAATTGGCGGCCAATGCCATACATTACAACAGTGACCGTAGCAACAGACCTTTTATTACTGTCAACTGTTCGGCATTGTCTGAATCGCTGCTGGAAAGCGAGCTGTTTGGGCATGTCAAAGGCGCCTATACCGGTGCCATAAAAGATCGTATAGGAAGATTTGAAGAAGCGGAAGGAGGCACCATTTTTTTGGATGAAATCGGGGAACTAAGCCAGTTTATTCAGGTGAAACTGCTGCGGGTGCTTCAGGAAAGGGAGATTGAAAGAGTCGGAGATTCAACTAAAAAAAAGGTCAATATTCGAATTATCACAGCCACTCACCGGGATCTGCTTTCAAGAGTCATAGAAGGAAAGTTTAGAGAAGACTTGTATTATCGACTAAAGGTGTTTCCCATCACTCTGCCACCCTTAAGATACAGAAAAGATGATATCCCGTTGCTGGTAAGTAATTGCATTGAGAAACAAGCTAAAAAAACCGAAAAAAGAATCAAGGATTTGACCCCTTCTGCAATGAAAGTATTGCTGGATTATCACTGGCCTGGAAATATTCGAGAGCTGGAAAATGCCATTGAACATGCTTTTGTGCTTTGTGAGCAAGAATTGATAGACAAACAGGATCTTCCCCGGGAAATACTTAATCCGGAACAGGGAGCAAGAGGGCTGCCCTCTTATACCACCAGGGAACCTTCGATGTTTTTACCCCCGCACCAAGACCATCAAGCGATGTATACAACTCCTTCAAGCAACCCACATCCCACCGAATACCAGGTGGAGACTGATAATCCTCTTGATTTCAACAGGCAGCAAAACAATTTGGAAGGAGAATATCTCACACGCCCAAAAAAAAGAAAGCCAAAGATTACCAAAAATGAGTTATTAGATTTGTTGGAAGAGTGCAATTGGAACAAGCTTGAGGTGAGTCGAAGGGTCGGGGTCAGCCATACGGCCATCTGGAAATACATGAAGAAATGGGATATTCCCCTGAAGCCGGGTTA
>JAKSDL010000494.1 GCA_022360105.1 Pseudomonadota bacterium
GCCATCCCATCCATACCCGAGGTATTTTAATTAACCTGAATAATTGCGTGGACAAACCTGAATTGTTACATTTAAGGATAAACAATAATTATCTGGTTTTTTAAGAAATTTCTCTGAAGTACCCAGAGCAACGCAGATTCTTATGGTACTGTTCAAGGAATTTGCTACGCAGAATGGAGAATTTCATGAAATTTGGAAGCCCATGTCTCTTTGTTAAGGATGTTCAACAGACGATCGCATTTTACATTGACGCTTTTGGGTTGGACAAAAAATTCTATGATCCGGACTTTGATTTTGGGATAGTGATGGCTGGAGACGCTGAAATCGGAATAGCATCACACGAAGCGGGAAATAGAATGATGCCGGAAAAATATCCGCAACCTGAATCGGGAAATCCACAGGGTGTTGAATTGGCATTCTATTCAGAAAATGTTGAGGATGATTATACAAAGGCAATCAAGGCAGGAGCCAAACCCCTGGCTTCTCCCTATGACACTCCGTGGGGGCAGAAAGTCGCCTATGTGGAAAGCATTGAGGGGACAATCATCGGGATATGCAGCCCGATTGACGAAGGTAACAATGAACCGGCAAAGTAGCCTTGAGGAATTCCCGGATAAATCTTTCAATAGCAGGGAATTACAGGAAAAAAGTTTTCCTACAGTCCGGTATATATGTCCCCCGATTTTCACGGCAATGCAATAACGCAAACCGGGTCTCCTGCTGACCCGGATTCCTCCCTATTTCATTCATTGATTACACAAAACCCATTGCCGAAAGGATCTGCACAATAAGCGATAGACCCCCAGTCTCCGCTTTCTCCTCCTTCGTGATGTCCTCCCAGTTTTGTTATTTTTGAAACAAGTTCGTCGACATTGTCACAAATAAAATCCAAGTGGACCGGTGTCCAATGACGCTCATAGTCACGAACAACAGCACCTGATTTAAGAGGTTTTGTTCCCGGTTCTCGTTGTAGCAAATATATATCGGTGTTTTCAGCAGAAAGAACAACCATGTTATCTCCCTGGTCACGTATTTTCTTGCAACCAAGGGCTTCAACATAAAATGTTTCTGCTTTTTTTAAATCCGGGACATCAATGCTCACTGAAACCTTTATCATCTCTCATGCTCCTTGCAGTTAAACGAACAGAATCATTTAATAATGAATCGGATCGATTCAGTCCGGTTCGTTAGTTATTACCGAATGACAGATAAATCCCACAGGGTTTATCTGATCATATGTACATTTACACACTTATAAAAGAACATATGTACACTTATTAAAGGCAATATTTTTTAACCTGTCAAGTTGGTTTTAAGAACAGAGATTAATTGTTAATCGTTTGGGCTTAATCCCGGTGAGGCGATACGGGAGTAGACAGCGATTTAGCCTCTGTTACGCTACCGGATTTTACGCTGGGCGGATTCCGGCAGGTTGCTAACCCTTTGCATTTCGGGATGTTCGAACAAGCCGGGATTTTTTAGATAATCCAGCAGCATATCGGTCGCATCGAATCCCCAAAATATTTCCTTGTTTGCAACCAAGGTTGGTACCCCAAAAATTCCCGCTTCTATGGCTTCGTTGGTATTATTTTTCAGTTGCTCTTTCACTGCAGGTTTACTGATTAACTCATTAAATTCAGATACTCCCAATTGATTTGCCAAAGGCTCTATGTCGCTGGTATCTGAGGCAGGGTTTCCGTCTCTCCAGATATACTCAAAGATTGTTTGAATGGCTGACTCCCGGCAATCCAATGCCAGGGCCAGTCTTAAAACCTTTAAAGGATTGAACGGATGAGCCGGGGGAAATTTGAAAGGTAGATTCAGCTTCCCGGCAAGCCAGGTCGTATGGCGATAAGTAAACTGCCTTTTGGCCGGTATTTCAGCCGGACCTTTTTGTCCCCAATGGTTCAGCAATCCGGCAAACAGGATTGGCTTATAACGCAATGTAACTTCCTTTGGTAAATCACTAAGCTGGGCCCATTGAAAATAGGCAAAGGGAGAAATGAAATCAAAATACCAGTTAATGGTTTGCATAATCTTTTCCTTTGTAAAATCGTGATAAAGAAAACGAAATCCCACTGAAACGGATCCCCATAGTGCTGAGATGAAAAACCTTCGTTTAAAATTGCGGTATTCCTGCAAGGTACACCAAGTCAGTCTAAGGTTACGGACATTTTCTGCCTATCAGAAGACCAGCTGATAATTCAATCATTATTAAGCCGAAATATGGTAATACCACGGGTGCCCTCAAAATCAATACCTCTTTGGATCGCATCTTCTTTCATCGCTGAACAAACAGAGTCATTTGAATCGTCAACTCAAATAAGCCCTGCAGAATTACAAAATACTGAAATTTTGATTAATTCTAATGATTTTTCCCATTTATCGTAGTAAGTTTGCTTTGAAATAAATAAATGATGAATTATTTAATTCCGAGGAGACTAACATGGAATCGAGGGATCGAGGGATCTGGCAGGCTTTTGCCAGTTGGTTGGTAAATCCAAGAATTCAGGAAAACACGATAGATTTTGCACGGGCAAAAATTATTATCGGCTTTTCTTTTTTCCTTTGTTTGGTTGGAGCGCTCATTTCAATCTGGCAATTCTCCCGCGGAAACATGATGGTAGCAGTTTCCATAGTCGTTGCAATCGTCATCACAGCGTTCATTCCGTTTTCTCTTCGCTGGCTTACCAGGCATGAATTGCCCGGGATTCTTGTTTCATCAATTCTGTATCTGTTGATTACAGCTGTGACAGCATATTATGGAGGGAATTTACATTCGGCAATAGTTTGGTATAGCACAGTTGCACTTCTGGCGTTCATTGTAATCGGCACGCTGGGAGGGGCTTTGTTTGGGGCTTTTGCAGTTGGAAGTATGGTCTTAATGAATTATCTGGGCAATCTTGGAGTCATTGTTGAGATGTACCCTATCAACCAAGCCGAGCCTTTTGTCGTTAATGCGGCCAATGTTGTCACCTTAACCGGTCTTCTGATTGTTTACAGTAAAATGAATATCAAATTTCAAAATGAACTGGAAAGTATCATTAAGCGAGTAGAAGACGATGAAAAGCATAAAGCGGGTATTTTAGATGAAACATCAAACATACTAACCCTGCTTTCGAAAGGGGATCTTACTCAACAGATCAGGTCTTCATTTTCAGGTTTTCAAAAGCTTAAAAATGCTGTTAATCATGCCATGAAAATGCTTGGGGAAACCATAACCAACGTTAAATCTGTCAGCACCCAAGTAGCTTCCGGCGTGAATGAATTAAAAAGAGGGGCTCAAACATTAGCACAGGGAACCTCTCAACAGGCAGCCAGCCTTGAAGAGATTTCCTCGTCCATGAATGAAATCGCTTCCAATGCCAAAACAAATCACAGTATTGCGGTACAGGCCCAGACACTTTCCAAGGCAACAAAAGGAGAAATAGAAACCAGCAATAACCAGATGCAACTTATGGTCGCATCCATGGGAAAGATTAATGAGGCCAGTTCCGAGGTTTCAAAAGTCATTAAAGTAATTGATGAAATAGCCTTTCAAACCAACCTTCTGGCACTAAACGCTGCGGTTGAGGCTGCACGGGCCGGAAAATACGGAAAAGGATTTGCTGTGGTGGCAGAAGAAGTCAGAAATTTGGCAAGTCGTAGCGCCACAGCTGCGAAAGACACTACCGCATTAATTGAAAATTCTGTCAAAGGCGTTCAAAGCGGTGTGGAAAATGCCACCAAAGCTGCTGAATTACTTGGCGATATGACAGGATCCATTGACAAGGTGAATAGTATCATTGGAGAAATTGCATCGTCTTCTCAAAAACAGGTTAGCGCCGTGGAAGAAATTAACAAAGGTCTCACCCAGGTAAACAATGTTGTGCAAGAAAATTCATCCATATCCGAGCAATCGGCCAGCTCATCCGAGGAGTTATCCAATCAATCAGAAATTTTGCGATCCATGGTTCAGGCCTTTAAGTTTGATGACCGACAACCACGGTTGGAACTCATGAAAGAAAGCAAAGAATCCTTCAAGCCTGAGCACAATTGCGAAATCAGGCATTTAAAAAACTAGAAACCATTCAGCTGACATATATCCAGATGAAAACACTAAAAAGACTTCTATTCATTGGAGTATTGCTCTTTACCCTTCACATTGTTCTTTTTTGGGGAGGAAGCGGCACTATTTTTGACATCATTAAGGGCAACTTGGCTCCTTCTATTAAGTTAACTGAC
>JAKSDL010000265.1 GCA_022360105.1 Pseudomonadota bacterium
AAAAGAATCAATCTATTTTATTTGATCATAAAGGAGAGCTTTGACAGCGTCATGTCATGTTTGAAATCAACGACGATTTTTTACTAAATTATTTTTTCATAGTGCTGTCAAAGAATTGCTTCACTAAAACAGTAAAAACGTTGCGAAACAACACAGCCTGAATCCTGAATCTAAAATCGCCCTGGAAGCGTCATCCATTATGTCAAATTTTCGGACCCAATATTGCGAAATTTGGAAGGTGATACCCCCGAGAATTTTTTGAAGCGGTTGGAGAAATAGAAAGGGTCGTCATATCCTATCAGGAGAGCAACCTCTTTAATTGAGAGGTTTGAACGCTGGAGAAGATTTTCCGCCCATTTGTTTTTTTCCTGATGAACAAATTGTATGGGAGGCATTTTCAGATAGGTGTTAAATAAGCGCACGCAATGCCGGACACTAACTTGCATACTGTCGGTTATCTCTTCCAGCCTGATGGTGCGATGGAGATTTCGATGTACAAATGCAATTCCCCGGTTAAGTTCTGCAGGGTAATTTCCAACAACGCTTCTCCCCAGCTCCAGAAAAATCTGTTGAGTCAGTATCATCAGTTCTTCTACAAATCCTTCTCGCTTTTCTCGAATTGTTTTATAAGCCTTGCGAAACAGACCAAGCATTTTTTTGGGAGAAGCCGGCGTAATCACATCATGCTCCACCAGTCTTGTGGCTGTCAGGTGAGCGTTCAATAATTCCCCGCCAAATAATATGAATCGTTTGGTTGCAAAACCTTTGCTGGTCGCGGCAAACGATTGTTGCTGGTTGAGGTGATTCAAAAATACCTGCCCCGGTTTAACGAGAGCATCGTAAGCACGTTGCTGAAAACTGAAACTTCCTTTGGTCACCAGGTTAATGGCGAAATACTGCCTTTTTTGGGTGGTATAAGAATCTCCCGGCCCCCAGTGACTTGTACCAACCTCAGTAATCCTCACCGGGGGTTTGTATATCTCGTGTTCATAATCGAAAAACGATGAATTCTCCTTGTAAAAGGATTTAACCCGCTGCATCATTTTTTCTTTATTCATTCTCATAGTTGTCCCGGGCATAAATGACTATTTTTTTGTCTTTTGAACCAAAAGCAGCTAATTGTGGCAAAATATTACATGTTAGCAGGCAACAACACCTATGGATTTTTATCAAAATCGGTGTTCAACTACAAGCGGTTTCAATAGGAAAGCGGTTACTTTCCAGATTGTGGAACATGCTGGATTGTTATATATAAACCGGAACGAAGAAGGAGGGTGTATGAGTGTTAAAAAATGGTTTATTGCCTGGTCAGCTTTTTTTTCAATTTGTCTGATTTCCTCTCAAGCCCTGGCGGCTAATGTTACACTTCGCTACCTGTGTTATGGGGACGGAAATGAATGCGAAGTTTTTAGAGATCTTTTGGATAGATTCGAGGCAAAAAACAAAGGCATCAAGGTTGTTATTGATAAAGTAGGTTACAGCGTTATTCGTGAACAACTGGAAACAAGGCTGGAGGCCGGTGAAGGTCCTGATATGGCCCGAATCACCAATCTTGGAGGATTGAACAAATATTACCTGGATTTAAGTCCCTATGTTAACAAACGATACTGGGAAGAGAATTTTGCTGCAACACTCCCCTGGATGCGAGCTAACAAAAATGACAAAGGAATCTACGGTTGGCTGACACAGTTGACGGTTACGGGTCCCTATATCAATAAAACCATGTTTGACAAAGCCGGTGTTGCTGTTCCAAAGGCCGGTGCGACCTGGGATGAGTGGGCAGCGGCAACCCGGAAGGTTCAGGACAAACTGGATCTATATGCAGGAATGGTGATGGATCGCTCCGGTCACCGCCTGGCTGGACCGGCCATGTCCATGGGCGCTAAATACTTTGACAAGAATGGCAACCCGGCAGTGATTGACCAGGGGTTTAAGGAGATGGTTAAACGCATGATCAAATGGCATGCAGAAGATCTAATGCCCCAGGATGTCTGGCCGGCTGCTTCCGGAGCAAAGTGGAAAAACGGCGGTGACATGTTCATCAACGAAGATGTTGCGTTTCATATGTCAGGCTCCTGGATGATCGGTAAGTATGCCTCTGCTATTGGTGATAAGTTTGAATGGATTGCTATCCCCCAGCCTTGCGGACCCGGTGGCTGTTCAGGCATGCCCGGTGGCGCGGCCATGGTTTCCTTTAAACAAACCAAGCATCCCAAGGAAGTAGCCAAGGTGATGGAATATTGCACCTCAGAACCTGTTCTGCGGGAGTATTACGAGCGTACCCTGCAAATTCCTGCACACAAGGGATTGGCAAAAAAAGGTCTGAATTACGGCAAGGATGTGTCTCCCGCGGCTGCAGCTGCACTGCAAGCTTATACCGACAATTTTCAGAAGATCCTTCCTCAGGCGCACGCTCTTCAGGGGTATTCCAAAGGATTTGCCATTTATAATTCGACGGTGAATTATGTTTCCCAGGCAATTACAGGAGACTTGACTGAAAAAGAAGCATACAAAAAAATTGAGGAAGAAATAGCAGCAGCACTCAAAAATTAGCAGCTTAAACGCATTTTACATGCAGTTCTTTTTTTCCTGAAAAGAGCTGCATGAGTGTGACTGTTGCAGAGAAATTGCCAGGGTATCAGAAAGGAAGCGTCCTATGCCTCTAAAAAAGTATAATCCGATCAGTGCGATTATCCATGGGATCATGGAAATAATTGATATCCCTTTCAGATTCATCCAGCGCCAGATAGGCATCAATCGGATGGCCTATCTTTTTTTACTACCCAACCTTTTGATCTTCGGTCTTTTCTCTTTCTGGCCGATGATACTGAACATCTACATCTCTTTCACATCCAGTGAAACAACTAACATTGCAGCTCGCCCCTGGGTCGGTTTAGAGAATTACAGCCTGTTGCTGGATTGTCCCTCCTACTGGATTCCAAAAACCTGCAATGTTGCCGGTTACAGCTTCTGGACCGGTCTCTGGAACACCCTGGCCTTTTCTTTGGTTCAGGTCCCGATCATGGTGGTTTTTGCTTTGATCACGGCAATCATTCTAAATCGGGAGATTCGAGCCCGCGGATTCTGGCGTGCTATTTTTTTCTATCCGGTGATGCTCTCTCCTGTTGTCGTAGGAATAATCTGGACCTGGATTCTGAAAAGACGGGGGATATTAAATATTTTGCTTAAGGATATTGCTGAATTTCGTAATACGATTGCAGCAATGCCCGGTAGTCGCTGGATCATAATCGGTTTATTATTAGTGATAATTCTCACTGTAGCTCGCGCTGTCTGGCGGTCAAAAACGCCCCTGTTGCGTTATGGCGGGCTGGCAGTTTGCCTGGGTCTTGCCTTGCTGGCAATCTCAGCGGATTGGATTTCAATTTTAGAAACCGGGCGTTATCGCCCGGTCAACTGGCTGGTGGACAGAAGAACCTCCTGGCCGTTTTTCTGGGTGGTTTTTGTTTATTCCTGGGCCCACCTGGGATTTTACATGTTGATCCTGCTGGCCGGGTTGCAGGCTATTCCCAAGGATATTTATGAAGCGGCAGAGATGGATGGTACTCCCAAATGGAGGGTTTTTTCGAGGATCACTTTGCCGCTGTTGATGCCCACCATGCTTGTTGTCTTGATCCTTTCACTGATAAAGGCGTTTCAGGTTTTCGATGAGATTTATGTATTGACGGGTGGAGGTCCTGGCCAGGCCACCAAAATGGTTATTCAACATATTTATGAGATAGCATTTACCGGTGAAACCAAACATTACGGCATTGCAGCCGCGTCTTCAATTCTATTGGCGGGCATCATACTGACTTTCACCATGCTCCAGCTCTGGCTAACAAAACGAAAAACCGATGGGTAATTATGTTCAGCTTTAGCAATATCTGGCGATTTTTAAGCAACACAAGAGGCAGAAACAGGTTGGATTGGGCAGATATTCTGTCTTATGGTTTTCTGCTGACCGGGGTATTGATGATCCTGTTGCCGGTGTTCTGGATGTTCATGTCTTCCATCAAATCTGAAGGAGCCCTGCTGGCGAACGATCCACGATTGCTGCCATACGACCATATGAAGATAGTAGCTGAAGGGCACAAAAGACCTTTAAGCTTGTTCACACTGGAAAAACCGGATGGCTCTAAAGAAGAGGTTGCTTTTGTCAGGGCAAAAGGCCAAAAAGCGGTGGTGATACGACCTGATGATCCCACACGGGAATTTGAAGTAACTCGCAGCCGGTTGATCAAAAAAGAGGCTGTTGTTCCCCATTGGGAGAATTATACGGATCCCACCCTGGGCACCTCACTTTCCATATTTAATTTTCCCCGCTACTTTTTCAACTCGGTATTTGTCACAACCGTTGCCACAGCTCTAACCCTGCTAATTAATGCCATGGCAGCCTTCGCGTTATCCAAATATCGCTTTACCGGACAAAAAGCTGCCATCCTGATCATTATTGCCACACTTCTGATACCGCCAACGGTGATTCTTGTGCCGCTTTTTATCGTGGTCAAATACTTTGGCATGTTTAATTCACTTTGGGGGGTGATTATCCCCGGTGCGGCCACACCCACCGGCGTTTTTTTACTAAGACAGTATATGTTGACCATTCCTGATGAATTGCTGGAAGCGGCCCGAATGGATGCCGCTTCGGAATGGAAAATCTTCTGGCGAATTGTGTTTCCACTTTCGCTCCCGGCAATAGCCGTACTGGCTATACTGTCTGTCATCTGGCGCTGGAACGACTTTCTCTGGCCTCTGATCGTGTTGACTCACAACGAGGTCTATACCCTTCAGATCGGGCTTTCCACATTTAAGGGCGAGCTCAATGATAACACGCACTATTTATTGGCAATGACCGTACTAACGCTACTACCTGTAACGGCTGTGTTTGCTTTTTTGCAAAAGTACATCACCACAGGCATCGCAAGCACAGGCATGAAATAACGGATTATGGCTACACTATCATTAAAGAATGTATTTAAATCGTACGGGGATACTCAAGTTATCCACGGTATTGACATGTCCATTGATCATGGCGAGTTTGTGGTTTTTGTTGGTCCCTCCGGATGCGGAAAATCCACCCTGTTACGGATGATAGCCGGACTTGAACAAATCACTGACGGTGAAGTCAGGATTGATGAGGAACGGGTTAATGAAATCCCGGCAGCACAGAGAGGATTGGCAATGGTCTTCCAATCCTATGCCCTGTATCCCCACATGACGGTAACTCAAAATTTATCTTTCGGATTGGAAAATTTAAGACTCCCCAAGGATGAGATAAAGCAACGGGTGGAAAAAGCAGCAAAAATGCTGCAGATTGAATCGCTTTTAAGCCGGCGACCGGGCGCTCTATCCGGAGGTCAACGGCAAAGGGTTGCTATTGGAAGGGCGGTTGTTCGTGAACCTAAGATTTTCCTCTTTGATGAACCGCTATCCAATCTTGATGCGGAATTGAGGGTTAAAATGCGGGTTGAAATTGCCTCTCTGCATCAACGGATCGGCAATACGATGATTTATGTAACCCATGATCAGATAGAGGCCATGACCATGGCTGATAAAATTGCCGTCTTGAACAACGGTCGGGTAGAACAGTTCGGGAAACCGCTTGAAATCTATAACAATCCTGTTAATCGATTTGTGGCTGGATTTATCGGCTCTCCCCGCATGAATTTTCTTGCGGGCATTGTCAAAGAGACTGAAGCGGGCAGGATTACGATCCAGCTCAATAACAACAAACAGGTTAGTGTCCTGGCCTCTTCCGACAATTTCAATCAAGGCGACAAGGTTGATTTCGGGTTTCGCCCTGAACATCTGACGATTACTTCTCCCGACCAGGGGGAATTGCAGGCAACGGTACTGACTGTCGAGCAGCTGGGAGGCGAATCTTATCTATATTGCCAATTATCCGAATCGGAACCGTTAACCATCCATATCCAGGGGCAAACAGATATTCAAAGAAAAGATACAATTGGGCTTAAAACAGACGAAACCCTCACTCACATCTTCCATTCAAAAACCGGTCTGGCAGGCCGCAAATAGTATTGAACAACTCGTCAATGCAACTTTTTAAAACAAGTCGGGACATTCAAAAAACCGGACAGGGAGTTCGGGCTGCATTAAACGACAATTGGAACTTTCAGGTTGATGTCCTGGAATCGTGGTTGATCAGAATTTCATTAATGCCAAGGGAAGGTTTTACCCTTGATAGAACCTGGATGATTGCCCCGAAAGGGGATACACCATGGGAGGGAAATCCAAAGCTTTTTACCAAGGGCTTTTCCTGCCCCCGGTTTGCCTTTCAAGAAAAGGCTGAAACAATCGAAATAAAAACCGATCTGTTGCAGGTAAGCCTTAAGCAGAATGCTTTACAACTGGCTGTTTCACAGCTCAAAGACGGACAGTATAACAACATGTTGCAAGACCGAAAAACAGGCGCTTACTATCTTGCCAATCACGGACAATCGATCCGTCATTACCAGGCAACTTCAGAGAATGAGAGGCATTTCGGTTTGGGTGACAAGGCAGGTCCCTTGGACAGGTCCGGAAAAAGGTTCCGTGTTCTGCAACTGGATGCCCTGGGCTACAATGCGGAAACAAGTGATCCGCTGTACAAACACATCCCTTTTATGATTGTCCAGGACAAAGCTAGCAACGCTGCTGTGGGTGTTCTCTACGACAGCATGTCGGAAATGGTGTTTGATCTGGGATGCGAACACTCAAATTACCATCAGCAATACCGATATGTTGAAGCATATGAAAAAGGTCTGGTCTATTATATCATCGGAGGACCGCGGGTATCGGATGTAGTCAAAAAATTGTCAGACCTGACTGGTCGTCCTCATTTGCAACCCCGCTGGTCCATGGGCTTTGCATTTACTTCTATGTATCATGCAGATGCTCCTGATGCCCAAAAAAGCATCCTGAATTTTGCCCAGGAATGTCGTTCCAGGAAAATACCTATCAGCGCTATTCACTTTGGATCGGGATACACAACCCGCGGAAAACTTCGTTATGTTTTTACCTGGAATCAAGACAAGTTTCCGGATAGAAAAGCACTGTTCACAGAATTAAAGAGGTTGGGACTGTACACAGTGGCCAACACCAAGCCTGTCCTGCTGACAGATCACCCGGCCTATCAGGATGCCTCCGATAAATCTGCCTTGATAAAAAATCCGGATGGTTCTCCTGCTGTCGGGGTATTTTGGGATGCTGACGGTTCTTATTTGGATTTCACCAGCAATGCCGGCATTGAATGGTGGCAGAATGGAGCTCGAAAAGCTGTATTGGAAGAGGGATTTGACGCCATTTGGAATGACAACAATGAAACGGAAATTTGGGATGAAACTGCCGAGGTCAATAACTTCGGATCACCTGTTCCCGCTGTCAATACCCGTTCTTTGCAGTCCCACTTGATGACCAGGGCAAGCTATGAGATAACTTCAAGCTTACATCCGAAATTTAGACCTTATACAATCACCAGGGCCGGTTGCATTGGCTTGCAGCGCTACGCTGAAACCTGGACAGGTGACAACAAAACCAGTTGGCACACGTTGAAATGGAATCTTTGCAATGGCCTTTCCCTGGGCCTTTCCGGAATTCCTTTTGCAGGTCATGACATTGGCGGATTTACTGGTCCTTCCCCAAATGCTGAACTTTTAATCCGCTGGACGCAAATGATGGCGCTTCATCCTCGCTGTGTCATGAACTCGTGGAAACCGCAATCGGAACATCCGGCCAATCTACCCTGGTTGCACGAGGAGGCAACGGATATTGTGCGGAATAGTCTGGAATTACGATATCGCTTTTTGCCATATCTATACAATCTTGCTTACCAAGCCCACATGACCGGAGAACCAATCATCCGGCCGCTTTTTTACGATTACGAAGATCCGCGATGCTTCGAGGAAATCGAAAGTTTTCTTCTGGGCAGCGATGTTTTTGTTGCACCGGTCGTGGAAGAAGGGAAAAGAACAGTTTCTGTATACCTGCCTGAAAACAAATGGGGCTGGTTCAACTATCATACGGAAAAATGGTTTGAAGGAGGCCAGGTCATTGTTTCTGAAGCGGAGCTTGATTGTCTGCCGTTATTTGTGCAAGCCGGCGCAGTTCTGCCTTTAGCTGTGGATTGGGATATTGAAACTCCGCATGATGCACAAAAGATTGAATTGAGGGCGTATTGTCCTACGGGTTTGATATCGAGCCGGTCCGACTTATTCTACGATGACGGTCTAACCTGGGAGTACAAGGACGACGAGAAATCGATCATTTCGTATGACCTGAAATCCGATAACGAAATGATCACATTGGCAGTCAATCAATCCTCAGAAAATAGTAATCTCGTGAAACTCCAAGCTCATTTCGTCGGGTCTAATAAACGCAAAACCCGGTTCAATCTGAGTTCAAATGCATAACTGCCGGACTACGGGCATTCTCTCTCCTGTTTTGCTAAAACGCAGTTTCATTTCCAGGGGAGGGGTTAATACCTTGTCGCGTATTTGGTTTCCATTTCCCAGTCAGAGGATCAACTCATAAACGAACGAGTCTCCTGATTTTCCGGAATATTCCTTTTGCAGGGCCGAATAAAATTCGCCTTTTATGGTGAATCCAAAGTGCTCATAGAACTTATAGTTGCATTCTTTGTCGGTTTCCAGGGTGATTCGACGGGCATTGTTGTTTTGGCAAAACGTGATATATTCATTCATCAGCAATTTGCCAAAGCCCTTTCCCTGGGTGTTTGGGGCCACTGCAAATAAATTGACTTCGTTGTCCCTGGAGCTTTCGATCCTGGTTCTTGCTTGTTCATGCTTTCCGATGATTTTTAGATAGAATAACTTCTTTTTCAGAGGAACTCCCTTCAGCAACAGAAATTGGCGGAGGAATGCAAGATTTCCCCAAAAGCCGCTGTATTCAGTATCATATAAGCCAAGCCTGCCACTATTACCAAACAAAAAGCCTTTAACTATTCCCTCTTCCTCGCAAACCGCTGCGAAATTGCTCGCTGCCAGGCTTCCGCCGACATAGATCTTTAAAAACAGCTCAACCAACGATTGCGGTTGGAACCTATTGCTGAAATCCCAGACCTGGTCAACGATGGCAATACAATCATCAAAATCGGATGTTTGATAGTCCCTAAGCATGTTTATTTCCTGATAATCTTTTGCTGAATCAAGGTCATTCCGGTTACAACTGGCAGGGCGGGTTCTTTGCTGCGAGCCTCGCAAATTCAGCGACCCCGCCGACAATCTCTTGCTATGCAAAAACCTGGAAAATCCTGCATGAACCTGATTTATAGGTACAAATCCATGTATTTTTTTGTTCATTCTACCATTCCAATCCTCCGGCGACCACGTAGGAACGCCCTACCGCTTGTAATTTGCTTCAATCGAAATTTTGAATTTAAGACAGCAGCTGGGAATGGTTTTTATGTCCCGACCATTTGGGGATGTCATCGTGGACATCCATAAGGCGCGCGCCATAAAAAATATGACAGGTCGGTTTGAATGCTTCCGGAGTTTTACCTCCATGGCCAAAATCGAACAGACTGGGAAAAGCCAGCCACATTCTGCGCCCCTCATCAGCAATTAATGTTCCGCAGAGTGAACAACTGACCTTGCAGGGCAGAATGCGCTGATGCTGGTGAGTCTCGCTATTGTAGAACGCTAAATGTTCCAATCCTGCTGTAAAGCGCACGTGCTTCTTGTGAAAAATGGCCGCCCACTGCATGGGAGCACCATGTAGCTTTTGGCAGGCCAGGCAATGACAGATTTTGGCATCGACAGGATCTGCAGATACTTCGTACCGCACAGCCTGACAGAAACAACTCGCACGATATTTCACCTTGAATTTGATGTCTCCAGCTGACGCATAGTCCTGTCCAAAACTGTTTTCCATAGTCTTTGCTTAAGTCTCCGATGATCATTGTATTCAAAAATTTCTTCCATCATAAATTATCATTCATGAAAATACTATTAAGTTTAAACATAATTGACTCCCTTGTTGCATCGTAACGGGATTGGCGTTTTTAAACCTGCACGGCTAAGAGCATTTTTGATTTTCGACGGGGTAGAATTGAAAGAGGTCATTGCTGTACCATGACCTTTTGCAGGCCGGACTGGATCGATCGCGGATGGTTCCATTGTTTCGAGTCGAACTGGAATCAATTGGTATAACAAAAGTAATTGTTCACCACAGAGATACAGAGGTCACAGAGAAAAGAATGATAATACTGAAATAATGGAGATATGTATGATTACTGCCACTGTTACTGACTTTGCCAAGCTTAAGGAGTAAAAAAACCTGGTCAATCTTTACCGAATTATAGTTTTGAAGTCACTTCAGTTAATAAAGCTTCGTACTTCTGTGGTAACAGCAGACAAGGGGGTAATTATGCCGAACAGATACTAACGAAAAAGGATTAGATGAATCGAGAGCGGAATAGAGGTGGAGCAAGAGGAGCGAGCAGCTTCCATATGCAGAATTCAGAAGAGGTGTTTGCGCAAATTGATGTAAAAAAGGGAGAACGGTTTCTCGACCTGGGATGTGGCATGGGGGATTATTCCTTTGAAGCTGCAGAAAGAGTCGGAGATACGGGGAAGGTTTTCGCAGTTGACCGCTGGGAAGGATTAATCGGGTTTGTGAACAGGGAATGCAGGGAAAAACAGATCCAACACATTGAAGCGATCAGCCTGGACATTACGCAAAAACTTCCTTTCCCAAATCAATCCATGGATGTCTGTCTTTTGGCGACCGTTCTGCATACAATTCGCCCGCATCAAATGAAGGTTGAATTGATCAAAGAGTTAAAACGGGTGACAAAAAACACCGGTCAGGCGGCAATCCTTAATGTAAAAAAAGAGGATCTGCCTTTTGGTCCTCCCTCGGAGTTAAAGGTCTCACCAAGAGAGACCGAGATCCTGTTTAAAAACTGCGGATTAAAAAAAATCGGTTATTACGAGTTTCAATATACTTATCTAATCCGATTTAGCCCGGAAAACGGATGAGGAAGAGATAGCTTCACCGACCTTGTTTTATGCAGTTTCCGGGTCAATTTGGTATTGGTTTTCCGTGAGGGCAGGTTTTGGGCTCACCAAGATAGTCAGCCAGCTTTTCTTCGATTAATGGTGTCAGTGTGTGAATTAAAGGAGCAACATGGTTGCTTGCTTCTTGTAGCGGAATTCCCAGCTTTTCACAAAGCAACTTCTCGGTCAGGCGACGACGACGAACAAGCATGACGGCCCTGTCAATCCCTTGATCGGTAAGATGAATGTACTTTTTTTCGTTAACCAGAACCAGTCCGTCCCGCTGCAACCGGCTGAGCGTGGCGTGAACCGTGGAAGGGCTGGAGCCTGTTAATTTAGATAAATTGACGGCCTTTACCGGTTTTCGGGCTTCCTGCATTGAGTAAATGATTTGGAGATATTGTTCCACAACAGTTGATGTTTGCTTGTTCATGATAATATTAAATCCTGAAGTTATTGTCGGGATCATGCTTGATCCTGAATGAGTGTCAGACCTGTGGCATTTTGAGACGTTCCGGTTTCGGGGTTTATTGCATCATGTTGAACCGACCTTTAACTTGTTCAACCCAAGGTTGAAACAAAGTGTCTAAAACTGCCAAAGCCTAAGCTATGTGTGAACGCATAGCGCGGTGTTCATTTTAGGTTGTGATTCGTTGGCATGAAATTAATCCAAATTTGAATTGGAAAACAAAATCATGTAGTTGTTCCCCAGGTCTATCTTTTCGCCGGCTGTTAAATCGTATGATTTTGCTATGGTGATAAGATTTTCCGGAGCCTGGCGCATGTGCTGAGGCGGCCCTATGTGTTTCTCCCCGGGATTGCACTCAATGACGGCAAATATACCGCTGGGTTTCAACACCGTTACTACATTGTTAAAAACCGATCTAATTTGTGTCGGGTCTTCAA
>JAKSDL010000092.1 GCA_022360105.1 Pseudomonadota bacterium
CTTTTAGACAGGGGGAATCTCTTTTGCGGACCTGTTGTTCCCGTTGAAACTCCCCAGAAAGTAACATTTTCTGCAGTGAGTGCGTTGATGGACGCAGAGCTTTCTATCACGCTCCGATAATCTTCATACGTGGTTATGGGGTAATCCGAGAGATTCCTTCCCACTGGTTGCCCTTTCTGATTTCCTCGGGCAATTAGTTTTTTAATTCTGCCCCAATTGATCTCATACTGGGCCTCAGGAGATTTTGAAGCCTTTTTGAATTTGATGAGAAGCCTGAAATATAGGGCTTTCAGCAAGATTCGTTTGATTGTGTTTCTGAACGATTTCATGAGCCTCAGCAGGTCAAGATGGGCAGATTAACGCCGATCCATCCTACATTCCATTATGACAAAAAAACAGCTAACAATTGATATTTAATGAATCCGTAGTATTCCCAAAAATCGATTTTCGTATCTGTTGGAAGAAGTATGCCAGAAAATTAGGGATTGAAAATCACCTGAGCCTGGGAATATTCCTTGCGGAAGGTACCCGAGGGTTTCAAAGGTCATTGAAGTGCACGAAAAAGTTCAGGTCTTTTAAACAAACCTTCCAGAGGGCAAATATGGGTACCCGTATGGTGCTTCCCGGACTGAAGGGTCTGATGAGGAAACAGGATCGGTTTCGTTATCCGGAGTTTCAACCTATCAGAGAAAAAAATGGAATATTCGTCCGGGAAAGTTTTCCATTGTTGCGTGGCGAATTTTAGCTAGTATCCGGACAATGCCTTCAGTTTGAAAAAGACGTCTGTATTATCCATCACACCTTCAAATATCTCTGCACCGGAACCATAGGCGAATATAGGTACCATATTACCTGTATGCCCGCCGGTTTTGCTTTTAGCGCGAATGGAGGAAGCCATTGAAGCAACGCCGTAATGATTTGCTATCATGCTGCCGATTTCCCAACCGATTTTATAATCATAGTCCAATTTGCCTTTTTTTCCCATGGAGCGCTTATTCAGCAGTCGGGCATCTTCAGTTGAAACATCCATATTGGCATATTTTTTAAAAACCGATTTGATACTGGCAATAGTAAAAGCTGTTTTAGCTTGATTTTTAACGAGTTTTGACGCCATATACTCCGGGGAAACTTCGATGGCTTTCAAGGCTTTGATATTCATAGGTTCTGCAGCACCAATACTCATCGTTTCATGATCAGCAACAACAACTACCAGCGTATTTCCATTCTTTTTTGCCCAATTCACAACATATTTAACGGCCTTGTCAAATTCGATGGTTTCCTTCCAAATACCGGTAGCATCAGCCGCATGTGCAGCATGATCGATTCTTGCGCCTTCGGACATCAGAAAAAAGCCATTTTTGTTTTTAGAAAGAGAAACAATGGCTGCTTTGGTCATTTCCAACAGACTTGGCTCATTGCTGTTACGTTCTTCCTTGTCCAGGTTGTAGTTCATGTACGATTTATGAAAGAGTCCTAAAATTCTTTCAGATCCGGCTGCTTTGGCCAGTTCGGATTTGTTGGTTACGTGGGAATATCCCTTTCCCTTGAATAGTGGCACCAGGTCGGGTCCTTTTTGTTTTTTTGCTCCGAAGTACTTACCACCACCTCCAAGTAAAATGTCATATTCGTTGGCCAGAAGTTGGCGGGCAATTTCAGCCTGATTTGATCGTGATTTCGCACTGGAACCGTATCCCGCCGGCGTTGCATCGGTAACTGTGTTTGTGGAGATTAATCCTACTGCTTTGCCGTTTTGCTTGAACAGGTCTGCGATACTTTCAACAGGTTTTCCATCGTGAGTCGTGCCGACCCTTTTATTGACGGTCTTGATGCCAGTGGCAAGAGAAGTGGCTGCAGCTCCTGAATCCGGTACGAAGTTGTCGTAGGAGTAGGTTTGAATTAACCCAACGTTAGGCAGGCTTTGCAGAAACAACCTTCCCTCTTTTCCTTTTTCCATAAGTCTTGCAATCTCTATCTGCCCTACGCCCATTCCATCACCAACCATAACGATGATGTTTTTAGGAGCACTTTGAGATCTGGTCCCGGTTTGCATTGGGGCGCATCCCGATAACCCTGTGATAACCAGAAAAACAATCAAATAATAAAACTGCTTCATGCAATCTCCTTAAATTGAATCCACACCAAGTTTTATTTGCTTGAATCAAAATACGTGGCTGATATTAGTCAAAAAACACAGTTCCCGCCCTTTTGAGGACCAGATATAACTTTCATCACCGTGAATATGTTGTACTGCATTGAAAGCAACCGTATATACTCGACAGACTAGCCTGATCGACTGTGTCAAAAACAAATGAAACTTGAGTATGATGATTTGATGATTGAAAACCCGGCTCCCACACCAGGTTTGAATTGAGTGCATTGAAGTGTTTCGCCCGTATCGTCAAAGAGCGATTTCCTTCAATGCACATTACTCTAGGCTACCGGATGAAGTTTTACAAGCCTTTTACATCTATCTTACAGCCTTTGTTCCCATTAAAACCGGTAATTAAAAAGACTTGGATCCGGTTTTACTCTGCCTTTCGCTGCAGGTAAAAACCAGGATATTTGAGAAGCAAAATCAATGCGTTAATGCAATAGATTTTCAATTTTGCGGATTAAGATGTCAATATCAATTGGTTTGGACAGGTAATCGTCAAACCCTGCTGCCAGATAGTTTTCCTGATCACCTTTCATGGCAAAGGATGTAAGAGCAACAATAGGAACATGCCTCTGATCCCTCTGTTTGATCTGTTTCATAGCTTCAGTACCATTCATTTTAGGTAATTGGATATCCATCAGAATCAGGTCATATTCGTTTTTTAAAGTCATATTCAAAGCTTCCTCGGCACTTACTGCAAAATCCAGCCTATAATTTTCCAGGGCCACCTCGAGTAAATCCCTGTTTGGTTTGTTGTCTTCCACAATGAGGATGTCCGAGTGTTTTGCAGAGGTCCGGCTTTCATGTTTTGGATGGATCGAAAGATCATCTCCCGATTGGCTTTCAACCGGAATTCTGCCGGGCAATGATACGGTAAAACGGCTTCCCTTCCCAAGCTGGCTGCTCACCTCCAGGGTACCCTGGTGAATTTGTACCAATCTTCTGGAAATAGATAACCCTAACCCGGTTCCCTGCTCATTTGCACCACGAACGCTTTTCGCCTGTTCAAAGGGATTGAAAATTGTATCCAGATCTTCTTTGGCTATGCCCTCTCCTTCGTCCCAGACTGTAATCGTAAATCCTTGCTCGTTACCTGAAGCATCCAATCCAATCTTTTTTTCTGCCGCGGTGAACTTGACCGCGTTTGACAGCAAATTGAATATGACTTGTTTAAGACGGGTTTCATCGCCATTGATCCAACCTAAATCGGGTTGAATATTTTCTTCAATTCGAATTTGCTTTTCATGAGCCGTCTCTCTCATTATGATGATGGAGCGTCTTAGCATATCACCCAGGTCAAACGGTTTAAGATCCGTTTCGATCTTCCCTGCTTCCACCTTGGACAGATCAAGAATATCATTTACCATCTCCAACAAGTGATTGCCGCTGTTTTTAAGGGTATTGAAGAATTTCCGTTGTTTATCATTCAGTGTTTCTCCGAGTTGTTTTTCAAGTATTTGCGTGAATCCCAGAATTGAGTTTAAGGGTGTTCTCAATTCATGACTCATATTGGCCAGAAAAGCCGACTTAGCCTGGTTGGCCTCAACAGCTTGTTTTTGTGCCGACTTCAATTCATTCTCAAATGTTTTTCTTTCCGAAATATTCCTGGCAATACTGTTCGCCCCAATCATTTTTCCATCGTCGTCGTAAATAAAGTTGACTGTCCAGAGCATGTCAGATACCTGCCCGTCAACATGAACTTGCCTGTTTTCAATGGTTCCAAAGGTTTGACTTTTTTTAACAATTTTCGCAAACCATTCCCTGGTGAAATCCTGGTCTTCCGGATGAATAAAATCAAAAGCGAGTCGTCCGATACACTCTTCAGGTGATATCCCGTATATTTTATTTGACATGTGATTCACAAACTCAAATACACCGTCTTTATCCACGCGAGTAATTAAATCGGATGTTCCTTCGACAAATTCCTGATAGCGGTTTTTACTTTCCACCAGTTTTTGTTCAATTTTCTTGCGTTCGGTAATATCATCCTTAACCGCCACATAATGAGTAACTTCGCCATTCCAATCCGTAACCGGTGAGATCGTCGCTGCTTCCCAATAGAGCTCACCGTTTCTCTTCCTGTTGGTAAGGATCCCTCTCCAGACACCACCTTGAGAAATTGTTTGCCACATTTTTTGATAAAACTCAGGCTGATGTTCCCCGGATTGCAGAATTCTTGGATTCTGGCCAATGACATCCTTGGGAGAATAACCCGTATTTTCGTAAAATATCGGATTGGCAAATTCAATGGTACCGTTGATATCTGTGATAACGATAGCACTTCCGCTTTGTTCAACAGCCTGAGATAGTTTGCGTAAATCCGCCTCAGCTTTTCTGCGCTCCGTTACATCTGAAAACATAACCGCAAATTGTCCGGGCTGATTTTGAAAAGCATGGACCTGGTAAAACTTACCTAATGCTTCCGAGGGGGCTTCAAATTCAATCGGATTTCCCGTCAATGCTACGTCGCCATATTTTTGAATCCAGAAATCCTCAGTTTCGGGCATAATCTCCAGGATGGTCTTTCCGATAATTTCTGATGATTTCAGACCGGTGCTTGCCTCAATGCCCGTGTGGTCATTAAATGCCTTGTTTAGGTCCAGAAATCTGTAATCCACAGGTTTTCCGGTTTTTTCATCTGTAATGATTTCGTGGATTGCGTAACCATAGGTAATCGAATCAAACAATTGGCGATATTTTTGTTCACTGAGTTTTAACTCTTCGGCGGTTACTTTGCGTTCAATCGCTTTGCCCAGCAGCTTGACAATAGAGTCGATCAACGCTCGCTCCTCTTCCAAAAACGGTCCTTCCTCAAAATCCGGTTTTTCTTCCAAATAACAGACCTCCAGCACGCCACGTTTTTGGTTGTTAATGCTGATTGGTGCGGATTGTTTCCAGGAAGTGTCTTTGAACCTGCTGGTGGTCGTTACCAGGTGGTCGAAAACAATCCTTGCCCCTGTGATATCCGGATACTGCCAAGAGGGAGGGATTAGATTGGCAACTCCTTCCAAGACCTCTTCCAGGGACAGATTTTCGTTTTCCATCAGTTCGGTGATACCGTAAAGGCAGTTTAACTCCTTGACGCGTTCCCCTAAATCGAAGGTTTTTTCTTTTAACAGTTTGGAAGCGTTATCATGCTCAGCTATCTTAAGGATGAGTTTTGCAGTGGTTCGATAATAGTTAAAAAACAGGTAATAGATAATCAGGAAATGGGCGACCAACCTCAAGACATGCCATGCCCACCACTCAAGGTGCCAGATCTGGGAAGCCTCAAATAAAAATCCGGCCAAACCGAACAACAGGCATAAATTCATGAAGATGAAATCATCCAATGACTTTTCAGCTTTTAGTCTCTGGAGGAAATGATAGAAGGCAAAGCAAAACAACAGACCGCCAACGACATTGAATGAACGGGCAACAGGTGTGAATCTCCCGTTATCCAGCATCAGCGGTAAAAATTCCCGGAAATAGATAGAGGCAATTCCAAATAAAATGATTGTAACTGTTGCGATGATGAAGACATAGGTCTTCTGAACAATCCTGGAAAAATGCCCAGGCAGGAAGGTACAGGCAAAAAACAATCCACCGGTCAGGGCAGTGGAGCTGTGTAGCCAGACAAAAAGTGAGCCCGGGGAGACACTTGCATGTAAAATGTCCAACACCCCCATACTCATAAATCCATATGCCAAAAATGCATAGGATTGTGAATACTGATTCTGTTTAAGGAGTATGAAAATAAGCACTGCTATTGCGATTGAGGCTACTGCACCCGACGTCTCAATAGCAGAATGAACGAACAGGTTAACAAGCTCCGTATCATCAAACAACCAGATGGCAACAAGTATTATGGAAATGAGTAACCCATATCCAAGAATTAATAATTTTAATATGTTAGGACTTAATTCAAATGAACCCTGGTCAGTTTTCACCCACACCTCTTCACGGTAATTTTACTGGCATTCAACTCTAAGGCACCATTAAACACTCAGAATTTGCATAGTTATCTGGCCCCATGAAATATTTAACAGATTCAAGTAGGGCTCAAAGATGATTGTATCAAAACTGACAGGCTTGTTGAATCTTTTTTTCCGATAATTTTATGCGGGGTAACCAGGAAAACTACGGGTTTAGGTCGGAGTGAACGGGATATCCATAGCTTGCTTTTTCAAGCTTAAAAACCAACGTTGCGACGATTAAACCTGCTTTTTCCGGAGAGTCAGCGGCAAAAAAACATCAGGTTGAAACACTCGTTGGACTTGGCAAATGGTCAGTGATTTTTTTTATTCTCAAGCTCTTCAATGGTTTTCGGCCAATCTTTCTTTAGTAGTTTTGACAGTGCACGATCGGCCAATAACTTTCCGCCGGTTTGGCATCGGGGACAATAGTTCGTTTCGTTGCTGGCATAACGGATTCGTTGCACCTTGCTTTGGCATGTTAAACACGGTTGATCATATTTGCCATGAACGGCCATATCAGGGTGAAATGCAGTAACTTTCTCCGGAAACTTATCACCGCACTGGTTTCGCAACCTGTTGGTCCACTCTTGCAAAACTTCTTTAGTCGCTTGATATAGCTGCTTTATTTCATCAGCGGATAGCTTTTGTGATTGTTTAACTGGTGACAAACGCGCCCTATGTAAGATTTCATCAGAATAGGCATTACCAATGCCGCTAAAAACGCGAGGATCGGTTAAGACCCGCTTTAAGGTATGATTAGAACGAGTTAAAAGTTTTGAAAAAGCTTCCAGGTCTAATTGGTCAACAACCATTCCCCCGGGATCTTGCAAAGACAGGTTTTTTTCACCTTGTAACAGGTGCAGCGATGCCCTTTTCTTTTTTCCGGCCTCGGTCAGATATAAAACGCCTCCGTCAAAAGTCATGATAATCAGCGCGCTTTTTCCCGGCGCTTTTTGGCTAAGACTTTTCCAGTGAAATCGTCCCGCAATCATTAAATGAAACACCAGCCAATAACTACCTTCAAAACCAATTGCGATTCGTTTGCCGATTCGACGCAGCTCAACAACTTTTTTATTGATAATCCGATCGAAAGAAATATCAGCCGTACGCAACAAAAATGGGCTTTGCAATCTTACATCGTTTAGCCTGCTGCCACATATGCGTGTTTCTAATGCTTCGATATAGACGGTTATGTCAGGCAATTCCGGCACTGTTTATTCTCCTTCAAATTGAATCGCGGGTATCAAAACAAGTTAAACTCTTGGTGATAATGAACTATAGTTTGGCATTTGGAAATACGTCATTATTCCGAATCATTTGCCCGCTTGTCCAGTGTAACTTTGATTATGTCACGTTGGCCCTCTAGTGCCAGTTTCAGCTGCATTACCCTGGGTGAGGTGAACTTTTTTCGGATTTTCTCAGGAAAGCTTGTAAAGCAGAGAAGAAGACAAGATAAAATCAGGTACCTCTGCCTTTCTTTTCACGGTGGGAGCAACCAGGCCAGCAACAGGGTCGACGTTTCCCCTCCAGGAGTTCTGTTCGCACTCTTTCTATCCTCTTCCGCCTTGTTTCGGATTTCTTGGCATCTTCAACCCAGCAGATCCACTCGTTACGAGCCAGCGGTGTAATATCCTCCCACAGTGCCAAAGCTTGTTTGTCAGCAATCAAAATGTCTCTTAGGTCGACCGGGACGTCATGCACCACACCTGTTGCGATTTTCTGTTCAGTCATAACCATAACCTCGCATTTTTGCAGCCCTGCCACGCCACATGGCTCCTATGCACTTTTCCCGCTCGTACATAACTGACTAAGATAGTTGGGATTGATCAGGGCAATCTGAAAACCGATTTGTCTGCTGTTTATTTTTTCAAAAAAATCAATCGGAACGGCCTGATTGCATATCCTGGATGATCTTGCTGATTTCCCGCACATAGGCACATTCACATTTAACAGGACAACTATTTAACATCCTCATGTCGATACAATAACCCGGGCAATCTTCGCTGCGAGCCTTTCTTTCCTCATAATAAGGTCCGTCATACAAGTTTAAAAACAGTGCAGCTTCGACTGCTAACGTGGAAAAGCAGTGTTCAACATTGTGGGTGAAAAAGAAGATTCCATCCTCTAATTGGTTAAGATTTGCCATGTAACCATTCATTTTTAATGACAGGTCGTTGATAAAGGATTCCTGTGTTGGCCATTCCATTTTACAATTTGGACAGGTTTTAAATACTTTTGTCATGTTTCATCCAATTTCAAAGTACCTTTCTCATTTGATAGACCAGTCACCTCTTTGAACAAACTGTAAACCTCAAATGGTTGTTCCCGCTTTACCTGTACCACGGCTTTCTCACCTGACCCAACCAATAGTGCCCCAACTTTCCGATGTAACTCCCTATTTATAGCTATGATTGCTTCATCTTCCATCATCAAGATTCTTTTTGATGCCTGATCGGTTAACAAAGAGTTGAGAGTGGATTTGTCCTGAATGGACTCGGATGTCATCATATTCCGGGGTAAGTTTCCCATGTTTAATCCCTAAGTCGAAACGGATAGAGTTTTCTTAGACTATGGCTTTCAAACATTCTTCCAATTCTAGCCAGTTTGGCCTGGTGAATTGTAATCTCCTCAATCACAAAATCACTGAACTTTGACTTTGCCATTGCTCCAATAGGAAACAAATTTAATATGGCATTTAATTCGTTGTATTCAATATCGTTTGCATACAAGTAGGCATCATTCAAATCGCTGATCCTGGCTATCCATTTATGATCAGTCAGGCTTGGAATCACGTTCACAGTCCGTAATTCATGCCGCAACAATTGTTCGTTTCGAAGCTGGTTTAAATAAAGCGGTTTGATACGATTCAGGTCAGCCATATGCTTGACTTCATCGTCTCGAAGTTGAAGCCAATAAGCGGAGACTTCAGGAGATTCCGAGAATCCCCGGACAAAAATATCATAGCACCGGAAGGCAGCTTTTTTGCAGCGGTAAGCAAGATCAAAAACCTCTACAACCGGTACCAGCAGAGAAGGCGACATGTTAATTCCTGTCTTAATAAATAGCTAACCTGAATACTTGCAACATTTTATCATAAACGCTCCCTCAATACAATTTGTGATTGACGAAGCCATATTACAAAATACCTAATAAAAACAATTAATTGAAATGAAAAATGTAAAATAAATGTCATACCTATCATATTCCATCTCTTTAGATTTCCATCTAAAAAATCTCCAATCTAATCCATTTTAATAGGTTTTTATCAATTATTGTAAAGTATGTTCAGGAACAAAATTGACATTATTCATCGTAATAATGCCACAATACCGGCAGACCTTCAATAAGAGAAATCCTTTGACCATTTAATCCACAATGCCGGTCTAAAATGTCTCCTTTATGGCTACTGTTGTCCGTAACCGTATAATTCGCCCTGAATGTCTGAACTTAAAAGGTAAATTACTTCAACAAATAAACCGATCCACTTCAAATCATTTACTTTCAAAAATGATGTCAATAAAGTTCAAAAGCTTTATTGACTTAGTTAATCGTAAAATTGCTATAATAAAAATACAGACTTTTATTAGCCAAGGATTTTATAAAAGCATTCAATAGGCACAATGTTTTACTCTATTTGACGATTTTTTAATTAATATTTAATAAATTGAATGACATAGCAATGGACAACTTATTTTTGATAAACCACTGCCATCAAGTTTTTTGCTAATCCGGAATTTATGATTTACATAATTCGGTATTTATGATTTAGAATAGAACTGAATGTTTCTTTTATTGGAAGAGAAACAGCGGGGAGACACCAGACAATGAGGTTTGGTGGCGGGCAACTTTATGAGGTCAGTTGAACCTTAAACTGCGGGGAGACATATGAAAGTGTGGAAAGAGTTTAAAATTGGATCAAAGATTTTAATGGGGTTTGGAGTGGTTTTGTTATTGCTGATCATAATCACCCTGGCATCTTATCTTGGACTATACAGGACGATCGGGCTAAGTTCTACGGTCATGGACAACAACAATAAATCCATTCTGACACTGCAGCGTGAAATTGATCATTTGAAATGGGTGTATGAGCTTGAAGAATTGTTTGTGAATGACGAGGTTAAAGAAGTCACCGTGCAAACCGATCATCGCCTTTGCGCCATGGGGAGATGGCTGTATGGTGAGCATATTCATGATTTTATTAACGGTGATGCAGAGCTGCAAAAGCTGGTGGAAGCTATCAAGATTCCTCATGAGCAACTGCATGCATCAGCCATTAAAATTGATACCACCTATGTCGATTTTGACCAAACCCTGGAACCTCTCCTTTATGACAATTGGATCAAGCATCTGGAATGGATAAAAAAACTTGATTATGCCCTGGGCAGGGGTGAACCCTTTACAGGCAATTTAAACCCCAGGGAATCTCAACTTGGAATATGGTTATACTCATTCAAGACCGAAAACCCTGAATTAAAAGATCTCGTAAAGCGTTGGGAGGCACCCTATGAACAGCTTCATCAAATTGCCACAAGGGTGAATTTAGCAATTGAAAGGAAAGAATTAAGAAATGCCCGGGCACTTCATGAGTCTGAATTTTTACCAACTGCTAATGAATTAAAGACCATTTTCAATCAATCCATAGATTGGATTCACAATATTGAAGCTAAGCAATATCAGGCAACAGAGATTTTTGAAAAAGAAACGATTCCTGCGTTAAAAAGTGTGCAAGCAGATTTTCTGAAAATAAGAAAACGAACCATGGAATTAGCCTCTCAAGCCGACAATGAAATGGACACCGGTCTGATAATCGTTTTGGCTGCCATTTCTATAGTTGCTTTGATGGCTATTATTGGAGCTGTGTTGACAGCAATAAAAATGACCCGGGGGATTACGGGTCCAATTACAAAACTTAAAAATTACACGGAAGAAGTTTCGATCGGAGATTTATCCAATACTTTTGAAACCGATCTACGTGATGAAATCGGTATGTTGGGGGGCTCCATGAACCAAATGGTTTCAGATTTGAGTAACATGGTTGATGTAGCTGAACAAATCGCCGGTGGCGATCTGACTGCCTCTGTATACGTTAGATCTGATAAGGATGCCCTGGGCAAGGCGCTAAAAGATATGGTGGAAAAGCTGAGTGCCATTATCCAGCAAATAAGTATTTCGGCCAGTGAAGTAGCGGCAGGTTCCGAACAACTCTCTTCTGCCTCGCAATCGATGAGTCAAGGGGCTACCGAGCAGGCGGCTTCTGTCGAGGAGATATCCAGCTCTATAAATGAGATTGCCTCTCAAATGCAACTGAACGCTGAAAACGGCGAACAGGCCAATAATCTGGCAACGCTTACTCAAAAGGATGCGGAAGAGGGAAACAAGCAAATGAACGAGATGGTCTTGTCCATGGAAAGGATTACCAATTCCAGCAATGACATTTCGAAAATCATTAAGGTCATCGATGAAATAGCCTTTCAGATTAACCTGTTGGCTTTAAATGCAGCGGTTGAAGCTGCCAGGGCTGGAAAATACGGGAAAGGTTTCGCGGTGGTAGCAGAGGAAGTCAGGAACCTTGCCAGTCGCAGTGCTAAGGCTGCCAGTGAGATTTCAGAAAAGATATCCGTATCGGTTGGTCAAGTGGGAGAAGGTACTATCGTCGTTGATAAGACTGCTGAATCACTTAAAAAGATGATTACTTCGATTGAAAAAATCGCCGATATTGTCGGCGAAATCAGCACTGCTTCCAAAGAGCAGGTAACCGGCATAAAAGAAGTTACAAAAGGCCTGGAGCAAATCGATCGTGTGACGCAGCAAAATTCCGCCCATGCTGAAGAGAGCGCTTCATCAGCCGAAGAGTTGTCGGCACAGGCCATGCTTTTGAACCAAACCATTGATCAATTCACCACCAGCAAAGAGAGTATTGAGGCAACACCACAGATTACTCATACAACACGGGATTCAAAGATATTGTTGGAATCGACTCAACCTGCAGCAGATGTGGAAGACCCAGAGCCCAACCTCGAATCGGTTAAGGACCAGGTCAGTGTAAAACAGCAGAAACAAAGAAAAACCATTCATCTGGATGAAGATGATTTCGGACAAATTGTCCATTAGAGCTTAACTCGTTTGCCCGTTTCCTCTTTCTTTTTCATGTTTTTTTTGATGGAGGATGCGACATTTTCATATAAATACCGCCTGATTCAAGCTCATCAAGCATTTGATTAAGTCTTTTCTCCTTTGTCTCTTTGAGTATTGCCTGGTTGATCCAACCGATGTAATCGTTTTGTTGATATGCCGGACGTTGTTTATAATCATTCATCAAACCACGCTCTTCAATAGCCCGTTTCACATAGTCCGGCATTGGGTGAATTTGCCTCTTAAGACCTGGTTTTTTATCTGCCATTCGTTCTCCGTTGTCGGCAGCCAACACGATTCTGAGTCTCAGCGCCAGCCATCAGTTTGAGGATTTTACTATAAACAATCACTTTACCGGGCCGTATATCCGCCGTCTATGGAATGAACACTCCCGGTCATGAAAGCTGCCCGCTCACTTAACAGGTAGGAGACCAAATCCGCAACTTCTTTCCGGGTAGCAAGCCGCTTCATTGGATGCAGGC